>NZ_CP045392.1:1925944-2245425 GCF_009363635.1 Erythrobacter sp. THAF29 | reverse complement strand
TGGCGCATTTCCAGTATTGCGACGCGAACAATCTCGATTTGCCGCCGCTCAAGGCCGCAACGATCGGTGGATCGGCCTGCCCGCGTTTCATGATCGAGCGGTTGATGAAGAACGGAACGCGCGTCCAGCACGCCTGGGGCATGACCGAGACCAGCCCCATCGGCACGGTCGGCGGTCCGACCTGGGACTGGGACGAGCTCAGCTTCGAGGAGAAGGTCGACAAGACCGCGATGCAGGGTCGCCCGATCTTCGGTGTCGAATTGCGCACGGTCGATCTCGACGACATGGTCACCGAGCTGCCGCGTGACGGCAAGACATCCGGCGCGCTCCAGATTCGCGGGCCGTGGATCATCAAGCGCTACTTCAAGGCCGAAGAGGACGCGGTGAACAACGAAGGCTGGTTCGACACCGGCGATGTCGGCATCATCCATCCCGACGGGACGCTGCAACTGACCGACCGGACCAAGGACGTGATCAAGTCGGGCGGCGAATGGATCAGTTCGGTCGAGCTCGAAAACGCCGCCGTCGGTCACCCCGCCGTTGCCGAGGCCGCCTGTGTCGGCATGCCGCACCCCAAATGGGACGAGCGCCCGGTCCTGTTCGTCGTCAAGAAAGAGGGCGCGGAGGTGACTGCGGAAGAAATCATCGAACATCTGAAGCCGCAGGTGGCCAAGTGGTGGCTGCCCGATGCCGTCGAATTCGTCGACGACATTCCGCACACCGCTACGGGGAAGATTTCCAAGAAGGACCTGCGTGACCGCTTCGCCGACTACAAACTGGAGGCGGCGGAATGAGCGAGGTCTATATCGATCCGTCGCCCGCCAATTTCCAGGCGTTCAAGGACTTGCCGCGCGACGAGCCGATCCACATGCTCAACCTGCTGCTCTACCGCGATCTCGCGGAATATCCCGAAGGGCACGAGCACCACGGCAATGGCTGGTCGGGCAGGCGCGCCTACGAGGAATATGGCAAGACTTCGGGGCCGATCTTCGCCCGCGTCGGTGGTTCGATCGTGTGGCGCGGCGCGTTCCAGACGATGGTCACCGGGCCAGATGACAAGATCTGGCACGACGGCTTCGTCGCGCAATACCCCAACAGCGGCGCGTTCTTCGAGATGATCAAGGACCCCGAGTACCAAAAGGCGGTCGTGAACCGCACCGCTGCGCTGACCGACAGCCGCCTCATCCGCTTCAAGCCCGGCGAGGCGGCGGGCGGCTTCGGCTGAGCGGCATACGTATGCCTTCGCGCCTGCGCTGGCGAAAGCATCTCCAAAAGCGCATGATACGCTCATGCCAGTGAAAACCGTTGCCATGCTCACCGCAGGCGGTCTTGCGCCGTGCCTGAGCTCTGCCGTTGGCGGACTGATCGAGTGCTACACTGCGGTCGCGCCCGACATTCGCATCATCGCCTATCGTAATGGCTATGCGGGGCTGTTGACCGGCAATTGGGTCGAGGCGTCTCCGCAGGTCCGTGCCGATGCGGGGCGGCTCCACGCTTTCGGCGGAAGTCCAATCGGAAACAGCCGCGTGAAGCTTACCAATGTAGAGGATTGCGAGAAGCGCGGACTTGTCCAGCCGGGCGAAGACCCGCTCAAGGTTGCAGCGGAGCAGCTGACCCGCGACGGGGTCGATATCCTCCACACGATCGGCGGCGACGACACCAATACCGCCGCTGCTGATCTTGCAGCTTACCTTCATGCAAACGGCTATCCTCTGACCGTGGTTGGCCTGCCCAAGACGATCGACAACGACGTGATTCCGATCCGCCAAACGCTCGGCGCGTGGACGGCTGCGGAGCAGGGTGCGATCTTTGCCCGCAACATCATCGCCGAACATTCGGCCAATCCGCGCATGCTCATCGTGCACGAGGTCATGGGGCGCAATTGCGGATGGCTGACCGCGGCGACCGCACATGCGCACCATGAATGGGTCAAGACCGCGCCGTTCGCCGAGTGGGTCGACAATGCCGCAGCGCGCTGGGACGTGCACGGTGTCTATGTGCCCGAACGCTCATTTGAGCTGACACGCGAGGTTGATCGGCTCTCTGCGATCATGGACGAGCAGGACGGGGTAAATCTCTTCATTTCCGAAGGCGCAGGCTCGCGCGAGATCGTCTCGGTGATGGAGGAAGCGGGCGAAGAAGTGCCGCGCGATGCCTTCGGCCATGTGAAGCTCGACAAGATTAATCCGGGCAAATGGTTCGCGGATCGCTTTGCAAGCGAATTGGGCGCGGAAAAAGTGCTGGTCCAGAAAAGCGGCTATTTTTCGCGCTCAGCCCCCGCTAACGCTGCCGATCTCGACCTGATCCGCGCCTGCACCGAGCATGCGGTGGAGGCGGCGCTAGGCGGCCATTCGGGCGTTGTCGGACAGGACGAAGATCGCGGCGGCGAATTACGGGTGATCGAATTCGACCGGATCAAGGGCGGGAAGGCGTTCGACGTCTCCGCGCCGTGGTTTACGGGGCTGCTTGCGGAACTTGGGCAGGAGTGACGCGCCACATGAAACTACCGTCCACGTAGAAGTGATCTTAGCTCGGTTGTGAGTGCCGGTTCGGGACTTGGCGAGATCTCGCTGGCGTCGAACTCTAAGAAGACTTGCCACCAAAGCTGCTTCTCGGAAGTGTTCTTGAGCGAGAGTTCTGTCACACCTGAAAACAGGAACTTGTTTGCAACCCAATCACAAAATTCCCAATCAAGCTCGCCGTCTACGTATCCTTGAGCCAAACGCTTCGCGGTTTCATTCAAAATGACTTCTGGTTCGACGCTCAGCTTTTTTGACCACCAAATGATTTCCTCGGCGCCTGGGTCGCCATATACCCCAGCTTTGGATGCTTCGCCTGAAGCCATTAAGGCTAAGTCGTCCAGAACTTCTTTGCCGAAATCCGAGCTGTCCATCGCAAGACGATATCACAGAAGCCTCATCTGCCCACCCACTTCGGGCGGTCTGAACTTCGAGCAATCGAGCTCGAACTTCGCTTTCCCGATCCCCGCCTTCTTGCACGCAACACGAAAGCGAGCGCGGAATAGGTCCGCCCACACGCCCTTGGGGTTCATCCGGCTGAAGAAGTTGGGATCGTTCTCACGCCCGTCGCGGATCGAGCGGACGATGCTCATCACCTTGCCCGCGCGATCGGGGTAGTGGACGTCGAGCCACTCGCGGAACAGCGGCGCGACCTCGTGCGGCAGGCGCAGCGGTATCCAGCCCGCGCTCTTCACGCCCAGCGCACCGACACGCTCGACTATACCCTCCATGAACTCATCGGTGATCGCAGGTATGATGGGGGAGACCGAGCTATGCACCGGCACTCCCGCCTCGACCAGCTTACCGAGCGCTGCGATGCGCTTGACAGGGGCGGCGCAGCGCGGTTCGAGCTTGCCTGACAGCACCGGGTCGAGCGTCGTCACCGATACTGCGACCGCGACGAGATCGAGCCGCGCCATCTCTTCGAGCAGGTCGATATCCTGCACGACGCGGTCGGACTTGGTCGTGATCGTCACCGGATGACGCGCCTCCAGGCACACTTCGAGCACCGAGCGCGTGATGCGGTATCTGCGCTCGATGGGCTGGTAGGGATCGGTGTTGGTCCCCATCGCTATCGGGGCGGGGCGATATTTCGGCTTGGCGAGCGTTTTGCGCAGCAAGTCTGCGGCATTGGGCTTGGCGAACAGCTTGGTCTCGAAATCGAGCCCGGGCGAGAGGTCGTGATAGGCATGGGTCGGCCGCGCGAAGCAGTAGACGCAGCCGTGCTCGCAGCCGCGATACGCGTTGATCGAGCGGTCGAAAGGGACATCGGGCGATTTGTTGAAGCTGAGGATGGTCTTCGGGCGCTCTTCGGTCACTTCGGTGCGCAGTTTCACAGGCGGACCATCGAGCGCCTCGACGTGATCGCGCCAGTCGGCATCGGTTTCGCGCGTGGCGAGGCCGAAACGGGTCGGCACGTTGGCCGATGCCGCACCGCGGCCAGCCTGAAAATCGGGATGCTCCTTCGCCCTCACATAGAAGAACATAATAGGAACAAGTGGATTCGGAAAGGGCTATTTCTCTTTGAGGCGAGGCATCAGCTCTACGAAGTTGCAAGGCCGGTTTCGGTTGTCGAGCTGTTCGGCGAGAATGCCGTCCCAACCGTCTCTCACCGCACCGTTCGAGCCGGGAAGGGCGAAGATATAGGTCCCCCGCGCGACGATAGCGCAGGCGCGAGACTGGACCGTGCTGGTGCCGATGGTCTTGAAGCTGAGCCAGCGGAACAGTTCGCCGAAACCGGGAATGTCTCGCCCTCCGTCGATCCGCGACAGCGCTTCGGGGGTCACGTCGCGGCCGGTGAGGCCGGTGCCACCTGTGCTGACAATCGCGTCGATTTGCGAGTCGTCGATCCAGTTGTTGAACTGGGTTGCGAGCAGCGCCGCATCGTCCTTGACGATGGTCCGCGCGGCGAGATGGTGGCCTGCATCCTTTACCCGCGCGGCGAGGATATCGCCCGAGGTGTCGTCGGCTGCGGTTCGCGTATCCGATACGGTCAGGATCGCGATGTTGATCGGCGCGAAGGTTCTGCTCTCGTCGATCGCCATGCACTTTTCCCCTTACCGATCCAGAAAGGCCGACCTTGTTCTAGCCATGTCTGGGAAGCTCGGCCAGTGACCCTGTGCCAAGGCGCGCCTGCTCGGGCTGGGCACGCCTGCCGCGCGCTCGTACATCCAGTAATTGCGCATCACGATCGCGACATAGCCGCGCGTCTCCCAGTACGGGATCGACTCCATGTAGAGCAGCGGATCGTTCTGGTCGTTGATCTCGTAATTCCAGCGCGTGATCGGGGTCAGCCCGGCATTGTAAGCCGCCATGATCTTGGGGAGCTTGCCCTCGGTCGCGGCGCTGTCGCGCAGCATTTCGAGATTGCGCTGGCCGAAGGCGAGATTGACCTCGGGGTCGTTCAGATTGACGTAGCTCGCGCTCATATTGAGGCGTGGGGCGTGCTGGCGCACTGTGATCGGGGTGATCTGCATCAGGCCGCGTGCATTAGCGGGACTGACGGCGGCGGTGCGGAAGTTCGATTCCTGCAAAGCGTGCGCGAAGGCGAGGGCGGGGTCGACCTTCCATCCGTCGCTCGGTTGCCAGCGCGCGACCGGGAACCGCAGGGCCGCGTCGCTCCGCATTCCATAAGGCGCGTTATGGGCCATGAAGAGCTGCGTTGCCGGAAGGCCGAGCTCGCGGGCAAAGCGCGCCAGCGGCTCGTAATCGCGCGGGTTTCCGACGCGGGCCTGATGGCGAAGCACCTCATCGGCCAGACCCGGACGACCGATCTCGACCAGCGCGGCGGCGATGCGAACATTGTGGATGTCGCTGATCTCGCGCCAGTCGTTTTTGGTAAAGGGCTGCGGCGCTTGCGCCTGCGGCAACTCGATGCCGAGCTGGTCGGCGGCAAGCATGCCGTAAAGCGTCTCGTCAAAACGGGCTGCGCGCTGGAGGTGGTCCTGCGCCTTGCCCGGCTCGCGGCAGCGGACCTGCGAACGGTGCGCCCAGTAATGGGCGGCGGCGGTCAGTTCGACATTGGCCGATCGGCGCGCGGATCGCTCGAACGCCTCGGCGGCCTGCGAACAATCCCCCAGACGCCAGGCGGCCAGCCCCGCGACCCATTCACCCTCGGCAACCCAGTCGCCTTGGCCTTGCGACACCGTGCTCGCCAGATCGAGCGCGGCGGCATCGTTGTTCTCGATGTAATAGCTCCACGCGACACGCTGGCGCCATTCGGCGCGCGCTTCGGGGCTAAGCTGTTCGTCTACCTGCGTTAGAAGAGCGTGGGCGCTCGTGGGGTCGTCGTTCTTGATGAATTCGAGGATTTGCGAGCGCACCTCGGTCGGCATGGTGCCATCGACGATAGAGCGCGGGCGGATCCGTTTTGGGGCATAGGGTTGGCGCGCGAAGCTCTGCGCCCGAGGAAAATCAGGCAGGCGCTCGATCCCGCGCTTCTCGCCCATGCGGCCAAGTTGTTCGGCCTGCGGTAGGTGCACGCCCATTTCGAACCAGTCTTCGATCTGTTCGGCGCTGACTTTGGGGCTGTTGGCGTGGGTGTAATACTCTGCGAGCGCGGTCTGGTGGAGCACTCCATCCTCGTGCTTGTCGAGCAGGCCTTCGACTTCGTCCCATTGCTGGCGGTCAATCGCGCGGAATACGGTGCGGTAATGCTCGCGCTCTTCGGTCGAAAGGACGCTAGGAATCGCATCGGCCTGCGCGGCATCCTGCCCGTAATGCGCGGCCATGCTCTGGCTCTGAGCGTTTGCGATTGCGGGGATTGTGAGGGCGGTAGTCAGTGAAAGTGCGACCAGTCCGGTGCGCATCCATCTCGTAATCATCGTCAGCCCGACCATTCGATCCATCTCCGCCAAAACCTGGCTTTGAGACGAGGCATCGACATCATCGAATCCAGACCCTCGCTCACCAGCAGCGGTGTTGTGGCGCCACCATGGTGAATTTCGCGTAAAGACGAATGGTCTTGCGCCCGATCGTGGCCGATCAGCGGCAGGATGCCACGCCCTAGCGCGAGGATGCGTTTGGGCTTTGCGAGTGTAATGTGCAGCGCGAGCACTTCGTCCATCCCGCCTGCCGCAATTGCGGCCGTATCGGCCATCGGAGTGTGGCGTGGAAGCGCGGAGGCGATGTAAGCCTTGTCTTCGGCGACGTTCATTGCGGCGAGCATTTTATCGAGCAGGAGCCCCTGCGGCCCGCTCATCAGTTTTTCCGCGTCGCCCTGCTCGGGATCGACGACGAGCACCATCAGATCGGCTTCTTCGGCTCCGCGAGGGGCGACACGTCCGCGCGGGCCAATTGCGTCGAGACCTGGCGCTTCGAGCCAGAACCGGCGGAATTCTTCCAGTGACGCAGGCGGGGCATCGCTCAGCAGGTTCATTCTCTCGACAGATGCAACAGGCGTTGCGACATTTTCTTTGGGTGCGCTGTCGAGGGGGGCGCGCGATCGCTCGGTCGTCTCCGGTGAGGCCGGCTCAGGCTCTCCAAGCTCGTCTTCACGCAACCAAGCCGTAGCGTCATCGACAAAATCGAGATCTACGCCGGCGTCGCGCCACCAGTCCATGGCGGCGGCGAGTTCGCGGGCGAGGGAAGGGGGCGCGGCGGTCATGCTCTCAAATGCAGCCCTTGACTGCGCAGGCCCCGCTTAGCAAGTGGTTTGCACACATCATTGCGATCGATTTTTCGCGTCTAACAGTGGAAGCAGGAAAGCGCATGTCCGAACGTGAATCAATGCCTTGCGATGTCGTTATCGTCGGTGGAGGCCCGGCCGGCCTTTCTGCGGCGATCCGGCTGAAGCAGATCAACGAAGAGCTCGAAGTCGTCGTCCTTGAAAAGGGATCTGAAATCGGCGCGCATATCCTTTCGGGTGCGGTGGTCGATCCGAAGGCGCTGGATGAACTGTTTCCCGACTGGCGCGACATGGACTGCCCGATGGCAGAAACGCCCGTCACGGATAACTGGCACTGGGTGCTTTCGAAGAAGGGCAAGACTTCGCTCCCGCATCTCATCATGCCGCCGCTGATGAGCAATCACGGCTGCTACACCGGCTCGCTCGGCAATATGACCCGCTGGCTCGGCGAACAGGCCGAAGCACTGGGCGTGATGGTTTTCCCCGGCTTCCCCGCCGCAGAAGTGATGTTCGACGACAACGGCAACGTCTCGGGCGTGATCACCCAGGACATGGGCGTTGCCGCCGATGGCAGTCACAAGCCCGATTACCAGCCGGGCATGGAAATCCACGCCAAGTATACTCTGTTCGCCGAAGGCGCGCGCGGCAATCTGACCAAGCAGATGAAGGGGCGTTTCGATCTTGAGGCTAATTGCCAGCCGCAGGTTTATGGCCTTGGCATCAAAGAGCTGTGGGACATCGATCCCAAGAAACACGTGCCCGGCCGCGTCATCCACACTCAGGGATGGCCGCTCACCGAAAGCGACAGCTGGGGCGGGGGCTTCCTCTACCACCAGGCCAACGGCCAGGTGGCGCTCGGCTTCGTGACCGCGCTCGATTACAAGAATCCGTGGGTCTCGCCCTATCACGAATTCCAGCGCTGGAAACAGCACCCGGCAATCCGCGAATACCTCGAAGGCGGAACCCGCGTTGCCTATGGCGCGCGTGCGATCAACGAAGGCGGTTGGCAATCGGTGCCCAAGCTCGCCTTCCCAGGCGGCGCGCTGATCGGCTGCGCGGCAGGTTTCGTGAATGTCCCTCGCATCAAGGGCAGCCACACGGCGATGAAGAGCGGTATGCTGGCGGCGGAGAGCGTCGCGAAGGCTATCTCCGAAGGCCGCGAAGGCACCGAGCTCAGCGACTACGATGACGCGGTTCGCAACAGCTGGATCGCCGAAGAACTTAAAAAGGTGAAAAACGCGCAGCCCGCTGTCGCCAAGTATGGCGGCGATATCGGTACAGCGCTTGCCGGCATCGACATGTGGATGCGCACGCTCAAGATCGGCCTGCCGATCACGATGGGCCATCATCCCGATCACGAGATGACCGGGCGCGCCGATCTCTATCCCAAGATCGATTATCCCAAGCCAGATGGCGTCATCAGCTTCGATCGGCTGACCAATGTCGCCTACAGCTTCACCAACCACGCAGAGGACCAGCCCTGTCATCTCAAGGTGAAGGATCCCGAGTTGCAGAAGGAAAGCGAGCTGAAGGTCTATGGCGGCCCCTCGACCCGATATTGCCCGGCGGGGGTTTACGAGTGGGTGACCGAGGAAGGCGCAGAGCCCAAATTCGTGATCAACTCGCAGAATTGCGTCCACTGCAAGACCTGCGACATCAAGGACCCGAACCAGAACATCAACTGGGTGACCCCGGAAGGTGGGGGCGGGCCTAACTATCCGAATATGTGATCCTGCCCCGTTGGCGCTCGATCATCTCGGATTTGCTCGGCTGCAAGGCTCATTATTCGCGCCGCAAGGCGGTGGAGAACCCCCGTTCCTACAGCACCTTATTTGGATGCTAGGAGACCCGCAGACTTGGCTTGCCATGGGAGCATGGGTTTTCTTTGTGATCGGCGCGATCAGATTGGGTTGGCGGTTTTGGGATCAGGGGAGGTATGGGTTTCTCGTCGGCATGGCGATTGCGTTCGTCGCGTTCATCGGAGTCTACATCTGGCTGTTTAGGCATACATTTGGAATGCTGGTGCAGGGCGCGCCCGATCCAAACCTCTTTCTTCTCTTGCGGATCATGAGCTGGACCGTTCTTGCTTTTTCCATCGCGACGATTGTTTGGATAGCTCGCGATAGTATTGGCGAGCGCTCTCCATGACCGTCGCCGAAACCGCCTACGCCAAGATCAACCTCGCGCTGCACGTTCGCGGGAAGCGCGAGGATGGCTATCACGAGATCGAGACGCTGTTCGCCTTCGTCGATGCGGGCGACACGCTGGTCGCCAGGCCCGCCGAACGCGACAGCCTGACGACGGTGGGCGAATTCGCGCAGGCGCTCGACAATCCGTTCGACAATCTCGTGATGCGCGCGCTCAATGCGCTGCCGCACCCCCAGGGGCTTGAGGTGACGCTCGAAAAGAACCTGCCGGTGGCAGCAGGACTGGGCGGCGGTTCGGCCGATGCAGGCGCAATGTTCCGTATTATCGAGCACTATCACGGCCTGCCTGAAGACTGGCAATTGCGCGCCGAGCGGCTGGGGGCGGACGTTCCCTCCTGCGTACGCAGCGAAATGGCGATCGGGCGCGGGACAGGCGCCGAGCTGGAACCGGTCAAGAACGATATGGCAGGGATGGCCGTACTCCTCGTCAATCCGCGCATACCCCTTCCCACAGGCCCGGTGTTCAAGGCCTGGGCCGAAATCGGGGCCGAGGTGGAGGGCGGAGAAGATCGTGGACCGCTCCCCAAGGGTTCGGCCCGCACAATTGCGCTAAAGGGACGCAACGATTTGCGCGAACCGGCTATCAGTATCTGCCCGCAAATCTCTGATGTTCTTGAGGAATTACAGCGCGACACTCCGTTCAAGTTTGAAATGTCGGGATCAGGGGCCACATGTTTTGCAGTATACGAAGAACCCGCAGCGCGCGATGACGCCGCGCACCGGATAGCAGGGGCGCATCCGGAATGGTGGCAGATGACAGGAATGCTTAGATGATCGACGGACTTCCGTACCGCCAGATCGGTGAAGTGAAACGGGGCGGGCTGGTTTGCGTGGCAGACCATGCCTCCAATTTTGTGCCAGAGGATATTCCTCTCGGAATTGCGCCCGAGTTGCTCGAGCAACATGTCGCATACGATATAGGTGTCGCAGGCGTCGCAGGACGGATGGCGCGTCGCCATGGAATCCCTGCGCACCTGGCCCAGGTCAGTCGGCTTGTCATCGATCTCCACCGCGAAGAGGATCATCCCGATGTCGTCCCCACGACGAGCGATGGCCACCTGATACCGGGCAATATCGGCGCTGATATCGATGCCCGGCTCAAGAAGTATTACCGGCCATATCACGAAGCGCTCGCAAAGTGGCTCGACGAAGCCGAGCCCGAACTTATCATCTCGCTGCACAGCTTCACCCCGAAACTGCGCAATGGCTCTGAGGAACGACCCTGGGAGGTCTCGCTCCTTTACAACACCGACGATCGAGCCGCGCGCCATGCCATCCGGCTGTTCGGCGAACTGGGTCTGAAGGTCGGAGAGAACGAGCCCTATTCGGGCAAAGAACTCAATGCGACGATGAATCGCCACGCCGAGGCCAAGGGGCGCAATTACTGCTTCATCGAAATCCGTCAGGATCTGGTATCGACCCGCGCTGAGCAATCGCGCTGGGCAGCGATGATAGCAGACGTATGCGGAAGGGTTGCGCTCGCGCTCGACTAGCGGCAGGGCTGTTTCCCGAAACGCACTTTACGGGAAACAAAATGTCTTTCGACAAATCGAAACTCCCCAGCCGCCATGTCTCGGTAGGGCCGGAACGCGCGCCGCATCGCTCCTATTACTATGCGATGGGCATGACCGAGGAGGAGATCGCGCGTCCATTCGTCGCGGTGGCGAGCGCGGGCAACGATTCCGCACCGTGCAACACCACGCTCGACGCGCAGGCGAATATCTGCCGCGAAGGGGTGCAGGAGGGCGGCGGAACTCCGCGCCGTTTCAACACCATTACCGTGACCGATGGCATCGCCATGGGGCATCAGGGCATGAAAAGCTCGCTCGTCAGCCGCGAGGTGATCGCCGACAGCGTCGAGCTTTCGGTGCGCGGACATTGCTACGATGCGCTGGTGGGCTTTGCTGGATGCGACAAGAGCCTGCCGGGCATGATGATGGCGATGCTGCGCCTCAACGTGCCGAGCATCTTCGTTTATGGCGGATCGATCCTTCCCGGCACCTATCACGGCAAGGACGTGACCGTGGTCGATGTGTTCGAGGCGGTCGGCCAGCACGCCGCGGGAAATTGCCCGCTTCAAGAGCTGATCGAGCTCGAGAAGGTCGCCTGTCCCGGCCACGGCGCATGCGGCGGCCAATTCACCGCGAACACCATGGCCTGCGTAGGCGAAGCGATCGGATTATCCCTGCCGAACAGCAACATGTCACCCGCACCCTATAAATCGCGCGAAGAGATTGCGCGTGCGGCAGGACGGCAGGTGATGAAATTGCTCGAGACCAACTTGCGCCCGCGCGACATCTGTACCAAGGCCGCGTTCGAAAACGCCGCGCGCGTGGTCGCCGCGACCGGCGGATCGACCAATGCCGCGCTCCACCTTCCCGCCATGGCGAGCGAATGCGGCATCGATTTCGACCTGTTCGACGTCGCCGAAATCTTCAAGTCGACCCCCTACATCGCCGACCTCAAGCCGGGCGGGAAATATGTCGCCAAGGACATGCACGAGGCAGGCGGTGTCTATATGGGCATGAAGACCCTGCTCGATGGCGGTTTCCTCGACCCCGAGCCGATGACCGTATCGGGCAAGACGCTCGGCGAGAATATCGAGGAGATCACCTGGAACCCCGATCAGAAGGTGTTTTACGACGTGAAGACGCCGATCACCTCCACCGGCGGCGTGGTCGGCCTCAGGGGCTCGCTGGCCCCCGACGGCGCGATCGTGAAGGTCGCCGGCATGGAGCGGCTCCAGTTTTCCGGCCCTGCGCGGGTGTTCGAGTGCGAAGAGGATGCCTTCGAGGCGGTCGAAAACCGCAATATTGCCGAAGGCAGCGTCATCGTGATCCGTTACGAGGGGCCAAAGGGCGGACCCGGCATGCGCGAGATGCTCGCCACCACCGCCGCGCTCTACGGGCAGGGCATGGGCGAGAAGGTCGCTCTCATCACCGACGGGCGTTTCTCAGGCGCGACGCGCGGTTTCTGCATTGGCCATGTCGGCCCCGAGGCCGCCGATTGCGGACCGATCGCGCTGGTGGAAGACGGGGATATCATTTCGATCGATGCGGAGGCGGGAACAATCGACCTCGAAGTCGGAGAGGATGTGCTCGAAGAGCGCCGCAAGAACTGGCAGCCGCGCACGAATGACTACCAGTCGGGCGCTTTGTGGCGCTATGCGCAGAATGTCGGCCCGGCAAGCAAGGGCGCGCTCACCCATTCGGGAGCGAAGAGCGAAACCCATGTCTATGCGGATATCTAGCCTTGCGTTTGCAACTGCGCTTCTTTCCGCCTGCGGATCGGCGAGCGGCGAACCGCAGGGGGAGAAAATCGCCTGCGCGATCGGGCCGGGCGCGCAGCTAGAGAACGCGTGCATTCTTGAATTGGCGGGTGAGGACAGTTTCGTCATCCATCATCCCGATGGCAGTTTCCGCCGGTTCGAGGTGACCGACAATCCGCCCTCGATTGCGCTTGCAGACAGCGCGGAAGTCGTGACCCACGCCTCTCTCGACGAGGCAAGCGGCCGGTTCGACGTGACTGTCGGCGATGATCGTTACGAGGTCTATCGCGAGTTTCTGGAGCGCAGCATTCCATGACCGATAGCCAGATCCTCACCGTTTCGCAGATGCAGGCGGCCGAGCAGGCAATTTTCGACAAAGGCACCACTGTTTCGGAATTGATGGAGATCGCTGCAGGCGGCGCAGCGGAGTGGATCAGGCGTATTGCCGCCGGCCGCTCGATCACGGTGCTGTGCGGACCCGGTAACAATGGCGGCGATGGCTATGTGATCGCGCGGCGGATGCGTGAATTCGGTAACGAGGTCAGCGTCGTCGCCCCGATGGAGCCCGCCACCGATGCTGCGAGGCAAGCGCGCGAGAAGTGGGGCGGAGCGGTTTCGACCGCGGGCGATGGCGCGCATGGCGGTGTGTTCGTCGATTGCCTGTTCGGCTCGGGCCTGTCGCGCCCGCTGTCTGGTGAGCATGCATTGATGGTGCGCGATCTTGCCGAGCGGCATGCAATGCGCGTTGCGATCGACCTGCCCTCGGGCGTTGAGAGTGACAGCGGCGATCTGCTCAATGAGAAGCTGCAGAGATACGACGCGACGCTGGCTCTTGGCGCGTGGAAATTTGCCCATTGGGTCCTTCCCGCGCGCTCAATCATGGGTTCGAAACGTCTCGTGCCTATTGGCGTTGAACCGACCGAAGGTGCGGCAGAGCTAATTGCGAAACCGACGCTTGCCGCACCAGCGGCCGGTTCGCACAAGTACAGGCGCGGCCTCGCGGCCATCGTAGGAGGCGAGATGCCGGGTGCTGCCACGCTTGCCGCAATGGCGGCGCAGCGGGCAGGAGCAGGGTACGTCAAACTGCTCGCCGAAGGACGCGAGTCGCTCGATCCCGGTCTTGTCTGCGAAAGTGGCCCGCTTGACGATACAATCGTCGACGACAGGATCAGGGCCATCTTGGTAGGCCCGGGTCTGGGGCGAAGCGATCTTGCGGAAAGACGCCTTGCTGCGGCGCTGAAGCCGCGCCGTCCGATCGTGCTCGATGCCGACGCGCTGGTGCTTCTCAAACCCGGAATGATCGATACGGACCATGCCATCCTTGCGACGCCGCACGATGGCGAGCTCGATATGTTGTGCCGCAATTTCGCGGTGATCGCCGAAGGACGACGCGCACGCGCTGCCGCTCTCGCGCAGGCAAGCGGGATGATCGTATGTGCCAAGGGGCCCGATACGGTGATCGCCGCCCCCGATGGCAGGCTCGCGCTCGCGCCTCCTGCGCCCAGCTGGCTGTCCGTGGCTGGCAGCGGCGATGTGCTCGCCGGGATCGCCGTCAGCCGCATGGCAACGGGGCGGGAACCGTTCGAGGCGGCGTGCGAGGCGGTCTGGTTGCATGGCGAGGCCGCACGCAGGTGCGGCGCGGCATTCACAGCGTCTGAACTGGCGCGATCGGTGTCGGACGCCTACGCGGACTGCCTGTGAGCGAAACCGAAACCATCATCCGTCTCGCCGCAAAGGGCGATGGCGTCACTGCATCGGGCGAGCATGTTCGCGGCGCGCTTCCGGGCGACCTCGTGTCTGACGGCGCAATTGTGGAGCTTGGCGCGCATCACGTCGAACCGCCTTGCGACCATTTTGGCAAATGCGGGGGATGCCAGCTCCAGCATGCGGACGAAGCGGCGCTCGAAGCATTCGTTCACGACCGTGTCGTGAACGCGGCCAGAGGGCAGGGCCTTGAGGTTGGCGAAGTGCTTCCCGTCCACCTGTCGCCTTTCAGGACCCGCCGGCGTGCAACGCTCCACGGCATGCGCACCCAGAACGGGGCAGTTCTCGGCTTTCGCGAGGCCGGATCGCACAGGATTGTCGACTTGGCCGAATGCCATGTCATCAACCCAGCGCTTCTCAATCTTGTCCAGCCCCTTCGCGGGTTCATTGCCAGACACGGCCCGCCAAAAGGGGCGGTCGATGCGCAGCTCTCTTTGTGCGATCAGGGCGCCGATCTTGGCCTTACGCACTTCGCGCTCGATGGGCTCGAAGCGACGGAGGCAGCGCTCGATTTCGCCCGCGACAATGCTCTCGCGCGGCTTACGATAGATCAGGGTTATGGCCCGGAGACCGTTTGGGAACCCGAGCCCGTCGCGGTTACGCTGGGAGGCGTTCCTGTGCCGATGCCACCCGGATCGTTTCTGCAAGCGACCCCAGATGCCGAGGCGCGCATGATCGCAGACGCCGATGAGTGGTTGCAGGAGAGCAAGCTGGTTTCCGACCTCTTCTCCGGCCTCGGCACTTTCGCATTTGCTTTGCGCGATGGGCGGAAGTTGCTTGCGGTCGAGGCCGATCGGTCCGCGCATCTCGCGTGCAAGACGGCAGCCGTGCGGGCCGGAGGAAGCGTCCATGCGCTCCACCGTGACCTTTTCCGCAATCCGCTTCAGGCGACCGAACTCAGCCGCTTCGACGCAGCCTTGCTCGATCCTCCGCGCGCCGGCGCGAAGGCCCAGGTCGGCGAAATCGCTGCAAGCGATCTTTCCCGCGTGGTCTATGTCAGTTGCAACCCGTCAAGCTGGGCGCGCGATGCGGCGCAGTTGGTCGAGGTCGGGTTCCGCTTGTCAAAGCTGCGCCCGGTGGGCCAGTTTCGTTGGTCGACCCACGTCGAGCTGACGAGCCTTTTCGAACGTTAGGCGCGCAAGGCGGCGAGGATCTGCCGATCGAGCCATTGCTGATGTTCGGGCTCGACATAGGCATGGCCTGCGCCCTCGCAGCGGGATATGCGCGGATCCGCAGTATCCCAGTGGCTTTCGAATGCCTGCGCCGTCCGATCGGCGGTCGCAAGGAGGATGGTCGCAGGGCCGCCGAACGTCGCAAGACCTGCGCGCATTTCGTCGGCAAGGCTGGATGGCTCATTGGATGATCCGAAAGCCTTGAACAGTCCGCGCGCAAGTTTGCGGAAATCGACGCCGCCTCTCGCCAGCCGGGCCAGCTCTCCGGGGTTTTTCAGCTTTTCGGCATAGCGCGCGCGGATCGCGGCCGGTGGAGGGGTGGCGTCGCTTACGCCATTCTCGTCATCCTCGATCGTCCATGGGTTGGACAATATCAGCCCATCGAATCCTGCACCCCCTGTCAGCATCAGGATCGAGGCCGCATCGCAATTCCCGAATGCCACGACGCGTTCCAATTGAGGTGCGAGCGCTTTGAAAGCCTCGAGTGCGGACTCGATATCGCGCTTGCTCTTGCGAAAGCCTCGATTCTCTCCCTGGCTCCCGCCGATACCCCGGCGATCGAAGCGGAAAACCGGGAAACCCTTGGCGGCGATGCGCGCGGCAAGCTTCGCCTGGCCGGAAAATGCACCCGAGCGTATTTCATTTCCGCCGCTCACGATCAGGAGGCCTGTCAGCCCCGGTGCATTGTCTAGCGTGCCTGCGAGCTTGAGGCTTCCGCAGCCGAATTCGAGGTGAAGGCGCGTCATATGGGCTTTGCCAAGTCTTCGAGGATGGTCGTTGCCAACGCATCGGCCTGTCTTGGATCTTCGCTCGGCTCGGCACGGAGCCAAAGCCCGGCTCCGCCAATCTGCGATTGCTCGATGACCGAGTGATTTTCGCTGTCGGCGATATCCGCCGTTTCGAGCTCTCGAAACATCTCCGGCCCGATCGGCCAGCCCGACAGCATCAAACCCTCGGCCCGGCCGCGCTCGTGGAGTGCTTCGCTCGTTTCGGTGCGCCCTGCCTCCTTGTTGGAGAAGATGCGTGCCCTGATCATGCCGCGTAGCAGCTTTGGGCCTGTTTGCGGAGCATAGAGCCAGCCTCTCATCAAGGAAGGCGCAAGCAATGCCCCGCTGCGAACCGCAAGAAACCGGCTTGTCCTGAGCGTCTGTGCTGCCTCGATGACAGCCTCTCGCCAGAATGCGAGCGTCTGCTCTTCAAGCGGCGCAAGGCTCTCGTTCCATCCGGAAAGGTCGGGAAGCTGGCTATCGACACCGCCCTCCGCCAGACGGCGCATGACCTCGATCAGTTGTCGCCGCATCTTGTTGTGCTCGTCGAACAGCGGCGGGATTATGAGAATGTTGTCCGCGTTCGAAGCGCCGTACCAAACGACCAGTTCCTCCGACACCTTTCCATCGGGCAGGGTGCAGGGCCAGGTTTTGATCACCGGCGCTTAGCCTTCGATGATCTTGGCTTCGGCAAAAGCCAGCAGTCCGCCATAGGTTTCGAGCATTTCGCCGTCGACGTCGTCATCCTCGATCACGATATCGAGCTGGTCTTCCATCTCGGTCAGCAATCCGGCGACCGCCATCGAATCGAGCTCGGGCAAGTGGCCGAACAGGCCAGAATCGTCGTCCATTTGGGAGGCTTGCTCTTCGTCAATTCCGAGCACGGCGACGAGAATGGCTTTCAGCTTGGCATCGATCTCCGCGCGGCTCGGGGCAAGCGAAGCGGCATCCGCGTGCGCTGTGTCTTTCGCGCTTTTCTCGCTGCTGACCGGGTTGGTGCTCATGCCTTCGACGATCCCTGCTTGTGACCCTGTTTTTCGGGCGCTGACCTTTTGGGCGCTACGGCACCGGCCCGATCGCGCCCCTTATCATCGGGCGCGGCCTTAGCCAGCCGCTCGCCCCTGCGCAAGTTTGGAGGACGCAGTGCGCCGGATGCGACTGACCCAGCGGCGGGCGAGATCGATCCAGCCTTTCGGCGAGCCCGGGTCGATACAGTCTATCCGATAGCGAAGGCGCGTATCTTCCATCCAGTCGGCCTTGTAGCGCTGGTCGCCCGTTCCGAAATCGACGAGATCGACGTGATCGCGGTCGATCACATGTTCGAAAAGGGCGGCTGAAAGCGTCGTTCCAGCTGAAAGCTGTTTGTAGCTTTCGAGATGGGCAAGCTTGTGAATGAAGGCGGTTTTGTTCTCGACCGTCCAGAACTGCGCGGCAACCGCCTCGCCATCGTAAAAAGCCAAGCCAAGGCGCAGGCGGCCGGCTGCACCCTCCGCGCGAGCGAAGGCACGGAGCATATGAGGGTGATCCTCTGCAGGTTTCCAGCTTTCGGCATAGACACGCTCATAGTGCGACCACGCAACTTCATCGAATTCGGTATGAATCGCCACGTCGACCTTTTTCCCCTTGCGCTTGAGCGTGGTGCGAAGGGGGCCGGGGCGCGAGGCCCAGTATTCGGCGAAGCTGCGGCCGTTGACATTGAGGATGTGATTGAGATCGCAAGGCGTAGTTTCGACCCGCCATCCAGCGGCCTTGAAGGCCCGAGACAGCCGATCCGCAGAGCCATCCTCTGTCGGGACAGGCTCCATCGTCACCCGATGGCCGCGCGATTTCAACTGGCGAGCTATCTCCAGAAGCAACCTGTCTCCTGCTTCGCCCTCGGGGGCAAGCTGCCGCCATGTGAAGCTGTACCAGTTGCGCAGCGGCTTTATCCGCCCGTTCTCCTCCGTGAGTGCGAGCGCGGCGGTACTTTCGTTGTCACTTGCAATTGCTATGAGCGGGGTCAGTCCTGCGTCGGCGAGCAAGGCGTACCATTCCGCACGGTCGAAAGGCGAAGGGGTTGCAACAGCGCCATCCTGCAAAGACAGGTCTTGCAAGACGTTAACGCTATCGTGATACCTCGCTTCGATCACTCGAAAGTCCTTCAAACAAATTCCCATGCAAGCCAGCCAAACGCCCTTGAATCCTACGCCTCGACCGCTCGATCACCTTGCCGAACTGGCAGGCGAGGGTGGCTATGGCGAGCGTCCGGCATTGGTGCTGCGCGACGAGGTGCTTAACCACGATGAGTTAAGACAGCGTGTCGATCGGCTTGCCGGATGGCTTGCGCATGAAATACCGGAAAAAGGCGCGCGGGTGGCCACTTGGGCGGCGAAGGGCGAACTAACCTGCCTCATGCCGCTGGCGGCAGCGCGCGCGGGGCTGATTCACGTGCCGATCAACCCGCTGCTCAAACATGCCCAGGCAGCCCACATTCTTACCGATAGCAGCGCGAAATTGCTGATCGGAACGAAAACGCGGATTGGCTCGCTGCAGGAAGGCGAGTTGCCGCGCGGCTGCATCGCGATGGAGGAGGGTGAGGCGCTTGCGGCGGCTGCCGAAGCGGGTTTCGAGCACGGTTTTTCATCTTCAGACCCCGATGAACTCGCCGCGATCCTCTACACCAGCGGTTCCACCGGGAGGCCCAAGGGGGTGATGCTGAGCCACGCCAATCTGTGGCTCGGCGCGGTAAGCGTGTCGCACTACCTCAAGATGGCGCAGGACGACGTGACACTGGCTGTCCTGCCGCTGTCGTTCGATTACGGGCAGAACCAACTGCTTTCCACCTGGTATGCGGGCGGAAGCGTCGTGCCGCTCGATTTCCTGTTTCCCAGGGACGTCGCAAAGGCCTGCGCAAAGTATCGGGTCACCACCCTTGCGGCGGTCCCGCCACTTTGGGTTCAACTCACCGAAGTCGACTGGCCGGAAGATGCGAGCGCCCCTCTCCGACGGCTTACGAATAGCGGCGGAGCGCTCACGGTCGATCTGGTCGAGGATTTGCAGCGCATATTCGCGCAAGCGGACCTCTATCCCATGTACGGCCTTACGGAAGCATTCCGTTCCACATATCTCGAACCATCGCTGGTCAAAAAGCACCCGACTTCAATGGGTAAGGCGATACCCTTCGCAGAAATCCTCGTAATCGACGATGATGGAGACTTGGCTGGTCCGGGTAAGGAGGGCGAGCTTGTCCATTGCGGGCCGCTGGTAGCCAAAGGATATTGGCAGGACGCCGAACGCACGTCCCAGCGATTCAAGCCGGCGCCCGAGGCTTCGGAGTATGGCGGAACGGCTGTCTGGTCGGGCGACTGGGTGAGGCGAACGGAGGACGGCCTCCTCTACTTCGTCGGCAGGCACGACGCCATGATCAAGAGCGCAGGCAACCGGATCAGCCCGCAGGAGATCGAGGAAGTGGCCATCGCTACCGATGTCGTATCGGAAGCAGTGGCGCTGGGCCTTCCCGACGATCGACTGGGCCACGCGGTACATCTTGTCGTTCGCGGTTCAGACGATCCCACGGCACGCGAAAAACTGTCCAAAGCGCTCAAGCAGGAGCTTCCGAATTTCATGCAGCCGCAGGCGATCCACTGGCGGACCAAGATGCCGCTCAATCCCAACGGCAAGATCGACCGCACGGCGCTCTATCGCGAGCTGAGCGAAGGGATAGCAGCATGAAGAGCAAGCCTCTCGGCCCGATCCCCGCTGGTTACGGCGCAATTGACGGGGAGCTCGCCATCGGCGGGCGCAAGGCGAGCGACCTCGTCGATGCTGCCGGAGGCACCCCGCTGTTCGTCTATTCGCGTGAGCATCTCGATGCGCGGGTGAAGCAGCTTCGCGATGCGCTCCCTCAGCGCATCGGGCTCAATTACGCGATCAAAGCCAATCCGCATCCCGAGGTTATCAGCCACATGCTGCCGCTCGTCGACGGGTTCGACATCGCCTCTTCCGGCGAGCTTGCGATGACGCAGAACGCGGGAATCGACCCTGCGCGCGTCAGTTTCGCAGGTCCCGGCAAACGCGACGACGAGCTTGAAGACGCGATCGGCGCCGGTGTGACGCTCAATTGCGAATCTGAGGGCGAGGCGGAACGATCGCTCGCAATCGGCCAGCGCATCGGTAAAGCTCCGCGCATTGCGATCCGGGTCAATCCCGAGTTCGAGCTCAAGGGTTCGGGCATGAAGATGGGCGGGGGAGCAAAACCTTTCGGCGTTGATGCCAACATGGTCCCGGGCCTCGCCCGCCGTGTAATCGGTGAGGGAGCGGAATGGCGGGGCCTCCATATTTTCACCGGCAGCCAGGCGCTGAGCGCGGATGCGATCATAGAAGCGCAGGCCAACGTCCTGGAATTGGCCGATAAACTGGCTAGCGACACTGGCGAGACCCTCCCCAAGCTGAATATGGGCGGCGGCTTCGGCATCCCCTATTTTCCGGGCGACGAACCGCTCGACCTCGCAGCTGTCGGCAAGGCCCTGCACGAACGTGTCGCCAACCTGCCCGCGACGCTGGCCGACACGGATTTGTGTATCGAGCTTGGTCGCTATCTCGTCGGCGAGGCGGGGGTCTATCTGTGCCGGGTGATCGACCGCAAGGTGAGTTACGGAACCACATACTTGGTCACCGATGGGGGGCTGCATCATCAACTCGCCGCGTCGGGCAATTTCGGCACGGTCGTGCGTCGCAACTACCCGGTTGCGATTGCGAGCCGCTTCGATGCCGAGCCGGAAGAGGTCGTGAACATCGTCGGTTGTCTCTGCACACCCCTCGACAGGCTCGCCGATCTTGCGAATCTCCCGAAAGCCGGTGTCGGTGATCTCGTCGCGGTCTTTTGTGCGGGCGCTTATGGCGCTACCGCATCGCCTGAAAATTTCCTCGGTCACGGGCCTGCGAAAGAGGTTCTCGTCTAGCCATTCGTTAACAGTTGGCTAACCGCTGTCCCGAAACGGGATATGCGCTCAATTCCCCCCGTATCACTAACACAATGTTCACCATTTTCGGCCAGAGAAGCCGGGTCATTCGCGTTGGCCCGGTACCGCAGGTCGCTCCTGCATTCCGTGCCCGGATCAAAGCGAACCTAGGCCAAGGAAAGAACATCGATGCCGACTTCCAAGTCTTTTACCCGTATCGCAGGGGTCGCCCTTGCACCACTCGCTCTCGCAGCCTGCTCCGCCGGCGGACCTGAACTTCCGCCTGCAAGCTATGCACCCGCGCCCGAAGCGCCGAGCGAGGAATACATTATCGGTCCGCTCGACGAGATCACGATCCACGTCTGGCGCAATCCCGAATTGAGCGCCGAGAAGATCCAGGTCCGTCCCGACGGGCGGATCACTATGCCGCTCGTGCGTGACATGACCGCCGTGGGCAAGACGCCGACCCAGCTCCAGAACGACATTCGCGACGAGCTCGAGCAGTATATCGAGCAACCGATCGTTTCGGTGATCGTCAACGAATTCGTCAGCACGTTTGAACAGCAGATCCGCATCGTCGGCTCGACCGAACAGCCCGCATCGCTTCCTTACCGGGCGAACATGACCGTACTCGATGCCATGATAGCCGTTGGTGGTCTCGGCGAGTTTGCCGCAGGCAACCGAGCCAAACTGCTCCGCTACGAGGGTGCCGAGAACGAGCAGAAGGAATATCGCCTGCGCCTCGCAGACTTGCTGAAGCGTGGCGACAGCAGTGCGAACGTCATGCTCAAGCCGGGTGATGTCATCATCATCCCGGAAAGCCGTTTCTAAGCGGGGTCTCGGGGGCACATGAACGAGATCGTCGAAGAACTGCGCACTGCGTTCTATTCAGTCTGGCACCGTCGCTGGATCGCGATTGCGGTCGCGTGGGGCGTGTGCCTGCTGGGTTGGCTCGCCGTGTCGATGATCCCCAACTCCTACGAATCCAGGGCGCGTATCTATGTCGATGTCGACGATGTGCTCTCGGATCAGCTCGGGATTGCGGGTGACGGGCGAGAGGAGATCATGCGCGTCCGCCAGACACTGGTAAGCACGAAAAATCTCAAAAAGGTCATCAGCTCGACAAAACTGGGCGAGGAGATCACCGAAACCGCGCAGATGGACAAGGCGGTCGCGGATCTGGCCGAGCGGGTCGAAGTCACCAGCCAGCAGGACAATCTCTTCGAAATCGTAGCGACTGTTGGCAAGAGCGACCTCTCCGATGCCGAGAACGCATTGCTTGCGCGCAACGTCGTGCAAAAGCTGCTCGATATATTCCGCGAGGAGCACATTTCGGGCAATCGTGCCGAGATCAACAAGGCGATCGCCGAGCTCGACGAACAGCTCGACGAGCGCAAAGCCGAACTCGAAGCGGCCGAACAGCGCCGCCTCGCGTTCGAGGCGCAGTATCCTGAATTGATCGGAGGCAGCGCGACGCTCTCCACCAAGATTCAGCAGGCGCGCACCGAACTGCGCGATATCGAAGCCGATCTCGCCGCAGCCTCAAGCGCGCTTGCCGCCATTAGCGGCCAGCTCGCGAGCACGCCGCGCACCATCGTCGGCGGACAGAACGCGGTCGGTCCTCAAGCGGCGCTCATGCAGGCGCGCAGCCAGCTTGCCGAGTTGCGTGCACGCGGGCTGAAGGACGAGCACCCCGATGTTGTGTCGACCGCAAAGCAGGTCCGCCTGCTCGAACAGCAGGTCGCAGATGCGGGGCCGGACGGTGCTGGCGGCACGCCCAATCCCGCTTATTCATCGCTTCTCGCCATCCGTGCCGATCGTCAGGCAAGTGTAGAGTCGCTCCAGGCTCGCCGCGCTGCGCTCCAGTCACAGGTCGCGTCGCTCATGGCGAGCCAGGCGTCGAGCCCAGAAATAGCGGCAGAGGCAAACCGCATTAGCCGCGATTACGAAGTGCTACGCAAGAACTACGAAGATCGTTTGCAGGACCGCGAGGATATCCGCACCCGCGGCAATGTCGTCGATGAAACCAGCAAGTACAAATTCGACCTGATCGACCCGCCGGTCGTCCCGCAGAAGCCGGTTGCACCCAATCGTCCGCTGCTGCTCTTCGGCGTGCTTGTCGTAGGGTTGGGGGCAGGGGCCGCCGTCGCTTATGGCCTCGGCCAGCTCAAATCGAGCTTCGCCACACCGCAGAAGCTCGAGCGGACGTTCGATATGCCTGTGATCGGATCGATTTCGCTCACGATTTCAGAGGCCGCACGGGCGCTCGAACAAAAGCGTCTCAAACAGTTCGCCGGAGCCTGCGCCGGGCTTGTCGGCATGTTCGTAATCCTGCTCGCGATTGAGTTCGTCTCGGTCGCGACGGTGGCGTGATCGGGTTCTGGAGGCAGATGAAATGACCGAACAGGGCAAGATCGACAAGAAAGGCGCAAAGCCTGCTTCGTTGCTGGAGCGAGCCGACAAGGCATTCGGGCTCGACAATCTCGGTCCCGCCAAGGTGCCGGGCAACCTGCCGCAGCCCAAGCGGCGTCCGGTAGCTCCGGAGGCGGCCGCGCCTCAAAAGGCTCCAGAAGCTCCGCAATCGCCACCGGCCGCGGCACCGAAAGCCAAACCCGAACCCGCACCCGAACCGGCGGTCGAGCTTTGTGGTCCGTTTCAGGCAATCGACCGCGCGCATCTGCGCGAAGCGGGCCTGATCGTGCCCGAAGATCCGGTGACCGGCCTGCTCGAGGAATTCCGCATCGTCAAGCGTGACATCATCGCCGATGCACGCGCGGGTAATGGCGGGAAGAGTCGCCGGATACTTGTGTGTTCCCCGCACCAGGGCGAGGGCAAGACCTACTGCGCGACCAATCTCGCGATCGCTCTTTCAGCCGAGCGCGATGTCGAAGTGCTGCTGGTCGATGCCGACTTCATTCGCCCTTCTGTCCCCGCAAGGCTCGGCATCGAGGCTGAGCACGGCTTCATGGATGCTCTCGCCGATCCTTCGATCCGTCCGGAGAGCCTTGCGATCAAGACAGACATACCGGGGCTTTTCGTTCTTCCGGCGGGCAAAGGCAGCGCACATGCGAGCGAGTATCTCGCCAGTGCACGTACCGAAGAGGTTCTGGATCGTCTCACCCGCGGCGCGGCCAACCGTTATGTCATATTCGACACCCCGCCTGCGCTTGCGGCTTCGCCTGCAGCCGAACTTGCCGCGCATGTCGGGCAGGCGGTGCTGGTGGTGCGTGCGGACGAGACAAGCCGCGCCGCGCTTGAAGATACGCAGCAATTGCTCTCGGCCTGCGCGAACCTCAAGCTCCTGCTCAACGCAGCACGTTTCAGCCCCTCCGGCCGCCGCTTCGGCGATTACTACGAAGGGGAGCGCTGAGTCGTGAAACTCCTCAGAACAGCTGTCATTCTCGGCATTGCCGCCATCGTCGCGGTCGCTCCTGCCGCCGCGCAGGAAGCCGCGGGCGATACGCGCAACACCTATGTCCAGCCCTACATCGAGGTGAGCCAGGTGCTTTCCGCCGAGCTCAGCCCGGGCGACGATGTTGTGACCTACACGCAAGTCGCTGCCGGGGTCGATCTCAATGCGCAGGGCCGCAATAGCGGTGCTTCGGTTTCGGTGCGCTACGAGCGCAATATCGGTTACGGGGACACGCTAGACACCGACACGGTCAGCGGCATCGCGCGCGGATACGTTTCGGCGATCCCGCGCACGCTGACGCTGGAGGCAGGCGCGCTTGCCAGCCGTACGCGCGTCGACGGGGGCGGGGCGGTCTCGCCCAACCCGCAGGTACGCGAGGACGCGGAAAGCCAGATCTACGGCCTCTATGCCGGTCCAAGCTTGACCACACAGGTCGGCGCAGTCGAAGTCACCGGCGTGGCCCGCATTGGCTACAACCGCTTCGAGACGGACGGTACAGTTCTCGATGCGAACGGCGACCCGGTCGATCTGTTCGACGACAGCGTGACCTACAATGGCCAGATCCGCGCCGGTACGCGCGCGGGCGACCCTTTGCCGGTTGGCATCGGGGCTACTGCCGGTTTCTACCAGGAAGACATTTCCAATCTCGATCAGCGCGTGCGCGATGCCTATGTGCACGCAGACGTGACTGTGCCGGTGACCGAGAGCCTCGCTCTTGTAGGGGGCGTCGGGTACGAGGATGTCGAGGTATCCAATCGCGACGCGCTGCGCGATGCGAACGGTGACCCCATCCGCGGCGCGGATGGCCGTCTTGTAACCGATGAATCCTCCCCGCGCATCATCGCCTTCGATGTGGACGGGCTGCTTTGGGACGTGGGCGTATTGTGGCGTCCCAGCTCACGCACCTCGCTCGCCGCGAGCGTTGGTCGCCGTTACGATTCAACCACGTATTACGGTAGTTTCAGCTACACTCCGAACGCTCGCAGCGCGCTCAATATCAGCGTGTACGACGGCGTGACCGGGTTTGGCGGGCGCCTCAACAACGCGCTCGCGGGTCTCGGGACCGATTTCGAGGCGTTTCGCAACCCTGTAACGGGTGATTTCGGTGGCCTGATCAGCGGCGAAGACGGGGCAGGACTTGTCACTGCGCTCGGCTCCGTTCGCTCGGCTGCATTCCGCGGCCAAGGCGTGAATGCGAGCTATCAGCGGCGCATCGGCAGGCTCAATGCCGCCATCGGTGCCGGTTACGATCGCCGAAAGTTTATCGGCGCCGAGGGCACGGTACTCGAAGCGGTCGATGGGCTGGTCGATGAAAGCTATTACATCGCTGGTTCCCTCTCGCGCGACCTCGGGCGCAGCGCCGCCCTTGCTGCCAACGCTTACGTGACATGGTTCGACAGCGCGACCGATGGAGGCGATGCCACCGCATATGGGGCATCGGCCGCCTACAGGCGTTCGCTGACCGACAAGCTTTCGGCACGGGCCGCCGTCGCCCTCGATTTCATCGAAAGCGAATTCTCGCCCGAAGATTTTGCCACCGCAACCGCGCTGCTGGGCCTGCGCTACGATTTCTGACCTACGGAGCCGACGAGATGTACGAACAATATTACGGTTTCAGCGGGCGACCCTTCCAACTCACGCCCGATCCGGATTTCTACTTCGAAAGCACCACGCACAAAAAGGCGATGTCCTATCTTGGCTATGGGCTGAACCAGGGCGAGGGTTTCATAGTCATCACCGGGGAGGTCGGAGCGGGCAAGTCGACGCTGGTCGCGCACCTGATGGAACGCATCAATCCCGATGACCTTACCGTCGCTCACGTTGTGACGTCCGCTCTCGACGGCGAAGAACTCGTCCACGTCGTCGCACAGGCGTTCGGGCTTGAAGTGGAAGGTCATGACAAGGCTGGCGCGCTCGGTGCGATCGAACGCTTTCTTCAGGACGAAGCCCGTGCAGGCAAACGGTGCCTGCTGGTAGTTGACGAGTGTCAGAATCTCGACATCACCGCGCTCGAAGAGCTGCGCATGCTCTCGAACTTCCAGCTAGGGTCGCATCCGCTACTTCAGAGCCTGTTGCTCGGCCAGCCGGAATTCCGCCGCACACTGGCCCAGCACCCTGATCTCGACCAACTGCGCCAGCGGATCATCGCATCGCATCATCTAGAGGCGCTCGATGAAGATGAAGTGCAGGACTATATCGTTCACCGGCTCAAGCATGTCGGTTGGGATGGCCATCCGATCCTGCGCGATGGCCTGCTTCCCGCGCTTTACGCAGCGACGGACGGTATTCCGCGCCGCATCAACCAGGTGATGAACCGCCTTCTGCTGCTCGCGGCGATCGAGGAGGAGGGCGAAGTCACGGAGGTGATGCTCGAATCCGTGATCGCAGAAATGGGTGCGGAGGCCACCCACGGTTCGGGAACACCCTCGGGCAAGCTCAAGGTCGAGACCGACAATGCGAGTCTGGCCAGCGAACAGGATATCGACAGCGTGCCCGCCAGCGAAGTCGCCGAGCTGCTTGCCGAGCGCGATGCGCGCACCGCAGAGCTGGAAGCCGCAATAGGTGAGTTGCAGGCAGCCGGGGGTCAATCGGCTGCACCCGGTGCTGTCATCGGTGATGCGCCGACGCAGGCCGAGGTGGACGCCGCACTGGAGCGGATCGAACAGCGGCTTGAGGAACAGGAGCAATCGTTCCGCCACGTCCTTACCATGCTGATCGAATGGCTCGAGGACGAAAAGTCGCGCGAGGCTGCCTGAAATGCACGGGCCCGCTCCCGACACCTTCGATAATTCGCGCATTGTCAACGGGCTGTCTGTCGACGTCGAAGACTGGTTCCAGGTCGGCGCGTTCGAGAACACGATTGCGCGCGACGACTGGGACGGGATTGCAACCCGTGTCGAGGACAATGTCGCGCGCATTCTCGACCTGTTCGCGCGGGCTGAAGTCAAGGCTACCTTCTTCACGCTCGGATGGATTGCCGAGCGTCATCCTGCGCTGATCCGCCGGATCGCAGAAGCGGGTCACGAGATCGCCAGCCACGGCTATGACCATGCCCGCGTCTTCACCTTTTCGCGCGACGAGTTTGCTGCGGACATCGCCAAGGCGCGCGCGATCCTAGAGGATGCGTCGGGCAGCAAGGTTTCCGGGTACCGCGCCCCGAGCTTTTCGATCGACGCGCGCAATTCCTGGGCGTTCGAAGTACTGGCCGAGCACGGTTATGCCTACTCTTCCAGCGTCGCCCCGGTCACGCACGATCACTATGGCTGGCGCGAGGCACCGCGATTCGCTTTCCGTCCCGTCGCAGGTTCGCCGCTGCTCGAAATACCGGTGACGACTGCGATGCTTGGCCAGCGGCGCTTGGCAGCGGGCGGAGGCGGCTTCTTCCGTGTGCTTCCGTACGCCTTCACTCGTTGGGCCATCCTGCAGGTGAACCGCGACGAAGGTCGCCCGGCGATCTTCTATTTCCACCCTTGGGAAGTGGATCCAGGCCAACCGCGCGTCGAAGGCGCTCCATTGCGATCGAAACTGCGCCACTACACCAATCTCGACAGGATGGCCGACAAACTCGCCAGGCTGACCGGCGAATTCGCCTGGGGTCGCATGGACGACCTTGCGCGGCGCGAGGCGCTGCACGCGCAACTCTACGAAACGCAGGGAATGGCAGCGTGAACGCGCCCCTCAGGCTTGGACAAACCGCGCGGATAGCCGATCTCTCAGCCGAGAGCGAAGCCACGCGGATCGAGGAATTCGTTCGCGAGCAGGGAGCGAGCCTCTTTCATCGTCCGGCGTGGTTGCGGGCGGTCGAAGCGGGCACGGGAAAGCGGGCCTGTGGCCTGGTTTGCGAGCGAATGGGGGTTATCACGGGATGGCTTCCGCTCACGCAGGTGCGCTCGCTGCTGTTCGGCAGTTCGCTTGTCTCAAGCGGTTTCGGGGTCGGCGGAGGTATCTGCGCGGAAACCGATGATGCCGCTCGGAAGCTGGGAATTGCAGCGCAGGATTACGCGACCAGCATTGGCATCTCTTCGATCGAGGTGCGCGACGGTCCGATTCCAGAAGGCTGGCAAAGCTGGGATGACAAGCATTGTGGTTTCGAGCGCGCGCTTGAGGCCAGTGACGAGGCTGAATTGCTCGCCATCCCGCGAAAGGCACGCGCGGAAGTTCGCAAAGGATTGAAGAACGATCTCGACATCCGTGTTGGCAGAGATCCGCAAGATCTCGATGCCCATTTCGCGGTTTACAGCGAGAGTGTTCGAAATCTGGGTACGCCGGTATTCCCAAGATCGCTGTTTCGCGCAATGCTCGATGCGTTTCCGGACAGCAGCGATATCCTGACCGTTAGCAAGGGGGGCAAACCGATTGCGAGCGTCTTTTCCTTTTACCATAACGGCGCGGTCCTGCCTTTCTGGGGAGGAGGCAGGTTTGCCGCACGCAGTGAGCGCGGGAATGAACGCATGTATTATGAGCTTATGCTCCACGCGCGGCGCAAAGGCATGCAGTGTTTCGATTTCGGTCGCTCGAAAACGGGGAGCGGGCCCTACAGCTTCAAAAAGAACTGGGGGTTCGATCCTGTCCCGCTGACCTATGGTGCATGGACCGCGCCGGGCGAAAGCCGACGCGACGTTGACCCCACCAGCGAAACGTACAGCCGAAAGATCGCGCTTTGGAAAAAGCTCCCGCTTCCGATTGCCAATACACTCGGTCCCTGGATCGCGCGCGACCTGGCCTGAGGCAGCGGCAATGGGCGATATCCTCTTCCTTGCACATCGGGTGCCGTTTCCGCCCAATCGCGGAGACAAGATCCGCGCGCACCATCTGCTGAAAAAGCTCGCGAAGATTGCTCCGGTCCATGTCGGATGTCTCTCCGAAACCGCCGAGGACAAGGCAGGCCAAAACGAGCTTGCAAGGATCGCGACTACCTGCTGCGTCGCCAATCGGTCGAAATCGCTGGTGCTTGCCGGTGTAGAATCGGTCCTCGCTGGCAAGCCGGTCAGCCTCACGGCGTTTCATTCGCCGCGCCTCGAGAAGTGGGTACGCCGGACGATTGCCGAACGCGATATCGACACAATCGTCGTATTTTCCGGTCAGATGGGACAATACGTGCCCGAAGACTTCGGCGGCCGCGTGATCATCGATCTGTGCGACGTCGATAGCGCGAAGTTCGAAGATTATGCCAGGGCTGGCAGCCGCGTCTGGCTCAACGAGCGCGAGGGAAGGTTGCTCGCGCGCGAGGAGGAGCGGCTCGGCAAGCGCGCCGATGCCACCGTTCTGATCAGCGACGATGAGGCAAAGCTCTTTCGAGGTCGGCTAAGCGATCCCTCCAATGTGGACGTGCATGCGATCGGCAACGGTATCGATGCTGCATTCTTCGATCCGGCCAGGGTCGATCCCCAACCTGAAATGGCCGTGCGTCCGGGTCCGCATTTCGTGTTCACCGGACAGATGGACTACCAGCCCAACGAGCGTGCCGCGCTGTGGGTCATCGAACAATTGCTGCCAACCATTCGTCATTGCTTCGGGACTGCGGAATTTCACGTGGTCGGACGAAGCCCGACTGCTGAAATCCTGCGACATGACGGACGGCCCGGAGTGACTGTCTGGGGTGAAGTGCCTGATGTACGCCCATTCCTTGCGACGGCCGACATTGCGCTCGCGCCGCTTATGATCGCGCGGGGAGTGCAGAACAAGGTGCTCGAGGCGATGGCCATGGAGCGCGCTGTCCTGCTTACGCCCGAAGCTGCAACCGGGATATCTGCAACGGACGGAGAGCACTGGATAGTCGAGCAGGCAGATGCGGAAGCGATGACCAGGCGCGCTGCGGCCTATCTTGGCGATCCGGGCGCGAAGGCTCGGATGGGCAGTGCCGCCCGCCGGTTCGTTCTCGATCACCACGATTGGGACGCGATGCTCGCCCCGCTGGAAATGCTCGTTGGCGCCCATGGGGAGGCGCGCGATGCAGCCTGACGTTGTCGCAACAAAGGCAGACGACACCAGGAGCGCATTCGTCGGCAGCATTCCCGCCTCTTGGCGCGGCCCGCTGGGTTTGCTCGCGTTTTGCACAGCGCTGCTTTCGCTCGTCACCATGCGCGAATGGGGCGAAATGTTTCACCAGTGGTGGAACATCGACACTTACACACACATCCTGCTTGTCCCGCCGATTATCGGATGGCTTGTCTGGCTACGTGTCGATGAACTGCGCAAGCTGGTGCCGGCACCGTGGCTACCCGGTCTTGGGCTTGTCGCGGCGGCGCTGGGTTTGTGGGTTATTGGCCGGTCGACCGGGATCAACCTTTTTGCCCATGCCGGGGCGGTTGGCGCGCTTCAGGCAGCGGTGGTAGCCATCCTGGGCGTCCGCGCCGCGCTGCTCCTCGCGCTTCCGATCGGATTTGCGACTTTCCTCGTGCCATTCGGTGACGAGATCATTCCTGCGCTCCAATTCGTAACTGCGAAGATCGCCGTTGCGCTCACGCACTGGAGCGGTATCCCGGCACTGGTGGACGGCATCTACATCGAAACACCGGTGGGATTGTTCATCGTTGCGGAGGCATGCTCGGGTGTGAAGTTCCTCGTCGCCATGGTGACGCTCGCCGTGCTGGTGTGCTTCACCCGCTTCGAGTCCTGGACCCACCGCGCTGCATTCATGGCTGCATCGATCGTAGTTCCCATAATTGCCAACGGAGCGCGCGCATGGGGGACGATTTACATTGCGCAATTCCAAGGCGTCGAATTCGCTGCCGGATTCGATCACATTTTCTACGGCTGGATTTTCTTTGCGCTGGTCGTCGCAATCCTGATCGCGGGCGCATCGAAATTCTTTGAGCGTGCGCCCGATGAGCACGGCTTGAGCGCTGAACATATCCGCTCCTGGCGCTGGGTGGAAAAGGCCGAGCGATCGAGCGCAAGCCTCTCTGCGACGGGCGGTGCGATAGCAGCCATGGCTTTTGCGGCGGCCATGCTCGCCGCAATTGTAGCACCTTCAAGCATCGGCTAGTCCCCGATACGCATTATGTGCGGGATCGCCGGAATCTTTCATGTCGAAACGCCCAAGCCGGTCGACCCCGTCCGGATCGAGCGGATGTGCGACGCGATGGTCCATCGTGGCCCTGACGGGTCCGGCGTGTGGACCGATCAGGGGGTAGGCCTCGGGCACCGTCGCCTTTCCGTGATCGACATCGAAGGATCGCCGCAACCGATGCATTCGGTCGATGGCCGCACCGCGATCGTGTTCAACGGCGAGATTTACAATTTTCGCGAGCTTCGCCGCGAACTTGAAAAGGGCGGCGCGCAGTTCCGCACCAGCGGAGACACCGAGGTGATCCTCGCCGCGTGGCAGCGTTGGGGGCCTTCGTGCCTTGAGAAGCTCCATGGCATGTTCGCCTTTGCGATCTACGACCTCGAAAAACGCCAACTTTTTCTCGCGCGTGACCGGTTCGGGGTGAAACCGCTGTTCATGGCGCGACTGTCCGATGGAAGTCTCGCCTTCGCATCCGAGTTGAAGGGTCTGCTTGCGCATCCTCTGTTGCGGCGAAAGGTCGATCCGCGCGCTCTCGATGCCTATCTCGCCTGGGGCTACGTGCCCGACTCGCACTCGATCCTTGCGGGCGTGCAAAAGCTTCCCGCGGGGCACTTCCTGCTTCTTGAACGGGGCAGAGAATTGCGCGCACCGTCGCGCTGGTGGGACGTGGATTTTTCCGATCGCGCGAAAGGCAGCGAGGCGGATCTCTCCGCACAGCTCGTCCACTTGCTGCGGGAAGCCGTCCAGTCACGCATGGTGGCGGACGTTCCGCTAGGTGCATTTCTATCTGGAGGCGTGGATTCCTCCAGCGTTGTTGCGCTGATGAGCGAGGCGAGCGCGGATCCGGTGCGCACGTGCTCGATCGGCTTCGATGTCCCCAGCGAGGACGAGACAAGCTATGCGGAACAAGTAGCTGCCAAATTTGGTGCCGAACATACCGCACGCACCGTCAGCCAGGAAGAATTCTCCGCCATCGACGAACTTGCTGCGATGTTCGATGAGCCTTTTGCCGATGCATCGGCGCTTCCGACTTGGCGCGTCTGTGCGCTCGCCCGCGAGCAGGTGACGGTCGCGCTTTCAGGTGACGGTGCGGACGAGGCGTTCGCAGGCTACCGCCGCCAGGTCTTCCACCACCACGAAGAGCGTGTCCGCTCGGTCCTGCCTGCCGGCTTTCGCGAGACCGTTTTCGGCGGCCTTGGACAGATTTGGCCCAAGGCCGATTGGGCACCGCGCCCCTTGCGCGCCAAGGCGACCCTTCTTGCGCTCGCCGAGAGCGGAGAGGAAGGTTACGCGCGCGGGCTGTCGGTGACGACATCGGACCAGCGCCATGGACTGTATTCTGAAGGAATGGCTCGCTATCTCTCCGGTTACAAAGCGGAAGACGAGCTCGTTACCCTTATGCGTGACGCCCCCGCCCGAAGCGGCCTGGACCGCGCGCAATATGCTGACCTCAAGTTCTGGATGCCGGGCGATATCCTCACCAAGGTTGACCGCACCAGCATGGCCGTAAGCCTCGAAGCGCGTGAGCCACTGCTCGACCATCGCCTGGTCGAATTCGCCGCGCGTCTGCCCGAACGTATGCGGGTGAAGGGGCAAACCGGAAAATACCTGCTCAAGAAATGCATGGAGCGGTATCTGCCCGACAATATCCTTTATCGGCCCAAGCAAGGCTTCGTCACGCCCATTGCGGCTTGGTTTCGTGGGCCGCTTGCCGGGGAAGCCCGCGCGATAGCCACCAGTTCAACGCTAGCAGAAACCGGGTGGTTCGATCCGCGCGCGCTCGGGACGCTTGCCGAGGCGCATATCTCTGGACGCGCTGACAACTCCCGTGTCCTTTGGCAGTTGCTGATGCTCGACAAGTCTTTGACTCGATTGAATTTGCAATCTTGACCCTGATGTATCTGTGACATTTGGGGCTCAATCGCCCCAATTCGGGACTCGTCGCCCCCAACACGGTAAATAATTGATTGCCAAGCGACTCCACCCTCGCTTAGTTTCCTTCGTAATGGAGCCAAACAGGCCATTCGTACGTAGGCGAGGGTAAAGAAGCCTGCGAAGACAGGGTTGTGTCGGAGTACTGCGTATGGATAGCGGAGCCAGTAGGGCGGTTCCACTCACAGGGGACGAAGAGGTTTACGCCGAAAGCGCATTGCATTCGGCCATTCCAGAAAAATTATTCTCATTGCAGGGGCTCGACGTCTTGTACGACGACACGAGCGCGACCCTGTGGACTTATATGAACCCTGAAGGTCGCCCGAGTTTTACTCCGGAAATGCTCGATGACTTCGAACAGTGGCAAGCTCTGATTGGTCAGGGCTTTGGGCCGGAAAAGGTGCCGCTGCGCTATCTCGTTCTCGGCAGCCGCGCGGCAGATGTCTTTTGCTTCGGCGGTGACCTCGACCTGTTCCAAAGACTGATCCGCGATCGGGACCGCGACGGGCTGGTCGAATATGGCCACCGCTGCTGCGCAATCCTCGACCGAAACATTCGCACACTCGACATCCCGATGATTACAATTGGATTGGTGCAGGGCGCGGCGCTGGGTGGCGGTTTCGAGGCGCTTCTGTCTTTCGACTTCATCATCGCAGAGCGCGGAGCAACCTTCGGCCTGCCCGAGATCATGTTCGGCCTTTATCCCGGTATGGGCGCGCACGCGCTGCTGTCCCGCAAGCTCGGCTGTGCCATGGCTGACCGCATCATCCTGTCCAACGAGACTTATACCGCCGAGCAGATGTATGAACTCGGCATAGTCCACGCTTTGGCGGAGCCTGGCGACGGGCTGAATGCGACCCGCGAATTCATCAAGAAGTCCGAGCGCCGGCATGCCGGTCTCGTCGGTGCACGCCGCGCAACTAAGCAGGTGTGGCAGCTCGATCTCGAAGAACTCAATCGCATTACCGAGATGTGGGCCGATACTGCACTGCAATTGCGCGAACAGGATCTAAAGGTGATGAACCGTCTGGTCGCAGCGCAAGCGCGCCTCGCGGAACGCATTGCCGCGGCCTGATCCTATTGGTCGCTTCCATGGCCTAGCGCCATGTATTCGCTGCTCTGCATTTCATTGAGCCGGCTTGCGGTGCGTTCGAATTCGAAACTTCCATCTCCGGCGACATATAATTCGTCCGGCTGAGCAGCGGCCGTGGCAAACAGCTTCACCCGGTTTTCGTATAACGCGTCGATCAGCGTTACGAACCGCGCGGCCTCGTTGCGCTTGTCTGGAGCCATTTGCGGTATGCCGACGATGATGACGGTATGGAAATGCTGGGCGATGGCGAGGTAGTCCGGCGCACCGCGTGCTTCTCCGCAAAGCCGTTTGAAACTGAAAACGCCGACACCTTTCAGTGACTTGGGAACGTGCAGGGTCCGGTTGCCTCCAACCGGTAGTTCTTCGGACGGGACGTGCTCCGCATCCTCGGGAGCGAAGTCGGTAAGGCGGAAGAATGCCTCACGGACCTTGGCCGTTGCCTCATCGCCCAATGGCGTATGCCAGGTCGCTAGGTCGCCGATCCGGTCTAGCCGGTAGTCTGTCGGTCCGTTGAGCGCGAGTACGTCGAGCTCGCTTTCGATGAGATCGATGAAGGGCAGGAAATGCTCGCGGTTGAGCCCGTCTTTGTAGAGATCGGATGGTGGGCGGTTGGATGTCGTGATCACCGTTACACCCTGCTTGCATATCAGCTGAGTGAAGAGCCGGCTCATGATCATCGCATCGGCGGAATTGCTGACTACCATCTCGTCGAAGGCGAGACAGCGGACTCCGTCCGCGAACCTCTCTGCGACCACGGGGATGGGATCGCCGACCACGTCCTTGCGCGCATCGCGGATCCTGCCGTGAACCTCCTGCATGAAGGCATGGAAGTGCGCGCGTCGTTTTTCGGGAATGCCCAGCGTCTCATGAAACAGGTCCATCAGCATCGATTTGCCGCGTCCAACGCCGCCCCACATGTAGATCCCCTGCGGCCGCACTTTCTTGCGACCGAAAAGCTGGCCGAGAAGTCCGCCGGGTGCGTCGGCCTCCAGCTCTTTCTGCAGCGCATCGAGCCGCACCGCGGCGCGCCGCTGATCAGTGTCGGGTTGCAGCTGACCGTCCGCGATCAGCTGTTCATACCGGGCGAGGAGACCCGGCATCAGCCGGCGTCGCGGGGCACGAATTTGCGGATGATTCCGCTATAGGCTGCGACACGGTCGTCATCCTGCACGACCTCGCCTCGCACGAATACGAGTTTTCCGGTTTCGCGCATGATTTCGGTCACCGCATCGAGCGGGCGCCCGGGATCGCCGCCGCCGATGAACTGGGTGGACAGCTCAAGCGTGACCGATGGGCCCGCATTCCCGGTGCCGACAACATGCATTGTCGTGAACATCGAGATGTCGATCAGACCGAGCGTTACAGCACCATGGATGATGCCCTGCAGATTTTCGTGTTTGCGCTCCGGAAACATGCGCAGCCGGCACTTGTCGCCTTCTCGCCGGGTGATGAGCCTTCCCATCACCGCGCCGTTAAAGAGCGATTCGTCTTTCAGGTTCCAATGATGCCAGCCCGGATTGTCCGGGTCGGGCAGGTGATCGAAAACGTCGTCCTTGAGCGCCATCAGATGGCGCGTTCGGCCATCATCTTCTTGGTTTCGGCGATTGCCTTTGCCGGACTGAGGCCCTTGGGGCAGACATTCGCGCAGTTCATGATCGTGTGGCAGCGATAGAGGCGGAAGGGATCTTCGAGCTGGTCAAGGCGCTCGCCGGTCATCTCGTCGCGGCTGTCAGCGAGCCAGCGATAGGCCTGTAGCAGGATGGCCGGGCCGAGGAACTTGTCGCTGTTCCACCAATATGAAGGGCATGAAGTCGAGCAGCAGGCGCACAAGATGCATTCGTAAAGGCCGTCGAGTTTCTCACGCTGTTCGGGCGTTTGCAGCCGCTCCTTGCCCGAAGGTGTGGGGCTGACGGTCTGAAGCCACGGGCGGATGCTCGCATATTGCGCATAGAAATGCGTGAAGTCGGGGACGAGATCCTTGATCACCTCCATATGCGGCAGAGGCGTGATCCGGATTTCGCCTTTCAGATCCTCTATCGCGGTGGTGCAGGCGAGACCATTCTTGCCGTTCATGTTCATCGCGCACGACCCGCAAATCCCTTCGCGGCACGAGCGGCGGAAAGTCAGCGTCGGATCAACTTCGTTCTTTATCTTGAACAGCGCATCCAGAACCATCGGACCGCATTCGTCGAGGTCGATCTCGAACTTGTCGTATCGCGGGTTTTTTCCGCTGTCTGGATCGTAACGATAGACCTTGAAGCTTTTCACCCGCTTCGCACCCTCGGCCTTGTGGACCTTGCCGTCTTTCCGGATCTTCGAATTTTTGGGGAGGGTGAAAGTGGCCATGACGATTGAATCCCGTAGTCGTTTGCGACCTATCTAACGGCTTGTCCGTTTGAGGCAAGACGCGCGGTGTTGAGAGCTTTGAGAGGGCGATTGCCCTCCAAGCAAGTGCTTTGCAATCTGCAACGGCGAAGTTGACGAAGTTGACACCGTGTCAGGTCCAAAAACGGCAAGGCGAGCGCTGAGTTCCACTAATCCGGTGTCGATTTGCGAAGTTGACACTTTTCCAACCGAAACGCGGAACCGGTTCATCTTTCCCGCGCTCTACCTTGCATGAACGAGGTAGTAAAATGGCCACGGACCGCTGCGGTGTTCGGAAGTTCGGGCGGGATCGGACGGGCACTGTGCGATGCGCTTGCAGAGTACGGTTGCGAGACGATCCATGCCGGTTCGCGCGCTGGGGAAGAGCCGGTGGGACCGCAATTCTCGCCATTCGGTTTCGACCTCAGGGACGAGAGCAGTATTGAGGCAGCAGCCGCGGCCATGAAAGACGATCCGCCCGAATGGGTGATTGTGGCGAGCGGCGTTCTCACCTTGGCCGACGGAACCGGACCTGAGCGAACACTCAAGCGCCTGGACGCTGCCGCGATGGCCGAAGTGCTGGCATTGAACACGATCGGCCCCGCGCTCATCGCCAAGCATTTTCTCCCGCTCATGCCGCGTTCTGATCGTTTCATATTTGCAGCGCTTAGCGCGCGTGTCGGTTCGATATCGGACAACCGGCTTGGCGGGTGGCATTCCTATCGCGCGTCCAAAGCTGCACTCAACATGCTACTCAAGAACTTTGCGCTCGAAATGGGACGCACGCACAACCAGGGTGTTATCGTCGGGTTGCATCCGGGCACGGTCGACAGCAGGCTGTCTGAGCCGTTTCAATCGAACCTGCCCGAAAACCAGTTGACGGAGCCACACGAGGCGGCCGGCAACCTGCTCTCGGTGCTCGCAAGCCTCGAGCCGGAAGACAGCGGGAAGGTTTTCGATTTCAAGGGCGACGTTGTGCCGGCGTAGTCCGCATTCACCAGCAGCGCCTATGTGGCCAAAAATGCCGCGATCAGCCCGCCGATCGAGAGGAAGCGGAACGTACGTCTGTCGACGGTCCGGGAAACCCGCACTGCTGCTCGTATCTTTGTTAGTTTTGGCAAAAAGTCTTTTGCAGGTAACCTGACGTTCTCGCCTGATTGGCTTCGCGAAGGGAGGACGCGTGGGATTGGGTCAATGGTACGACGCGCATATTATGCCGCGCCTCGTCACTTGTGCCTGCAGCCAGGGACAGGTGATGAAGCGGCGTTCGATGCTCGTGCCGCTGGCTCGCGGTGACGTGTTCGAGCTCGGCTGCGGTGGCGGGCTCAACCAGCAATTCTACGATCCTGCCGGGATCAGCAGCTTTTCGGGGATCGACCCGCATGCAGGACTGCTCGAAGAAGCGCGGGAAGCTGCGCTGGCAAAGGGCTGGAACGCCGATATCCGTCAGGGGGTGGGCGAGGCGATCCCTTTCCCCAATGCCCAATTCGACAGTGTGGTGTGCACCTTTACTCTCTGCTCGGTAGAAGATTCAGCGCAGGTGCTCAGCGAAATCCGCCGCATTCTGAAGCCAGGCGGAAGTGCACTTTTCCTAGAACATGGCCGCGCACCCGATCCGGGCGTCGCCAGGTGGCAGGACCGGATCGAACCTGTCTGGAAGCGCCTTGCGGGCGGATGCCACCTGACAAGGCCTATCGGCTCGGCGTTTCGCGGGGCGGGTTTCGATGTCGAACCTCTGGGGCAGGGCTATCTGCCCAAGGCCCCTCGATTTGCAGGCTGGAACGAATGGGGCGTGGCCCGAAAATCGGGATTTTAGGTCTGGCACGAAAAAGGCCGGGGGTCCGCTAGACCGCCCGGCCTGTTTCATGGTCTGGCCTTATTCGCCGAAGGTGCGTTGCCACCATCCGCGTTTCTTGCCACCTTTTTCAACGCTGGCATCATCGTTGGCGGATGCCTCTTCGGTCGCGGCAGGCGTTTCGTCCTTCTTCGCTTTCGCGCGGGACTTGGCCTTTGCGGGCTTTTCGTCGGCGGCGTCATTCGCCGCTTCGCCTTTGGTCTCGACGGTATCGTCAGCCTTCTTTTTGCGCGGTGCACGTTTGCGCTTCGGCTTCTCCTCGGCGGGAGCCTCCTCTTCCACAGGTGCGTCCAATTTGGCTTCGGCCTCATCGGACTTCTTCTTGCGCGGTGCACGCTTGCGTTTGGGCTTTTCTTCCGCCTGGACTTCCTGTTCCGCCATTGCTGCGGCGGTTTCGGGTGCATCGTCAGGGCCGGCAACGACAGCCATGTCTTCCTTGACCTGTTTGGCGACGTCTTCGAGCTTTTCCGCGTCCTCTTCGCTTACGATCTCGTCGGTCTTCTTACGACGGCCCCGGCCACCGCGACGCCGACGACGCTTGGGCTTGTCCTCACCATCGTCCTCGGACGATTTTTCGTCCTCGCCATCGGAATCTTCGGAGGCATCTTCGGCGTCTTCCGCACCTTCGTCCTGGCGTTTCTTGCCGCGACCGCGACCGCCACGACGGCGGCGACGTTTCTTCTTGGGCTCGTCGTCTAAGTCCGACGCATCCTCTTCGAGAATTTCGTCCTCGTCCTCATCATCATCGACAATAGGTTCGAACTTCGGTGCCTCGGCGGGGCGGGGGCCGGCGCTCGAAACGCTCATTTTCGCGCCTTCGTCCTCGCCCTCCGGCTTCACTTCGACGGTAACGCCATAGCGTTTCTCGATCTCGACCAGCTCGTTGCGCTTTTCATTGAGCAGGTAGATCGCCGCCTCCATGCTTGCGCTGAGGCGAATGATGGTGCCTTTGCCCTTGGCCGCCTCGTCTTCGATAAGGCGCAGCGCGGAAAGTCCAGCGGACGATGCCGTGCGGACGAGCCCGGTGCCGTCGCAGTGCGGACATTCGCGTGTCGTCGCCTCGAGCACGCCCGTGCGCAGGCGCTGGCGGCTCATTTCCATCAGGCCAAAGCCAGAAATGCGGCCGACCTGGATGCGCGCGCGATCGTTCTTAAGCGCCTCCTTCATCGCCTTTTCGACTTTGCGGACATTGGAATTGTATTCCATGTCGATGAAATCGATGACGATAAGCCCCGCCATGTCGCGCAGACGAAGCTGGCGGGCGATCTCACGCGCGGCTTCGAGGTTGGTGTGAAGGGCGGTCTGCTCGATCCCGTGTTCCTTGGTCGAGCGACCGGAGTTGATGTCGATCGAGACCAGCGCCTCTGTCGGGTTGATGATCAGGTAGCCGCCCGATTTGAGCTGAACCATCGGATCGTACATCGCGCGCAGCTGGTCTTCCGCACCGTAACGCTGGAACAGCGGGACAGGGTCGGAATAGGCTTTCACACGGCGGGCATGGCTTGGCATCAGCAGCTTCATGAACTGCTTGGCGGCCTTGTAGCCTTCTTCGCCCTCGACCACGACTTCCTCGATCTCGCGATTGTAGATGTCGCGGATCGCGCGCTTGATCAGATCGCTGTCGGAATGAACGAGCGACGGTGCCGTGCTGGAAAGCGTTTTCTGGCGAATCTCATCCCACAAGCGTGCGAGATAGTCGAAGTCGCGCTTGATCTCGGTCTTGGTGCGGCTCAGGCCTGCGGTGCGGACGATCAGCCCCATGGTCTTGGGTAGTTTCAGATCGGCGACGACCTGCTTCAACCGTTTACGGTCGCTGGTCGAGCTGATCTTGCGGCTGATCCCGCCGCCATGCGAACTGTTTGGCATCAGCACGGTGTAGCGACCGGCGAGGCTGAGATAGGTGGTAAGCGCCGCGCCCTTGTTGCCGCGCTCCTCCTTTACAACCTGAACCAGCATTACCTGACGGCGATGGATAACGTCCTGGATCTTGTACCGGCGACGCAGCGCCATGCGCTTGGCGCGGACTTCGTCGACTTCCTTCGCGCGGCTGCGGCCTTTGCCATTGCCTTTGCCGCGACCCTGACGGCGGCGACCGCGACCACGGCGACCGCGGCGCGGCTTGTCTTCATTCTCGTCCTCGGAGGCCTCTTCAGCGTCCTCGTCCTCGCCGCTCTCTTCGTCCTCGTCTTCGTCCTCATCGTCCGAATCGTCGTCATCCGACGTTCCGTCTTCGATGGTCGCGACCTCGTCTTTTTCGGAGGTGTCGATTTCCTCCAGTCCGTCTTCGGCGAGGTCCTCTGCAAGAGCTTCGGCGCTTTCATCCTCGGCGTCGTACTCCTCGCCGGGCGAAATACCCTCTTCCTCTTCCTCGTCGCGGAGGCGAGCTTCTTCCTCGGCGGCCTGGGCTTCCTCTTCGAGAAGGGCCTGCCGGTCTTCGGCCGGGATCTGGTAATAATCGGGATGAATCTCGCTGAATGCGAGGAAGCCGTGCCTGTTGCCGCCGAAATCGACGAACGCGGCCTGCAACGAAGGTTCGACCCTCGTGACTTTCGCTAGATAGATATTTCCCTTGATCTGCTTGTGTTCAGCAGATTCGAAATCGAATTCCTCAATCCGGTTGCCCTTGAGCACCGCCACCCGGGTCTCTTCCGAGTGGCGCGCATCGATAAGCATGCGCGTTGCCATTAAATATTCTCCAGGCGCCCGCTCGTCTCGCCGGAGAACGGCGGGAGGGGCGCGTATTGTGTGATGAATTGATGCGCGAGCTGATCGCGCTTCGTGTTGCATTCGCATCTCGCCGTGTGACCGAGGAGCCTGCGATATTCGTGTCTGCTGTGAGCGAGTTGCGGAATGTGTCCGCGCTACGGCCCGCAAACGCGCAGGCGCCATCGGGGCGCTGCGACAAAATTTGCGAGGAGAAGCGTCTCGTCACTGCATCAACCTGTAATGTGGTCCCTTTTGGCGGAATGCCGGGAATGGAACCTTGCGATAGAAGCCCAATTGTACCTGCGGTCGGATGCCGTAGGGGCCGCCCGGGTTTCAGGCCCTAGCTGCTAGCACCGTGGGTTTCGTCCCGCAACTCTATTGCGCATCACTAGGCCTACATCCTAAGCGAATTTTGCCATGAGCATCCGGACCTTGCTGCTGCTGTTGATCGCTGTGCCCGCCGTCGTCATCGGTGGTGCGGTGGCGCTCGGCATAAAGTTTCCGATACCCGATTGGGGGCGCGAATATGTCCTCAGCTTCGTGATCGCCGAGGAACCACCGGCATTTTCCCTCCCCGAGATCGAAGGTCCCGACGACCCGGATCGTCCGCTCGTTGTAATCGACGCAGGACATGGCGGTCGCGATCCAGGTTCGGTCAGCGGCAATGTGCGCGAAAAGGACATCGTCCTCGCCATCGCTCTGGCGCTGCGCGACGAACTGCTCGCCAATGGCGGGATCAGGGTCGCTTTAACGCGCGATGAAGACAAGATCGTGCCGCTCGCCGATCGCCCGGAAATTGCGCGGCAACTGGGCGCCGACCTGTTCGTGTCGATCCACGCCGATTCGGCCGGAGAGCTCGACGAGATATCCGGTGCGAGCGTCTACACGCTTTCCAGCGAGGCTTCTAGCGAGGCGGCGGCCCGGTTCGCTGCGCGCGAAAACAACGCCGACCGAGTGAACGGCCTCATCATCGAGGGACAGAGCGACGAGGTGAGCGCAATTCTCGTGGAATTGTCGCAGGCGCGCACCCAGGAGGACGCCTCGGAATTCGCCTCGCTCATCACACGGGAAGGGCGGGGCGAGATCGAGTTTCATCCCACAGCCCCGCGCCGTTCCGCCGCACTCGCGGTGCTGCGCGCACCCGACGTGCCATCGGTGCTGTTCGAAAGCGGCTTCGTAACCAATGAAACCGACCGCACAAGGCTGACCAGTGAAGAAGGTCGGCGGCAATACGCGAAGGTGCTTGAACGGGCGATCAGGGTATATTTCGCACGTCGGCTAGAGACATGAACCGTTCATCCCCAACCGCGATAACGCGTTCAAAATCGTGTCCGAACCCGCTAGCAAGTGTCGCCTTTCCCGTGCTAATCCCCACTTCGCAATGACCGACATGCAATCTGCAAGCTTTCCCGATTATTTCCGCTACCGGGTAACCCGCGACCTTGGCGGTGTTGCTGCGTGGTTCGGCGACAAATGGCGCAACAGCTGGCTGTTCAAAATCGCGGCGTTCCTGGTCGGCCTGGGGATTGTGGTCTGGATCGCGTTGTTCGTCTGGCTCGCGAGCGACCTTCCCGATGCCGAAAGTCTTGTCGATTACGAGACCCCGTTGCCGACCGTGGTGCGAGGCATCGACGGCGAGATCGTGCATTCCTACGCCCGTGAGCGCCGGGTGCAGCTGCAATACCGGGATTTTCCCGAGCGGCTGATCGGGGCTTACCTTTCCGCAGAAGACAAGACGTTCTTCAGCCATGGCGGGGTCGACTACACCGGCACGGCCAATGCAGTGATCGATTACGCGACCAAGTACGGCTCGGGCGATCGCGCTGTTGGCGGTTCGACAATCACCCAGCAGCTCGCGAAAATCCTGCTTCTTGGTGATGAGTATTCGGTCACCCGCAAGCTCAAGGAAATGATCCTGGCCGGGCGCATCGAGGACGTTCTTTCGAAAGAGGAAATTCTCGAACTCTATCTGAATGAAATCCCACTCGGTCGCCGCTCGTTCGGTGTGCAGGCAGCATCGCGAGCATATTTCGACAAGGATGTGGGCGAGCTCGACCTTCACGAGATGGCCTTCCTCGCGATCCTGCCGAAAGCGCCGGAGCGCTATGGACGCCGCGGTCAGGAGGAGGCCGCGCTGGCTCGCCGGGATTTCGTGCTCCAGCAGATGGAAGCCAACGGCTACATCACAGAAGCCGAGCGTGCCGAAGCCGCCGCGCAGCCCCTCGGTCTCGTCACCCAGCGGACTGAGCGTTCGGTCGATGCCGGCTACTTCCTCGAAGAAGTCCGCCGCCAGCTGATCGACCAGTTCGGCGAGACGGCCGAAGACGGTGAGAACAGCGTCTATGCCGGCGGTCTTTGGGTCCGCACCTCGCTCGATCCCGAACTGCAGGAGGCGGCGCGCAAGGCTCTTCGTGCCGGTCTGATGCGCTATCACGGCACGCGAGGGTGGACTGGTCCGATCGCGACCATCGATGTCAGCGAAGGGAATTGGGCAGGGCAGCTCGCAAGCTCGTATCTCGGCATACGTTACGAGGACTGGCGCGTCGGCGTAGTGACCCAGCGCAGCGGCTCATCGGCAACCATTGGCTTTTCCAATGGCGAGGAAGCGCCACTTTCGGGCCTTCCGAACTCGCTTAAGGCGGGAGACGTGATTGCCGCGCGTCCAAGCGGCAACGGCTTTCGCGTCGCGACCATTCCAGAAGTATCCGGCGGCTTCCTGGTCGAAGCGGTGCAGACCGGCCGCGTGCTCGCAATGCAGGGCGGGTTCGACCACCGCTTGACCGACTTCAACCGCGCGACTCAGGCCGAGCGTCAGCCGGGCTCGACCATCAAGCCGTTCGTCTATGCGGCGGGCCTCGACAATGGTCTCACGCCGGCTTCCGAAGTCCCGGACAAGGAATTCTGCGTCTGGCAGGGCTCGCGCCTCGGCAACAAGTGTTTCACGAACTTCGGCGGATCGCGCGGCGGCGGGGTCTATCCGATGCGCTTCGGACTGGAACAGAGTCGCAACCTGATGACGGTGCATATCGCCTCCGAAGCCGGGATGGAAAACGTCGTGCAGACCTTCAAGGCGGTCAATATAGGCGACCATCCACCGTTCTACGCGAGCGCGCTGGGATCGGGCGAAACGACTGTAGGCCGCATGGTCAACGCCTATGCCGCGCTCGCCAATCTCGGTCGCCTGCACGAGCCGACGGTGATCGATTACGTGCAGGACCGTAGAGGCAAGGTCATCTGGCGCGCCGACAGGCGCCAGTGCCAGGGCTGCAACATGCCCGAATATGATGGCCGGCCTATGCCGCGCCCAGGGCCAATGGGCCGTGAAGTAATGGACCCGCGCACCGCCTTCCAGGTCGTCCATATGCTCGAGGGCGTGGTTCAGCGCGGCACTGCTACGCGCCTGCGCGATCTTGAACTTCCGCTGTTCGGCAAGACCGGTACCACTACCGGACCGACGAATGCTTGGTTCGTTGGCGGTTCGCCAGAATTCGTGGCGGGCGTCTATATCGGCCACGACCAGCCCAGGAATCTCGGCGGGTGGGTGCAGGGCGGAAATACCGCCGCGCCGATCTTCAAGCAGTTCGTGCAGGAAACTCGCGACCGCTGGCGCGACGAGCCGGCGATCGCGGCTCCCGGCGTGCGGATGGTTCGCATCGACCGCCGCACCGGCAAACGCGTTTTCGATGGTTGGCCAAGCGACGATCCGCAGGCTGCGGTAATCTGGGAGGCGTTCAAGCCCGACACCGAGCCTTCACGCTCGACGCGGCAGGACGAGATCGCTGCAAAGCGCGACGAGATCCTTGAACTGATCCGCGCCGCGCGCAGGGGCGGTAGCGGTCAGGTCCAGAGCAATGACGGCCAACCGAGCGACTTTGTGGAAGAGCAGGGCGGCATCTACTAGCCGCTTCACCCCTGCGCTTTACAATCGCGTGCCCCGCGCTAAGCGGGGCGGCAACACGTTTTCAAGGAATTGACTATGCGGGCCGAGGCCCAGGCCAATATCGACCGGATCGAAGCAGCGCTCGATCTGGTGCGCCAGTCGCTCGACTGGGACCGTGCGCTGCGCCGTCTCGACGAGCTCAATGCGCGCGTGCAGGACCCGACCTTGTGGGACGATCCCAAGGAAGCGCAGGCGGTCAGTCGCGAGCAGAAAACCCTCGAGAATGCGGTCAACACGGTGAAGGAAATTTCCGCCGAGATGGCCGATGCGATCGAGTTCATCGAAATGGGCGAGGCAGAAGGCGAGGAAAGCATCGTCAATGAGGGGTTGAAGAGCCTCGAGAAACTTGCCGCACGCGCCGATGCCGACAAGGTGCAGGCGCTGCTTTCGGGTGAGGCCGACGGCAACGATACCTATCTGGAAATCCATGCAGGCGCAGGCGGGACCGAGAGCCAGGACTGGGCGGAGATGCTTTTCCGCATGTACACCCGCTGGGCCGAAAGGCGCGGCTTCAAGGTCGAAACGGTCGAATACCAGGCCGGCGATCAGGCCGGGATCAAGTCTGCGACGATCCTGATCAAGGGTGAAAACGCCTATGGCTATGCCAAGACCGAAAGCGGTGTACACCGGCTCGTCCGCATCAGCCCGTACGACAGCAGCGCGCGCCGCCACACTTCGTTTTCGAGCGTGTGGGTCTATCCGGTGATCGACGATGATATCGATATCGAAATCAACCCCGCGGACCTCAAGATTGACACCTACCGTGCATCAGGCGCGGGCGGCCAGCACGTCAACACGACCGATTCCGCCGTTCGCATAACTCACCAGCCGACCGGCATAGTGGTGGCGAGCCAGAACGATCGCAGCCAGCACAAGAACCGCGCGACCGCGATGAACATGCTGAAGGCCCGCCTTTTCGAACGCGAGATGGCAGAACGCGAAGCGGCGGCTTCGGGTGAGTACCAGGAGAAGAGCGACATCGGGTGGGGCCACCAGATTCGCTCCTACGTGCTCCAGCCGTACCAGATGGTGAAAGACCTTCGCACCGGCGTCACTTCGAGCTCGCCCGACGCGGTGCTCGACGGAGCGATCGACGAATTCATCTCCGCCGCGCTTGCCCAGCGCGTTACAGGTGAGACGGTTGAAGTGGAGGATGTCGACTAATGCGTCCGCAGATGTTTGCATTGCTGCTGGCGGTTCCGCTGCTTGCTGCCTGCGAAGACCTCGGTACCGCGCAGGATCGTCCTGAAACTGCAGTCGAATTCCCGCTGCCCGATCGTCCCGTCGCCGACGTCATCTCCAACCAGTTCTCGAACGAAGACGCCCGCGACGAGCGCAACGAAGCGCAGATCGTGATGGACCTCGCCAATATCGAACCCGGCATGACGGTCGCGGATATTGGCGCAGGCGAAGGGTACTACACAGTGCGCCTCGCTACTCGTGTTGGTGAAGACGGGCGCGTGCTGGCTCAGGACATTAGCCGAGAGGCGCTGCAGCGGCTTGGACGCCGCGTCGAACGCGAGCGGCTCGAGAATATTTCGATCAAGCTTGGCCAGCCCGACGATCCGCAACTGCCGGTCGACAGTTTCGACCGAATTTTCCTCGTCCACATGTATCATGAGGTGACGGAGCCTTACGCCTTCCTCTGGCGTATGTGGCCGGCGCTGACAGAGGACGGCCAGATCATCGTCGTCGATGTCGACCGACCGACCGACAGGCATGGCATCCCGCCAAAGCTACTGTTCTGCGAGTTCGAGGCGGTGGGCTACAATCTGGTGGAATTCATCGAGCGTCCCGACATCCGCGGCTATTTCGCACGGTTTCAGCGAGGCGAGAAGCGGATCGAGCCAAGCGCAATCAAGCCCTGCAGCAATGGATAAGAATGCCGCGCTGGGCTGCGGAAAGCGGTGCGATTGCGAATGGCAACCAATTGCCGGACAAAAGCTCAAGCGCCCTTTCCAGCAACAATAGGGGGTGCTAGTCGCCCCCTCGAACATTCGAATAACACGGGGAGTACCGCCGGGGATGACAGATTTCCCAACCAGCTTTGACCGCGACGATTTGCTGAAATGTGCACGCGGCGAGTTGTTCGGTCCGGGCAATGCGCAATTGCCCGAACCGCCGATGCTGATGATGGACCGGATCACCGACATTTCCGGCGATGGCGGCGAGCATGGCAAGGGTCATGTTGTGGCGGAATTCGATATCAAACCGGACCTGTGGTTCTTCGAATGCCACTTTCCCGGCAACCCGATCATGCCCGGCTGTCTCGGTCTTGATGGTCTCTGGCAGCTGACCGGCTTCAACCTCGGTTGGCGCGGATGGCAGGGACGAGGCTATGCGCTCGGCGTGGGTGAAGTGAAGCTCACCGGGATGGTCCGACCAGATCGAAAAATGCTGAAATATTTCGTCGATTTCACCAAAGCGGTGCAAACGCGTCGTTTGACGATGGGCGTGGCCGATGGCCGGGTCGAGGCCGATGGTGAGGTCATCTACCAAGTCAAAGACATGAAAGTCGCCTTGTCCGAGGCGTAATCTGACAGAGGCATAGGGGTAAAATGCGTCGCGTCGTCATCACAGGGCTGGGGATCGTATCCTCGATCGGCAACAACGCCGAAGAAGTGCTCGCCTCGCTCAGGGCGGGCAAGTCGGGCATCACATTCAACGAGGATATGGCCGAACACGGCTTCCGCTCGCAGATCGCGGGGGCTGTCGATCTCGATGTGTCAGAGCATGTCGACAAGCGCACGCTGCGTTTCATGGGGCCGGGGGCGGCCTATGCCTACATCGCGATGGGGCAGGCCATCGCCGATGCGGGGCTTGAAGAGAAGGATGTCGTCAATCCGATGACCGGGGTGATCGCCGGATCGGGCGGTCCCTCTACCTCGGCCATGCTCGCCGCGCATCAGACGGTTCTCAAGACTAACGGCACGAAGCGCATCGGCCCGTTTGCGGTACCAAAGTGCATGTCTTCCACCGTGAGCGCAAACCTCGCGACGGCCTATCAGATCAAGGGCATGAACTTCTCGATCACTTCGGCGTGTTCGACCTCGCTCCATTGCATCGGCATGGCGGCGCAGCAGATCGCGCTGGGCCAGCAGGACTTAATGTTCGGCGGTGGCGGAGAAGAACTCGACTGGACGCTGTCCTGCCTGTTCGACGCCATGGGAGCCATGTCGAGCAAGTATAACGACACGCCCGAACGCGCCTCGCGGGCCTTCGATGCCGACCGCGATGGCTTCGTCATCGGCGGTGGCGGTGCAATCGTGGTGCTCGAAGCGCTCGAACATGCGCAGGCGCGCGGCGCGAAAATCTACGCCGAAGTTACCGGCTTCTGCGCTACGTCCGATGGAGCCGACATGGTTGCGCCTTCGGGCGAGGGCGGCGAGCGTTCGATGCGCGGGGCGCTGAAGTCACTCGGCGAGGATCGCACTGTCAGCTACATCAACGCGCACGGTACATCGACGCCGGTCGGCGATGTGGGTGAGATCGAAGCGGTTCGTCGGGTATTTGGCGACGGCACAACCCCTCCTGTCAGTTCCACGAAATCGATGACCGGTCACAGCCAGGGCGCGACCGGCGCTCAGGAGGCGGTCTACTGCCTGCTGGCGCTGGAGAACGATTTCATCATTCCCTCGATCAACGTCGAAACGCTCGATCCGGCACTTAAGCCGGAAGAGATCGCGACCGAGATTGTCGAGAATGCGCGGCTCGACACGGTGATGACCAATTCCTTCGGTTTCGGCGGCACCAATGGAACGATGCTGCTGTCGAAATTTCGCGGGTGAGTTTTCGGTCTTCGGGCCGCCTGAGTATGGGTGATTGAAAATGGGCGTTCTTCAAGGAAAACGCGGCCTGGTAATGGGCGTCGCCAATGAGCGCTCGATTGCCTGGGGCATTGCAAAGGCGTGCGCCGAGGCAGGCGCGGAACTGGCCTTCACCTATCAGGGCGAGGCATTCGGTAAACGCCTTGAGCCGCTTGCGGAGAGCGTGAATTCCGATTTCCTCCTGGACGTCGACGTCACCGATGACGCATCGCTGGATGCAGCCTTTGGCGAGCTCCAGGACCGGTGGGGCAGGCTCGATTTCGTGGTCCACGCCATTGCCTATTCCGACAAATCGGAACTGACAGGCCGGATACTCGATACGACGCGTGCGAATTTCAAGAACTCGATGGACATCTCTGCTTACAGCTTCATCGACGTGGCGCGCCGCGCGCATCCAATGATGGTCGAGAATGGCGGCACCCTTTTGACGCTGACCTATATGGGCTCGACCCGCGTGACGCCGAACTACAACGTCATGGGCGTGGCGAAGGCTGCGCTTGAAGCTGAAGTCCGATACCTTGCCGATGATCTCGGCCCGGAAGGAATCCGCGTAAACGCCATCAGTCCGGGGCCGATGAAAACGCTCGCAGGATCCGCCATTGGCGGCGCACGCAGGACGTTCAAACACACCGAGGCCAACGCACCGTTGCGCGCCAACGCCACATTGGAAGCGGTGGGAGGAACGGCGGTCTATCTGTGTTCCGATGCAGGCTCCTGCACGACCGGCGAGATCATCCGCGTGGATGGCGGTTTCCACGTTCTGGGAATGCCGCAGCAGGAAAATCTCTGACCGGAGCTGGCGGTCTTGTTTTGGCGGACGAGCATGATCAAGCCCATTCGATTCCTGCTGAAGCACCCGCTCAACCGTCGTTCCAAAATAAAGGCACTGAGCCGCTTTGTGCGGTGGCAGCTGGCCAGCAGGCTCATCGGACGCCCAATCGCGCTTCCGTTCGTTGAAGGGACTTCCCTTCTGACCGAGACAGGCATGACCGGGGCGACTGGTAATTGGTATTGCGGGCTTCACGAACAGGACGAGATGGGCTTCGTCCTCCATGCGCTTCGCCCGGAAGACCTGTTCGTCGATGTCGGCGCTAACATCGGGAGCTACACAGTGCTCGCGGCAGGCGGGGTGGGCGCGCGCGTCATCGCGTTCGAGCCGCATCCCGGCACCTTCGACAAGCTGGAAGCCAACATCGCCTTCAACAGGCTTATGCCGCGCGTGACAGCGCATTGCTGCGGCCTTTCAAACGAGCCAGGAGAATTGGCGTTCTCCGCCGATGCCGACACGATGAACCATGTGATGCAGGCGTCGGAGACCGGGCCTTCGATTACCGTCCCTGTCCGCTCGCTCGACGAAGCTCTCAATGGTGAAGTACCCGTGGTCCTCAAGGTCGATGTGGAGGGCCATGAGATCCCGGTCATTCAGGGCGCCAAGGGGACTCTTTCAAATAGCCGTCTGAAGGCTGTCCTCATGGAGACCAACGGCTCTGGCGAGCGCTATGGGTTCTCAGACGACGACATCATCGAGCATATGGCGGGTTTCGGTTTCGAGGCGTGCAGCTACGATGCGATCGTGAGGTCGCTCACCAAGCATCAACCGGGCAGTGACAACACGATCTTTGTGAGGGACCCCGACGAAATGCAAAAGCGATGCAGCGCGGCGCGGACCTATATGCTCATCAACGGCACCATTTAGGGTCCCTACTCCTCAGTCAATCAGCGCGGTCAGCACCTGGTCGGGCGGGCGGTGGCCGTCGGCCCAGAAACGGATGTTTGCGATCACCTTCTCGCCCGAAGCCTCTCGGCCTTCCGCGGTGGCGCTGCCGATATGAGGGAGGGTCATGACGTTGGGGTGCTTCAACAGCCTCTCGTCGACATTGGGTTCGTCCGGATAAACGTCGAGCCCTGCACCAGCGAGTTTGCCTGAATAGAGCGCTGCGATCAGCGCATCCTGGTCGATCAGTTCGCCGCGTGCGGTGTTGATGAGGCTGGAACCCTCTTTCATCAGTCCGATCCGCCGTTCGTCCATCAACCCGCGCGTTTCCTCAGTCAGCGGGCAATGCAGGGTGAGGATATCGGCCTCGGCCACCAGTTCATCGAGGTCGGGCACGTGGCGCGCACCGAGCATGCGTTCGAGCGCTTCGGGTACGCGTTTGCGGTTATAATAGGCGACCTCGAGCCCGAAGGCGCGAGCGCGGTGCGCAACCGCCTGACCGATCCGGCCCATGCCGACAATTCCCAGCACCTTGCCACCGAGCTTCCTTCCCAGGAGGCCCGAAGGCGCCCAACCGGTCCATTCCCCCCGCCGAACCAGCGCGGTGCCTTCTCGGATCCGGCGAGGTACGCCGATAATCCCTGCCATCGCGATATCGGCGGTGTCGTCGGTGAAAACGCCCGGCGTGTTGGTGACCATGATCTGGCGCTTTGCTGCGGCCTCAAGGTCGATGTGCTCGGTCCCCGCACCGAAATTCGCGATCAGTTTCAGGCGCTCGCTCGCTGCTGCGATCATTTCCGCGTCGATCGTGTCGGTCACGGTCGGCACCAACACGTCGCAATCCTGCATCGCCGCGACCAATTCCTCGCGGCTCATTGGCTTGTCCTCGGTGTTGAGAAGCGTTTCGTAAAGCTCGCTCATCCGCGCCTCGACGCTAGGAATCAGGTGGCGGGTGACGACGACTTTCGGCTTGCCCGATGGAAAATTCGGCGGAGTGTGAGGTGCGGCCATGGCTGGAGGGATTGGGCGATCAGGGCAGGGCGGTCAAGACACCGTTCGACGCGCTTTCTCCATGCACAAGAAAAATCAGCATCATCCCGGCTTGAAGCGCGTGCCCGTGCAGCGCTATCAGTCGAGTAATGACCGCATTCCGTCTTTTCGCCGTTCTCGCCCTTACTGTTTTCCTTGGCCTCGTTATCGCGACCGATGGCGCGAGTGCACAGGACCGTGAAACGCCGTACTGGGCCTCGCTCCGCTATGACGAAGTGCGCATGCGCGTAGGCCCTAGCCAGGAATACCCGATTGAATGGGTATACAAACGCAAAGGACTGCCGGTGAAAGTCGTGCGCGTGCGCGAGTCGTGGCGTTTCGTGGAGGACCCCGAAGGTGATCGAGGATGGATCGCGCGGAGCCAGCTTGTTCCTGATCGCGGTGCGCTCGTAGTAGGCGAAGGATTGGTGGACATGCGCGCCGCTGCCAACCCGGCATCTGCGCTCCGATGGCGGGCCGAACCGGGCGTGGTCGGCAAGCTTCTGCGCTGTGAGGCGAACTGGTGCGAGATAGACGTTGCCGGGCGCATAGGCTGGGCACCGCAGGAGCGGCTGTGGGGCGCGGGCGAGCCTTAGCCCGCCCGGCACCGCAACCAATCAGACCAGTTCGACAGCCACTGCGGTTGCCTCGCCGCCGCCGATGCACAGGCTTGCGACGCCGCGGGTCTTGCCTTGCTTTTTCAGGGCATTGAGCAGCGTCACGATGATGCGCGTACCGCTTGCGCCGATGGGGTGGCCGAGTGCAGTCGCGCCGCCGTTGACGTTGATCTTGTCGTGCGGAATGCCGATGTCCCGCATCGCGAACATGGCGACGCAGGCGAAGGCTTCGTTGACTTCCCAAAGGTCAACATCGTCGACGCTCCAGCCGGCATTCTTGAGCACCTTCTCGATCGCGCCAACGGGAGCAACGGTGAAGTCCTTCGGCTCGCGCGCATGGGCGGCCATGGCGACGATCTTTGCAACGGGCTGCGCGCCCTTTTCCTTCGCCACGCTTTCGCGGGTCAGGACGACGGCGGCCGCACCGTCCGAAATAGAGCTAGAGGTGGCGGCAGTGATCGTGCCGTCCTTGGCAAATGCGGCGCGCAGGGTGGGGATCTTGTCGGGACGGCCACGTCCCGGCTGCTCGTCGACCTCAACCGTCACTTCGCCCTTGCGCGTCGCGAAAGTTACCGGGGCGACCTCGTCGGCAAACGCGCCGCTTTCGATGGCTGCATTCGCGCGGCGGAGCGACTCAATCGAGTATTCGTCCTGCTCTTCGCGGGTCAGCTGGTATTCGTTGGCGGTATCCTGCGCGAAAGTGCCCATCGCGCGGCCTTCTTCATAGGCATCTTCAAGACCGTCGAGGAACATGTGGTCATAAGCTGTATCGTGGCCGATGCGCGCGCCCGAGCGGTGCTTTTTCAGAAGGTATGGCGCGTTCGTCATGCTTTCCATACCGCCCGCGATCACCGTATCGACCGTGCCGCTGGCGAGCGCCTCTGCACCCATGATCACGGTTTGCATGCCGCTGCCGCAGACCTTGTTGACCGTCGTGGCCTCGACCGACTTCGGAAGACCTGCTTTGAGAGCCGCCTGTCGGGCAGGGGCCTGGCCGAGGCCAGCGGGGAGCACGCAGCCCATGTAAGCGCGGTCGAAATCCTCGCCCGAAAGGCCCGAACGCTCGACCGCCGCCTTGACCGCCGTTGCGCCGAGATCGGTCGCAGAAACGTCAGCCAGCGCGCCCTGCATCCCGCCCATCGGGGTGCGAGCGTAGGAGAGGATCACGATCGGGTCGCTGGCGGAAAACTGGGTCATCATCGGGCTCCGTAAATGGGGAGGAAACTGTCGGGGTCGATGTAATGCTGCGCTGCGGCAATGGCAATCGGATTACCCTTTGCTTGCCAATAGCCCGGCTTTCCGCGAAACAATGGCAAAACGAAACCCAAACGCCTTCGGGAGAGAGACCATGGCCGACGACCGCCGCCAAGAACAAGAAGCCATCCTCAAGCGCCAACGCGAGGCGTTCACCGCGTCGCGTCCAGAATCGATGGCGATGCGCAAAGACCGTATCAAGCGCGCGATGACACTGCTTAAGGATCATGCGGAAAATCTGTGCAAGGCGATGAGCGCCGACTTCGGCAACCGCTCGATCGAGCAATCCATGCTTACCGACATTGCCGGCACGGTTGGCGCTGGGAAGCATGCGCTCAAAAACATGGACAAGTGGGCCAAGACCGAAAAGCGCCCGGTCCAGTTTCCTCTCGGCTTGCTGGGTGCGAAAGCCGAAGTCCGCTACGAGCCAAAGGGTGTGATCGGCATTCTAAGCCCATGGAATTTCCCGGTGAACCTAGCCTTCTCGCCGCTCATGCAGATCCTTGCCGCGGGCAACCGCGCGATGATCAAGCCGAGCGAGTTCACCGAGCGCACCAGCCTGCTAATGGCCGAACTGGTCGAAGAATATTTCACGCCGGACGAGGTCGCGGTCATCACGGGCGGACCGGAAGTTGCGGCGGCGTTTTCCTCGCTGCCCTTCGACCATCTCGTCTTCACCGGCTCGACTCCGACGGGCCGCAAGGTGATGCAGGCGGCGGCCGACAACCTCGTTCCCGTAACGCTCGAGCTCGGCGGCAAGTCGCCGGTCATCATGGGCCGCAGTGCGGACTATGCGAAGGCGGGTGAGCGCATTGCTCTCGGCAAGATGATGAATGCAGGCCAGATCTGCCTCTCGCCCGACTACATGTTCGTGCCCGAGGACAAGCAGGACGAAGCCGTCGCAGGCGTCTCAAACGGTGTCGCCAACATGTATCCTACGCTGCTCCACAATGACGATTACGCCTCGATTGTTTCGGACAACCACTTCGAGCGGTTGAACGGCCTAGTCGAGGATGCGCGCGAGAAAGGCGCGGAAGTGATAGAGGTCAATCCGGGCGGCGAGGATTTCTCGAATGCAAACCAGCGCAAGATGCCGCTCAACATCATCAAGAACGTCAACGACGAGATGAAAGTGATGCAGGAGGAAATCTTCGGGCCCGTCCTGCCGGTCATGACCTACAAGGCGGTCGACCAGGCGGTGGATTACGTGAACGAGCACGACCGTCCCCTCGGCCTCTATTACTTCGGCGACGACAAGGCCGAGCAGGAGCGTGTTCTGACCCGCACCATTTCGGGCGGCGTGACCACGAACGATGTGATTTTCCACGTCTCGATGGAGGATCTGCCGTTCGGCGGCGTTGGCCCGTCGGGAATCGGCAGCTATCACGCCATCGAAGGCTTCCGCGAATTCAGCCACGCCCGCGCCGTCTACCACCAGCCCAAGATCGATGTCGCGAAGCTCGGTGGGTTCAAGCCCCCCTATGGCAAGGCGACCCGCAAGGCTGCGTCCGCGATGATGAAATAGGGGTGGAATAGGCCTCAACCCGTATTGGCGGGGTGGGGTTCGATTTTCTGCAACAGGAATACGCCGATTTACCCGAGTCGCGCCCTTGCGTGGGGAAGGCGACACGCCTAGAGGCACGCGCAAGGGATTATGTCCCCGGGATACATCAACTTTGGGTAGCGCCGTGCTCGATCTCAGCCAGTATCTGCCGATACTGATTTTCATCTTCATCGCCTTCGGGCTGTCGGTCCTTTTCGTGTTCCTGCCGATGGGCGTCTCGCGCCTCACCGGCGCGCACAATCCGGACGCGGAAAAGCTTTCCGAATACGAGTGTGGTTTCCCCGCTTTCGAGGATGCGCGCAGCCAGTTCGATGTGCGATTCTACCTCGTCGCCATCAGCTTCATCATCTTCGACCTAGAGGCAGCATTCCTGTTTCCCTGGGCGGTGAGCCTGGGTGAGACGCAATGGGTCGGATGGATCGGCATGATGACCTTCCTGTTTATCCTCGCCGTTGGCCTCGCATACGAATGGAAGAAGGGAGCTCTGGACTGGGAATGAGCACCTCGAATAACTCCACGATCATCACTCCGCCGACCGCGCCGCTGACGGCTGCGGAAGCGGCTGCGACCATGCCGACCGCCAAGGGCGGCGAGGTGAAGCAGCCCGACTCGGATTATTTCAACGCGCTCCAGACCGAGGTGAACGACAAGGGCTTTCTCGTCACTTCGACCGAGGACGTTTTCCAGTGGGCGCGCACCGGCTCGCTGTGGTGGATGACTTTCGGTCTTGCCTGCTGCGCGGTCGAGATGATCCATGTAAACATGCCGCGCTATGACATGGAGCGCTTCGGCGCAGCCCCGCGTGCGTCCCCGCGCCAGTCGGACCTGATGATCGTCGCGGGTACGCTCTGCAACAAAATGGCTCCGGCGCTGCGCAAGGTCTATGACCAGATGTCGGACCCGAAATACGTGATCAGCATGGGTTCGTGCGCCAATGGCGGCGGCTACTACCATTACAGCTATTCCGTCGTGCGTGGCTGCGACCGGATCGTGCCGGTCGACATCTACGTGCCCGGCTGCCCTCCGACTGCTGAAGCGCTGCTTTACGGCGTGATGCAGTTGCAGCGGAAGATCCGCCGCGCAGGGACGATTGAGCGTTAAAATGGCAGTCCACCACTCCGCCCCGAAATTCGCCTCAAATGACGGCGTGATTGACACCCTGTCGGAAAGCATCAGCGTGTGGCTTCTCGATGCCGAGCAGCAGCACGGAGAGATCATCCTCACCGTCAAGCGCGAGGCGATTGCCGACGTGCTCAAGATCCTGCGCGACGAACACGAGTACCAGCAGCTGATGGAAATCGCTGGCGCCGATTATCCCGCGCGCGATGAGCGTTTCGAGTGCGTGTACATGCTGCTCTCGCTCACCAAGAACCACCGTATCATGGTAAAATGCTCGACCGACGAGAACACGCCGGTCCCGACCGTGACGACGCTGTGGCCCAATGCTGGCTGGCTCGAGCGCGAGGTGTTCGATCTCTACGGCGTGACCTTCGCGGGCAACAAGGACTTGCGCCGCATCCTCACCGATTACGGCTTCGAAGGGCACCCGTTCCGCAAGGACTTCCCGATGACCGGCTACACCGAGCTGCGTTACTCGGAAGAGGAGAAGCGCGTCGTTTACGAGCCTGTGGAACTGGCGCAGGACATGCGATCATTCGATTTTCTGTCCCCGTGGGAAGGGGCTGGTTACGTTCTGCCGGGCGATGAGAAGGCCGATGGCGCGCCTGATGTCGACAAGCCCAAGGTCACCGAAAAGCCCGCCGACACGGGCGCTGGCGAGAAGGCCGAGGAACTGGCGGAAGAAGGCACTGATGCCGTTCCGCCCGACATGGTCGAAGTCGAAATCGAAACCGAGGACAAGGAGGGCGACGCATGAGCATGCATATTGAAGAGTCGCCGACCACCGACGGCAACGTCATCACCAATTACACGATCAATTTCGGCCCGCAGCACCCGGCGGCGCACGGCGTGCTGCGCATGATCATGGAACTCGACGGAGAAGTGATCGAGCGGATCGACCCGCATGTCGGCCTGCTCCACCGCGGCACCGAAAAGCTGATCGAGCACAAGACATACCTGCAGGCGCTGCCGTATTTCGACCGGCTCGATTACTGCTCGCCGCTGTGCATGGAGCACTCATACGTGCTCGCGATCGAGAAACTGCTCAATCTCGAAGTGCCCGAGCGCGCGCAATATCTGCGCGTGCTGTTCGCCGAGTTGACGCGCATTTCAAACCACATGCTCAATATGGGCGCGCATATCCTCGATGTGGGCGCGTTCACGCCGAACCTGTGGATCATGGACCTGCGCGAAGACTGCATGAACTTCTTCGAGCGGGCTTCGGGCGCGCGGATGCATTCGGCCTGGTTCCGTCCGGGCGGCGTGCATCAGGACGTGCCGGAAAAGCTCCTCGTCGATATCGGCGACTGGCTCGACAACCGCTTCTTCCAGCTGTTCGACGACGCGATGAGCCTCGTCATGGACAACCGGATCTTTAAACAGCGCAATGTCGATATCGCGGTGGTGAGCCGCGAGGATGCGGTCGCCTGGGGCTTTAGCGGCCCGATGATCCGCGCAGCCGGCATCCCGTGGGATCTGCGTAAATCGCAGCCCTACGATGTCTATGACCGGATGGAGTTCGAAATCCCGGTCGGCACGAACAGCGACTGCTACGACCGCTTCATGGTGCGGGTGAAAGAGGTTCGCGAAAGCGCGAAGATCATCAAGCAGTGCCTCGCGCAGATGCCCGGCGGCCCGGTAGCGGCTGAAAACACCAAGATCGTCCCGCCCAAGCGGGCCGAGATGAAGCAGTCGATGGAAAGCCTGATCCACCACTTCAAGCTCTACACCGAGGGCTTCCACGTGCCCGAAGGCGAAGTTTACGTCGCAACCGAAAGCCCCAAGGGCGAATTCGGCGTCTACCTCGTCAGCGACGGCAGCAATAAGCCGTATCGCTGCAAGATCCGCCCCACCGCGTTCAGCCACCTCCAGGCGATGGACATGATGAGCAAGGGCCACATGCTGCCCGACGCGACCGCGATCCTCGGCGCAATCGACGTGGTGTTTGGGGAGTGCGACCGGTGAGCTCGAAGGTCCTGAAATATGCTGCGTGGCTGGCGGTCATTATTGTCGCCGCACTTGTTGTCAATTACGTCGCATTCAATGCCGGAAATTGGTTGGGATCGAGCTAATGGCTGACCGTACACCCGCACCCGATACGCCCGAATTGCGCGAGCGCTGGGGTTCGTTCGAATTCACGCCTGAGAACAAGGCGAAAGCGGATTGGCACATAGCCAAGTATCCCGAAGGTCGTCAGCGTTCGGCGGTGATGCCGCTGCTCGACCTTGCCCAGCGCCAGGTCGGCGAGGAAACCGATACGCAAGGCTGGCTGCCGCTGCCGGTGATCGAATATGTCGCGGACTATCTCGACATGCCGGTAATCCGTGTGCTCGAGGTCGCGACCTTCTACTTCATGTATAACCTTAAGCCGGTCGGGAAATACCACGTGCAGGTCTGCGGCACGACGCCGTGCATGCTGCGTGGCTCGGACGACATCATCGCCGCCTGCAAGGCGCGCGGGATGAAGAAGGGCGAGGTCTCCGAGGATGGCCTTTGGACCCTCACCGAAGTCGAATGCATGGGCAATTGCGCGACCGCGCCGATGGTCCAGATCAATGACGACAACTACGAGGACCTAACGGTCGAGCGGCTCGACGCCGTGCTCGACGCGCTGGCCAAGGGCGAGCAGCCCAAGGCGGGCACGCAGGAGCCCGGCCGCCACACTTCCGAACCCAAGGACGGCCCGACCACGCTCAAGGAAATGGTCGAGGCCAACCACGATTACCGGGGTGAATGGTAGTGAATGGCGGCATCATCGCTTTGGCCTTTGCCGGCCTGTTCTGCTTTTTCGCAGGCGTCTACCTGTCCGCGACGGGCAATCGAACGACCGGCATCGCGCTTATGGCGATGGGTCTGATCTTCCAGGTGCTCTGTCTCAGGCAACTCAAGGCGGCCCGAAAAGGCCAATTGGAACAGAAGGATATCGACGATGCTGGCCGATAAGGATCGCATCTTCACCAATGTCTACGGCTTTCAGGACTGGGGGCTGAAGGCAGCGCAGCAGCGCGGCGATTGGGACAACACCAAGGCGCTGATCGAACGCGGCGAGGACGCGATCATCGAGGAGATCAAGGCGTCGGGCCTGCGCGGGCGGGGCGGGGCTGGCTTCCCCACCGGCCTCAAGTGGTCGTTCATGCCTAAGAGTTCGGCCGATGGTCGCCCGAGCTTCCTTGTTATCAACGCCGACGAATCCGAACCCGGTTCGTGCAAGGACCGCGAGATCATCCGTCACGATCCGCACAAGCTGATCGAAGGCGCGCTCGTCGCCGGTTTCGCCATGCGCGCACGAGCAGCCTACATCTACATTCGCGGAGAATATATCCGCGAAGCCGAGACGCTGCAGAAGGCGATCGACGAGGCGTATGACGCAGGCCTTATCGGCAAGAACGCGAGCGGCTCGGGCTACGATTTCGACGTATTCATGCATCGCGGTGCGGGCGCTTATATCTGCGGCGAAGAAACCGCGATGATCGAAAGCCTCGAGGGCAAGAAAGGCCAACCGCGCCTCAAACCGCCATTCCCGGCGGGTGCGGGCCTTTATGGCTGCCCGACCACCGTCAACAACGTCGAAAGCATCGCGGTCGTCCCCACGATCCTGCGCCGCGGCGCATCGTGGTTTGCGAGCTTCGGGCGCGAGAACAACCACGGAACCAAGCTCTTCCAGATCAGCGGCCATGTCGAACAGCCCTGCGTCGTCGAGGAAGCGATGAGCATTCCCTTCCGCGAGCTGATCGAGAAGCATTGCGGCGGCATTCGCGGCGGGTGGGACAACCTGCTCGCGGTGATTCCCGGCGGCTCCTCGGTTCCGCTGGTCCCGGCGCAGCAGATCATGGATGCGCCGATGGACTTCGACGGGCTCAAGGACCTCGGCTCCGGCTTGGGCACGGCGGCGGTTATCGTCATGGACAAGTCGACCGACATCGTGCGCGCAATCAGCCGGATCAGCTACTTCTACAAGCATGAAAGCTGCGGCCAGTGCACGCCTTGCCGCGAAGGCACGGGCTGGATGTGGCGCGTGATGGAGCGCCTGCGCACCGGCGATGCGGCAATCGAGGAAATCGACATGCTGTACGAGGTCACCAAGCAGGTCGAAGGCCACACGATCTGCGCACTCGGCGACGCGGCAGCGTGGCCTATCCAGGGCCTCATCCGTCACTTCCGGCCCGAGCTTGAGCAGCGCATCCACGAACACAATGCGAAGTTTGCGGAGGCGGCAGAATGATCCGGGGCGCTCTGATCACTGCGGCGATCGCTCTGACGGCAACTGTCGCGGCTGCACAAGATGGCGATTTGCAGACCGGGACCCGGTTCATGCTATACGCCGATCCGATCGACCAGACCGATATGCGTGTGTTGCAGAAGCGTATCGTGCGCTGTGCTGCGATGAATGCAAAGGAAAATGCGCGCGAACTCCTGCTCAACAGCGATCCGGTTACCGTCGACGCAAGTGGTATCGAGCACGATTACCAGGAATTCATGGCGGAATTCGACCTTCCGCGCTGCATCGGCCGGGCCATGCCACCGTCCGCGCGCCGGATGGGAATCCGCTTCGACAACAAGACGCTGCGCAATCTTCTCGCTGAAGAGATGTATCTCTATGAAAACAAGAAGGGAATTACCATTCCCGAAAGCGCGCCGGTGATCCTTGAGAACCGATTTTATGCCGGTGGCGAACCTTACCGGATGGCGAAAGCGCCCGCGGACCTTGCCGATTGCGTTGTGCATACCGCGCCAGACAAGGCGCACGCATTGCTCAAAGCCAACCCGACGACGCGCAAGGAATCGGATGCGGCCAATGCCCTGCTGCCGGTATTCGATCGATGCGCTGACGATGCAGGCGAACAACAACTCACACTGGCGCAGATGCGTGCGGTGGTTGCCGACGGATTATGGTCGCGAGCTCATTACGGTCCACAGGCGAATTCGACCGAAGGAGAGGGCGAATGATCCGTCTCGTCGCTGCTCTTGTCACTGTAGGCCTGCTAGCAGGTACGGCACATGCGCAGCCCAAGCGTATGGAAAGGGACATCGCAAAACAGCGCGCGGCTGTTGCGGCATGGACCCATTGCATTGCCGAGGAGCGCCGCAGTGAGGTCGAAAAGGTCCTTCTGCTCGATTACCGCGATGACGACTACAAGAGCGATCTCAACAAGCTCGCCCAGACGCGCGTCAGCAAGGAATGTTTCGAGGCCATGCCGCGTGACTATCGCAAGATTCGCCTCACGGGTCTGCCATTTGCGGGCGGGCTTGCCGAGCGGATCATCGAAGATCACGAGGAGCCGCTGCTTGGTCGCCTTTCGATGGCGGCAATCGGCAAGGACCCGATTACCTTCAGCTACACCGATCAGGTCGCGATGTGCACCGTTCGCGGCGCGCCGCACCTCGTCGCAAAGCTGTTCGCGACCGAAATCGAGACACCGGAAGAACAGGCGGCGCTTGCCGAAATCCAGCCCGTGACCACCATCTGCACCCAGCGCGGCACGTCCATCGAGGCTTCGCCGCTGGCGATGCGCTCAATGCTTGCGACGGCCTCTTACCGGCTGCTCGCTGCACAGGAAGAAACCGACGATGCCTAAGGTAACTGTAGACGGCGAGGAAATCGAAGTCCCGGCGGGCGCGACCGTGCTGCAGGCTTGCGAGCTTGCGGGCAAGGAAATCCCGCGTTTCTGCTATCACGAACGCCTGTCTATCGCAGGAAATTGCCGCATGTGCCTCGTCGAGGTGAAGCCGGGGCCGCCCAAGCCGCAGGCCTCGTGTGCGCTGCCCGCCGCCGATAACCAGGAAATCCGCACCGATACCGAGATGGTGAAGAAGGCGCGCGAGGGGGTGATGGAGTTCCTGCTCATCAACCACCCGCTCGATTGCCCGATTTGCGATCAGGGCGGGGAGTGCGACCTGCAGGATCAGGCGGTCGCCTATGGCCGCGGTGCCTCGCGTTTCCACGAGAACAAGCGCGCGGTCGAAGAGAAATATATGGGCCCGCTGATCAAGACGATCATGACCCGCTGCATCCACTGCACACGCTGCGTGCGCTTTTCCGAAGAGATCGCGGGCGTTGACGAGATCGGCGCGCTCTATCGCGGCGAGGACATGCAGATCACGACCTATCTCGAGCAGGCGGCGAAGCACGAGCTTTCGGCCAATGTGATCGACCTGTGCCCGGTCGGCGCTCTGACGTCGCGGCCCTATGCGTTCGAGGCGCGCCCGTGGGAATTGAAGCGCACGCTCAGCATCGATGTTTCCGATGCGGTGGGCGCGAATATCTCGCTCCATTCCAAGGGACGCGAAGTCATGCGCGCGCTCCCGCGCATCAATGACGACGTCAACGAGGAATGGCTATCGGACAAGGGCCGCTATCAGGTTGACGGCCTGACGAAACGCCGTCTCGACCGGGTCTGGATGCGCAAGGGCGGCAAGCTGCAGCCCGCAAGCTGGACCGAGGCCTTCGATGCGGTCGCGGGGCAACTTGAAGGCGACAAGGCAAGCATCGCTGCCGTCGCGGGCGACCTCCTCGATTGCGAGACGATGTTCGCCGCCAAGACACTGCTCAAGGCTTGCGGCAGCGACCTGATGGAAAGCCGCCAGACCGGCATGACCTATGACGTGTCGAACCTGGCCGCGGTCAATTTCAACTCCACGCTCGCGGGGATCGAGACCGCCGATTGCATCCTTATCGTCGGCAGCCATGTGCGTTGGGAAGCGCCGCTGGTGAATGTTCGCCTGCGCAAGGCGGTGAAGGCGGGCGCGGAGGTGTTCGTCGTCGGGCCCGAATGGGATACGACTTATCCGGCTGAATTCCTCGGAGAAGACCTGAAGGTTCTGAACCGCGTCCCGAAGGCGCTTGGCGACGCGATGAAGAACGCTGAGCGTCCGGCGGTGATCCTGGGCGGTGCGGCGCTGGCGCAGGGTGCGCTGGCTCCGGCGCTCAAGCTGGTCGACAAGTTCGGACTCGTGAAGGATGGCTGGAACGGCTTCAACGTGCTGCACATGAGCGCGGCGCGCATGGGCTCGTTGATGCTCGGATTTGCGCAGGAAGGCGGCATGGCGGATCTCGCGGCGGCGAAGCCGAAGGTTCTTCTCAGCCTCGGCGCGGACGAGATGGATTACGAGCCATTCGCCGACAGCCTCAAGGTCTATGTCGGCCACCACGGCGATGTCGGCGCACATGCCGCCGATATCATCCTGCCCGCGGCGAGCTATGCCGAAAAGGACGGCACCTACGTCAACACAGAAGGCCGCGTGCAATTCGCCGAGAAGGCCGTGTTCGCGCCGGGTGACGCTCGCGAGGACTGGACGATCCTGCGCGCGATGGCCGATGCGCTAGGCGTCACTGTCGGCTTCGATAGCTTCGCCGAGCTTCAGGGCAATATGATCGCCGAAGTGCCCGCTCTGGGCGAAGAGGGCCTGGCGGATTACGGCGCGCTGCCCAAGGCTGACAGCGGCGCGAAAGCGGAAGGTGCGATCAGCGCCTATCCAATCGCCGATTTCTATCTCACCAACCCGATCGCCCGTGCGAGCGCGGTGATGCAGCAATGCTCGGCCGAACTGCTTCACGCAGACGAAGTTAAGGAGGCGGCGGAGTGAGTGTCCTCGTCACCATGGTTGGCGCTGCGATCTTCGGTGTCGCGCTCGTTTTGGCCGTCACTTTCGCGGCGAAGCGTTCCGCTACGCGCAATCCTGACCCTGAGCATAACGCTTTGAAGGACAAGCCGTACGGCGGCGAACACGGCTCATACGATCTAGATGATTACTTCGGCGGCGAAGCTGGCGGAGGAGACGGAGACTGATGACCGAATTCTTCCAGAACCTCGGCCTCTCATACGAGTGGGCCTGGACCGCTTCGACGCTGGTCGGGATTATCACGATCTCGCTTCTCGTCATGTTTGCGGTCGCGATGGTGATCTATGTCGACCGTAAGGTGCTGGGCGCGATCATGCTGCGTCGCGGTCCCAACGTGGTCGGCCCGTTCGGGCTGCTCCAGTCTTTTGCCGACGGGCTCAAGGTCTTCCTGCAGGAAACCATCATCCCGAGCGCCGCGAACAAGGGCATCTTCCTGCTCGCGCCGATTATCACTTTCACTGTCGCGCTCGCGGCTTGGGCGGTTATTCCCTTCGATGCGGGCATGGTGCTGGCGGACATCAATGTCGGCCTGCTCTACATTCTCGCGATCAGCTCGCTGGGCGTCTACGGCGTCGTGATGAGCGGGTGGGCGTCGAACTCCAAATACCCATTCTTCTCCGCCATGCGCGCCGCTGCGCAAATGATCTCCTACGAGGTTTCGATCGGCTTCATCCTCGTGTGCGTCGTGCTGTGGGCGGGGACGTTCAACATGAGCGGCATCGTCGAGGCCCAGCGCGGCCACGGCTTCGGCATCGTGAATGGATTCTTCTTCAACCTTTTCCTGTTCCCGATGTTCGTGGTGTTCTTCATCTCGGCGCTGGCCGAAACCGCGCGCGCGCCGTTCGACCTGACCGAGGCGGAATCCGAACTCGTCGCCGGCTACCAGACCGAATATTCGAGCATGGCCTTCGCGCTGTTCTGGCTGGGCGAGTATGCGAACATCCTGCTGATGTGCTCGCTGTGTACGCTGCTGTTCTTCGGCGGATGGCTGCCCCCGGTCGAGTGGGCGCCACTCTACTGGGTCCCGGGGATCGTGTGGTTCCTGCTCAAGACCTTCGTGTTCTTCTTCATGTTCAGCTGGATCTGGGCGACCGTGCCGCGCTATCGCTACGACCAGCTGATGCGGCTCGGGTGGAAGGTATTCCTTCCGATGAGCCTGATCTTTGTTGCTGCAATCTCCGGCTACCTGATGGCCACGGGGCATTTCTCATGACCGCCGCTCAATTCATCAAATCCTTCACCCTGTGGGAATTCCTCAAGGCGCACGCAAAGACCTTGAAGTACTTCTTCAAGCCCAAGGTGACGATCAACTATCCGTTCGAGAAGTCGCCGCTCTCCCCGCGTTTCCGCGGTGAGCATGCGCTGCGCCGGTATCCCAATGGCGAAGAACGCTGCATCGCGTGCAAGCTGTGCGAGGCGGTCTGCCCCGCGCAGGCGATCACGATCGAGAGCGAACCGCGCGCGGACGGCAGCCGCCGGACCACGCGTTACGATATCGACATGACGAAATGCATCTATTGCGGCTTCTGCCAGGAAGCCTGCCCGGTGGACGCAATCGTCGAGGGACCGAACTTCGAATACTCCACCGAAACGCGCGAGGAGCTGCTCTATGACAAGGCCAAGCTGCTTGCGAATGGTGACAAATGGGAACGGGCCATCGCGGCCAATCTTGAAGCCGATGCGCCCTATCGTTAAGGGCGCATCGCCAAGCACATCGGGGCCGGAAAGACAGGGGTCATGATCCAAGCAATAGCCTTTTACCTGTTCGCAGGGCTGGTCATCGCAAGCGCCGTCATGGTCATTATGGCGCGCAACCCGGTGCACTCCGTCCTGTGGCTGATCCTCGCCTTCTTCAACGCGGCGGGCCTGATGGTGCTGGTGGGCGCGGAATTCATCGCGATGCTGCTTGTGATCGTTTACGTGGGCGCGGTCGCGGTGCTGTTCCTGTTCGTGGTGATGATGCTCGACATCGATTTTGCTGCGATGCGGGCCGGCTTCATCAAGAATTTTCCGCTGGGAATAGCGATTGCCGCGATCCTGCTGGCAGAGCTGATCCTTGGCATCGGTGCCTACAATGCAGGGGGCCTCGCGCTCGGAACCCCCGATGGCTCGGCCGCACAGGGGTTGGGCCAGAGCAATATCGAGGCGATCGGGTCGCTGCTTTATGGCCGCTATATCCTGCTGTTCGAGATCGCCGGCATCATCCTGTTGGTCGCGATGATCGGGGCGATCGTGCTGACCTTCCAGGCACCGCCGCCGGGTATCCGCGCGCGCCAGGATGTCGGCAAGCAAATCCGTCGCCGTCCGGAAGAGGCTACCGTCATGAAGAACCCGGAAGTCGGGCAGGGGGTCGAACTGTGAACGAGCTTATTGGCGTAGAACACTATCTCGTCGTCGGTGCGATCCTGTTCGTGCTCGGCGTGCTCGGGATTTTCCTCAACCGCAAGAACGTGATCGTCATCCTGATGGCGGTCGAACTGATCTTGCTCGCGGTGAATATCAATCTCGTCGCCTTCAGTGCTGCGCTTGGTGATCTCGTGGGGCAGGTGTTCGCGATGCTGGTGCTGACTGTCGCCGCTGCAGAGGCCGCGATCGGCCTTGCGATCCTGGTCATCTATTTCCGTGGCCGCGGCACTATCGCGGTTGACGATGTAAACCGGATGAAGGGGTAAGCCCAAGTGAACACGATCCTCATCATCGTCTTCCTGCCCCTGCTCGCGTCCATCGTGGCTTGCCTCGTCAACAAGAAGGCACCGAGCGTCTTCGCCAAATCGATCACGACGGGCGCGCTGTTCGTTTCGGCGCTCCTTTCCTGGCCGATTTTCCTCGGCTTCCTGAACGGCACGGCGAGCGAAGAGGTCGTACCGGTGATGCAGTGGGTCCAGTCCGGCGCGATGACCTTCGATTGGGCGCTGCGTGTCGATGCGCTGACCGCCGTCATGCTGGTCGTCATCACCACCGTGTCCGCGCTCGTACACCTCTATTCGTGGGGGTATATGGAGGAGGACCCGGACCAGCCGCGCTTCTTCGCGTATCTCTCGCTCTTCACCTTCGCGATGCTGATGCTCGTGACCGCCGACAATCTCGTCCAGATGTTCTTCGGATGGGAAGGGGTGGGCCTCGCTTCGTACCTGCTGATCGGCTTCTGGTTCAAGAAACCAAGCGCGGGCGCCGCTGCGATCAAGGCCTTTGTGGTCAACCGTGTGGGCGATCTCGGCTTCATGCTCGGCATTTTCGGCACGTTCCTGGTGTTCCAGACGACCTCGATCCCCGAGATCCTTGAAGCCGCGCCCGGCATGTCCGGTTCGACCATCGGGTTCCTAGGTATGCGCGTGCCGACAATGGATATTCTGTGCATCCTCTTGTTCATCGGCGCTATGGGTAAGTCGGCGCAATTGTTCCTGCACACCTGGCTCCCCGACGCGATGGAAGGCCCGACGCCGGTCTCCGCGCTGATCCACGCCGCGACCATGGTGACCGCGGGCGTGTTCATGGTCTGCCGCCTGTCGCCGATGTTCGAGACGGCGCCGACCGCGCTTGCGATCGTTACCGTGATCGGCGCTGCAACCTGCTTCTTCGCCGCGACGATCGGCACGACCCAGTGGGACATCAAGCGCGTCATCGCCTATTCGACCTGCTCGCAGCTCGGCTACATGTTCTTTGCCGCAGGCGTCGGAGCCTACGGCGTCGCGATGTTCCACCTGTTCACCCACGCCTTCTTTAAGGCGCTGCTGTTCCTCGGTGCTGGTTCGGTCATCCACGCGATGCACCACGAGCAGGACATGCGTTACTACGGCGACCTTCGTAAGCGCATCCCTATCACCTTTTGGGCGATGATGGCGGGAACTCTGGCAATCACCGGCGTCGGCGTGCTCGGCGTGTTCGGTTTCGCGGGCTTCTATTCGAAGGACGCAATCCTCGAGGCGGCTTGGGCGCGCGGGACCGGCATTTCGCAATTCGCATTCTGGGCGGGCGCTGCTGCGGCGCTGCTCACCAGCTTTTACAGCTGGCGCCTGATGTTCCTCACCTTCTGGGGCAAGGCGCGCTGGATCGAGAGCGAGCACATCCAGCACTCGGTTCACAAGACACCGGAAGAGGCTGGCGAGGACACGACCGGCGGATACCACCCGCACGAAAGTCCGTGGTCGATGCTCGTGCCGCTCTTGGTGCTTACCGTAGGCGCGGTCTTCGCAGGCTACATCTACAAGTATCCGTTCATCGACGGCGCAGCCGATGCCGTAAACGGAGCGTTCTGGGGCGGGTCGATCTATTTCAACGAGAACCTCGTCCACGCGCTCCACGCGGTGCCGCTGTGGGTGAAGCTCACCGCAACGATCGTGATGCTCGCCGGATTTGCTGGTGCCTATGTCGCCTACATCGCCAGGCCCGATATTCCGGCTCGGTTCGTCGCGACCTTCCCGTGGTTGCACCGCTTCGTCTACAACAAGTGGTATTTCGATGAGCTGTATGACCGCATCTTCGTGAAGCCTGCCTTCTGGCTCGGTCGTCAGTTCTGGAAACTCGGCGATATCGGCACGATCGATCGCTTCGGCCCCAATGGCATTGCCTGGGTGGTCGAGCGCGGTTCGATCGCGGCGCGGTCCATCCAGTCCGGCTATCTCTACACTTACGCGCTGATCATGCTGCTTGGCCTGATCGCGGCAATCACATGGGTTCTCCTGTAATGGACGGATTTCCGATCCTCACCACGATGATGGTGGTACCGCTCGTGGGCGGTTTCCTGTGCCTGTTCGCAGGCGCTGCGGCTTCTAGAGGCATCGCGCTGGCGACAACGCTTGCGACATTCGCGCTCGGCGTGCTGCTATGGGCAAACTACGAGATCGGCGGTCCGCAGTGGCAATTTACCGAGCGTGCGGAGCTGTTTGCCGGCTTCTCGTACGCGCTCGGGATCGACGGGATTGCGCTGATGCTGATCATGCTCAGCGTGTTCCTGATGCCGATCTGCATCCTTGCAAGCTGGACATCGATCACAAGGCGCGTCGGCGAATACATGGCGGCATTCCTGTTTATGGAAGTGCTGATGATCGGCGTCTTCGCCGCGCAAGACCTGTTCCTGTTCTACATCTTCTTCGAGGCAGGCCTGATCCCGATGTATCTCATCATCGGCGTATGGGGTGGAGACAACCGCATCTACGCTTCGTATAAATTCTTCCTCTACACGCTGCTGGGATCGGTTCTGATGCTGATCGCGATGTTCTGGATGGTGGCCGAGGCTGGTACCACCGACATCCCGACGCTGATGCAGTACGATTTCCCTGTCGGTGCGCAATTCTGGCTGTTCCTCGCCTTCTTCGCGAGTTTCGCGGTGAAGATGCCGATGTGGCCGGTGCACACCTGGCTTCCCGATGCGCACGTGCAGGCACCGACCGCCGGATCGGTGATCCTCGCAGGCGTGTTGCTTAAACTAGGTGGATACGGTTTCATCCGTTTCAGCCTGCCCATGTTCCCCGATGCTTCGGGCGAGCTTGCCTGGCTGATATTCGCGCTCAGCATGGTCGCCGTGGTCTACACGTCTCTTGTCGCACTGGTGCAGCACGACATGAAGAAGCTGATTGCTTATTCGTCGGTCGCGCACATGGCATTGGTGACAGCTGGACTGTTCGCCTTCAACGTGCAGGGCCTTGAAGGGGCGATGATGATCATGCTTGGCCATGGCCTCGTATCGGGCGCGCTTTTCCTGTGCGTCGGTGTGATCTACGACCGGCTCCACACCCGCGAGATCGACCGCTACGGCGGGCTGGCCATCAATATGCCCTGGTATGCGACCTTTTTTCTGCTGTTCACCATGGCCAGCATCGGCCTGCCGGGAACAAGCAACTTTGTCGGTGAATTCCTGGCTCTCGCAGGGGTCTATCAGGTTTCGACCTGGGTGGCGTTGATCTGCACCACCGGCATCATCCTTGGCGCTGCCTACATGCTCTACCTCTACCGCCGTGTCGCATTCGGCGACCAGAAGAACCCGGATGCTGCCGCGATGCCCGATATGAATGCGCGTGAATGGACCATGATGGGGGCAATTGCCGCCGTGGTGCTATGGATGGGTGTCTATCCAGAAAGTTTCCTTGCCCCGATGCGTGCCGATATCGCGACACTGAATGCGCGGATCGCCGCTGCGGCCCCACCGTCGGACAGCCGACTGGTTGCCGGGCCTCCCCGTGAGAAGGCGGCCAACGCCCTCGAACACGAAGTCCACGATGGGGAGGCGCACTGATGGATTTCGCAGCTTCCTTTGCGCTGATCGCGCCTGAGCTTCTTATCACCGTGGCAGGGCTGGCCTTGCTCATGGTGGCCGCCTTTGTCGGCGATAAATCCGCGCGGTTCGTTTCGATCATCGCGGCTGCGGTGCTGTTCGGGGCGGGCGTTATGCTCGTGCCCGGCCTGCACTTTGGCACCGATGGACCCGAGGTATTGGCGTTCGGCGGTCTGCTTCGCGTTGACAGCTTTGCCCTTTTTGCCAAGGCTTTGATTTACCTGGCAGCGATTGCCTGCCTGATGATCGCACCCGCCTTTTTCAACAGCGCGGCTGCCGGAAGCGAGCGCGGGCTTCGGGCTGAATATCCGGTGCTGGTGCTGTTCGCCGTGCTCGGCATGAGCATCATGGTTTCGGCCAATGACTTCATGTCGCTTTATCTTGGTCTCGAGCTGAACAGCCTCTCGTCCTATGTGCTCGCCGCGATCCTGCGCCGAGACACGCGCGCGGCAGAAGCCGGTCTCAAATATTTCGTGCTCGGTGCACTTGCCTCGGGCATCCTGCTTTACGGCATGAGCTTGCTCTACGGCTTTACCGGCGGGACCGATTTCGAGACCGTCCGCGCCGGGTTGACCGGCGAGGTCGGCACTGGTGCGCTCTTCGGCCTGATTTTCGTGATGGCCGGGCTTGCCTTCAAGATCGCTGCTGTGCCGTTCCATATGTGGACGCCCGATGTTTACGAGGGCGCGCCGACTCCGGTCACCGCCTTTTTCGCGACCGCGCCCAAGGTCGCCGCAGTCGCACTCACCGCGCGCGTGGTGATCGAGGTGTTCGGCGCACAGACGCTCGCGTGGCAGCAGATCGTGATGTTCGCAGCGCTTGCCTCGATCGTATTCGGCGCGCTTGGTGCGATTGGTCAGGAAAATCTCAAGCGCCTGCTCGCTTATTCCTCGATCAACAATGTCGGTTTCATCCTGCTTGGCCTTGCGGTGGCTAACGCTGCCGGTGCAAGCGCGATGCTGGTCTACCTGTTTATCTATGTCGCGATGAGTCTCGGTGCGTTTGTCGCGCTTCTGATGCTGCGCGGCGAAGATGGCAATCTCTTCGAGACTTTTGCCGACATTCGCGGGCTATCCGTGACCAAGCCTGCAATCGCCTGGTGCCTGCTTCTGGTCATGTTCAGCCTTGCCGGAATCCCGCCACTTCTGGGTTTCTACAGCAAGTTCGTCGTGTTCCAGGCCACGGTCGAGGCGGGCCTTATCGCATTTGGCGCCATTGCTATTGCGGCGAGCGTCATCGGCGCCTTCTATTACATCAAGTTCGTAAAGGTGATGTTCTTCGATGAGCCTGCCGACGTGGTGAAAGGCAAGAGCGGCATGGCGCACTGGGTCCTGCTGTTCCTGACCGCAGCGATAATCTCGCCGCTCGGATACCTGCTGACGCCGTCGATCACGGACCTTGCCGACAAGGCCGCTGCGGCGCTGTTCATCGCGGTTTGACGGACGAGCCGACAATTGAGTTGGTAGAGGAAACCGGCTCTACCAACGCCGATCTTCTCGAACGACTCGCAGAGGGCGAGCGCTTCTCCGAGGGCTATTGGCTTCGCGCCGAACGTCAGACCAGCGGCCGAGGGCGGCTCGGGCGAAAGTGGGAAAGCCAGTCGGGCAATCTTATGTGCAGCACGGTCGTCAACCTGCGGCCCGGCGATCCGTCCCCTTCCACGCTCTCCCTGGTCACCGGGCTCGCGGTATTCGATACCGTCAAGAGGCTCCTGTTCGACGACACGCCGATGCTGCTCAAATGGCCCAACGACCTTCTGGTGAATGACGGCAAGATCGCGGGTATTCTGCTGGAAAGGCAGGGAGATGCGGTCGTGGTTGGGGTCGGTATCAACCTTGATGAGGCGCCGGATTTGCCTGACCGGAGAACCACCGCGGTCTCGTGGGAAAACGGCAAGTTCGCTAATGGGCCAGAAAGCGTGCTGCCTCGCCTTGCCGCCAACCTCGCCACGCGGCTGCGCGACTGGCGAGACGAACCGCTCTCGCACACTCTGCTCGAATGGACGGTCCGGAGCCATCGCTTCAACGATCGCATCCGTATCACAAATTCGGAGGGCGAGGTCACCCTTGCCAGGTATCGAGGCATCGATCAGGACGGAGCCTTGCGCGTGGAGCCGCTTGGCGCGCACGAAACAATCGTGCATGCGGGCGACGTAACCCTCAGATGGCACGACGAGGAGTAGGTTCGATGCTGCTGGCCGCCGATGTCGGAAACACCAATGTCGTATTTGCGCTGTTCGATCCGGACGGGCAGGGCGGCTACGAGCTCCGTGCACGTTGGCGCATCGCAACCGACCCACGCCGCACGGGTGATGAATACGCGGTGTGGCTTCTCCAGCTGCTCACCATCGAAGGCGTCGAACGCGACCAGATCAAGAATATCGTCTTCGCTTCGGTCGTCCCGCGCGCCGACCACAACCTCACCGTGCTCGCGCAGAAATATTTCGGCATCACGCCACTCTTTGCGGGGCAGGGCAGGGCAGCTTGGAAATTCGATATCGATGTCGACCAACCCAGTTCCCTGGGCGCAGACCGCGCGCTCAATATCGTTGCCGCGCATCACAAATATGGCGGCGACCTCATCGTGATCGATTTCGGCACTGCAACGAAGTTCGAAGCGATCGATTTCACTGGTGCCTACAAGGGCGGGTCGATTGCGCCGGGGATCAATCTCTCGCTCGATGCATTGGTAGGCAAGACCGCAAAGCTGCCCCGCATCGCGATCCGCGCGCCAGAAAGCAAAAGCGTCATCGGGCGCAACACCGAAGACCAGATGCTGATCGGCGTCTTCTGGGGCTATGTCGCAATGATGGAAGGTATCGTCGAACGGATGAAAACGGAGATCGGCAGGCCGGCAAAGGTTGTCGCGACCGGAGGCCTTGCCATCCTGTTCGACGAGGCAACCGACATCTTCGATCATGTCGATGCTGATCTCACTATACAGGGGCTCGCAATCGTCGCGAAGCAAGCGGCAGAATAAAACGAAAAAACAAGAGAATACGTGAAAAAGAACTTCACTCCGGAAAAAGAACTGCTCTTCCTTGCGCTCGGCGGATCGGGCGAGATCGGCATGAACGTCAACCTCTATGGCTGCGACGGCAAATGGCTGATGGTCGATCTCGGCATGACCTTTTCAGGGACCGAGTATCCGGGCGTTGACCTCGTGTTCGCCGATCTCGAGTTTATCGAGGAGCGTACGAAGGATCTGCTCGGAATCGTCCTGACCCACGCGCACGAAGACCATATCGGCGCGGTTCCCTACTTCGCGGGCGAGCTGGGCGTTCCTCTCTATGCGACCCCGTTCACTGCCGACCTTGTCGCTCGCAAGCTCGAAGAGGCAGGACTGCTCGGCGAGGTCGAGATCAACATCATCGAGGAAGACCACGGCCACATCGAAATAGGCCCGTTTACCGTCACTTACATTCCACTTGCCCACTCGATCGCGGAAGGGAACGCTCTGCTGATCGACACGCCCTATGGCCGCGTTTTTCATACCGGTGATTGGAAGCTCGACGAGGAACCGATCATTGGCGAGCCGACCACCGAAGAAGAGCTGCGTGCGCTGGGCGACGAGGGCGTGCTTGCACTGGTTTGCGACAGCACCAATGTCTTCAACCCCAACCCCTCCGGTTCGGAAGGGGCGGTGCATCAGGGCCTGATGGAAGAGGTTGCGCGGCACGAGGGCAAACGCGTGCTGGTGACGACGTTTGCCAGCAATGTCGCCCGCCTCCAGACGCTGGGAGAGGTCGCGCGCGAAACTGGGCGACAGATCTGCGTCGCCGGACGCTCACTCGATCGTATTATCGAGGTTGCACAAGACAATGGCTACCTTGAGAATTTTCCCGATCCGATCGACTTCGACACCGCTATGCGTCTCCCTCGGGGCGAGGTTCTGATCCTTGCGACCGGCGGCCAAGGCGAACCGCGCGCAGCGCTCTCCCGGATTGCCGAAGAAAACCATCCGATCGAACTGACGCGCGGCGACGTTGTCCTGTTTTCGTCGCGCCAGATCCCGGGAAATGAAATCGCGATCGGAAAGGTACAGAACCAGCTCGCCGCGCGTGGTATCACCATGATCACCGACAGACAGAGTATGATCCACGTCTCGGGCCATCCGGGACGCCCGGAGCTCGAGGCGCTCTACGACTGGCTGCGCCCGGAAGTGCTCGTACCCGTCCATGGCGAAATGCGCCACATGCTCGAGCAGGCGCGAGTGGGACGCGCGGCGGGTATCGAACACAACATCGTCCAGTCCAACGGTGATATCGTGCGCCTTGCTCCCGGTGCACCGGGTGTGCTGGCACAGGTCAGGGCAGGGCGGCTCGTCCTCGATGGCGATATCATCGCTCCAGCCGATGGCGAGGCCGTGACAATGCGTCGCAGGATCGCGCATGAAGGCGTAATGTTGGTCGTGCTAGCGCGCGGAGAGCGCCCGTTGATCGAAGCAATCGGTTTGCCGCTCGATGAAGATATGCCGGATTTTCTCCGAGAGACGGAGGAAGATATCCTCAAGGCCATCGGGAAGTTAAGAGGCAGAGACGCGAAAGACCCTGCTGCCGTTCACGAAGCTGCCCGTCTCGCGGCCCGTCGTGCGGCACGCCGCTGGTCGGGTAAAAGCCCCCAGGTTCGCGTGCTGATGCCGGGCCTGGTGCGCGAGGAACAGCGCTGATGGCCTGGACCTCGATACTCGCGATCTATTTCCTGTTTTGGGTCATAACGGCGTTTCTGATGCTGCCTTTCGGGGTAAAAACAGCCGAAGAGGCAGGTGAAGAAACCATTCCCGGGCAGGCCGAAAGCGCGCCGGTTAATTTCCGCCCGCGTAAGATCGTTATCCGAGCGACCGTAATATCGGCAATCTTGACCAGCCTTTACGTGCTCAATTTCGAATATGGCTGGATCGGGATCGAGGCCCTCGATTTCCTGCCCGAACCGCCGAGCAAGTTGGGCTCAAAGGACTAGTCGACGCCAATTCTAGTTGCGAAAACGTTCGATGGCCTGCGCCAGAATGACGTAGAGCTTACCCATGTCAGACCCGAGCACGGTCACGCCTAGCGCGTTGCCGTCCCGCGTCGAAAGCATCGAACGCAGCATCTTTTCGAAATCGTGGATGTAACGGCTCACATTTGCCCGGAAGGCATCGTCCCGCTGGTAGAGATCCGAGATCTCACGCGCATCGCCGCTGTCGATCAACCTGACTGCCCGCCGGGTGAAAATCCCGCGGTCACCCTTGAGATAGGCATCCCAAGCGGTGTCGGAGACGTCTTGCGATAGTGCTCCGGCTATGTCGATGGCGTTTGAATTAAGGCTATCTGTAATAAGCGACATGCGGCGCGAGAAGTCATTGTTGACTTGCTCTTCGGCCAATTCGCGTGCGCGCGCGACACGCTGCTCAAGATTGCCTGCGAGCTCGTTCACCTTTGCGAGCTGGTCACGCAGATGGATGGTTGCCTCTCGACCGACACCCGAGGCGTGGGTTGCTGCCTGCTCCAGTTTCTCGACAGATTCCGCGCTCTTTTCCTTGAGCGCACGTTCGAGAGCTTCGACGGCATCCTTGCTGAGTTCATGTGCAAGCGCATTGACCTTCTCGCGAGCACCCTGGTCAAGAGTTTCGAATGCGGTTTTGGTAGACGCTTCGAGGGCTTCGAGCGCTTGGGTAAGGGCTTGCCGGGCCTCATCGGCATGGCTGTGACCTTCCTCGGCCAGCTTGGCAAAACCGCTGCGCAGGCCCTGAAGCTTGGCGAGTGTTTCGTCCGAATGCTCGGCAAGCTTGGATTTGAGCTCCTCGATTGATGCGTCCGTTTCGCTGATCGTCTCCTGCGTCTTGACCAGGTATTCGCTCAGATCGGTCCCGCGCTGGCTTGCGTTCAGCATGATGCCACTGAGAGCCTCGGCGCGCTGCTCGACCGTCTCCAGTTCCTTGCCGGCGGTGCGAATGGCTTCGGAAAGGTCTTCGCGGCTGTGTTGACGACCGGACTGGATGATTTCGAGCAGGCGAATGCCCGCCTCCGTAAGGCTGCCGAGCTGTTGTTCTGTTTCCGCCAGCGCGGCGCGCTTCTCGGCGAGTTGTTCGTCGAGCGCGCCAAGCCCTTCGGTGAGGTTGGCGCGTGCCGCATCGCCCTGTTCGCCGATACGCTCGATCAAGGCGCCAAGCTCATCGAGCTGTGCGGTCATTTCCTTGCCGTGCGCTACGAGCTTTTCAGTTTCGGCATTCTGCGCCTCGCGGCGCTCAGCAATGGCCTCGTCAAGGTCGGCGAGCCGCTGCGCGAAGATTTCGCTGGCCTGAGCCTCACGCGTTTCAAACTCGTCCTGACGGCGCTCCATTTCCTCGAGGAAACGGGCATCGCGCAGCCCCAGTCGCTGGTCGAACCGGCTCGCTTCGAGGTTGAGAGCCTCGATACGCTTGCTTGCCGCGGCAAGGGCCTGTTTGTCGAGCTGGTCAAGCGATGCGACAGTGTTTGCGATATCTTCGGCAAACCTCTCCTTGGTCGTCTTGAGCTGTTCCATCGCCTCGATCTCGGCATCGCGAAGCTTGGCCGAAACCGCCTTGGTCTCTGCTTGCAACATTGTGATGCGGTCGTTCATGGCGGACAGACTGGCTTCCTCTGCACTCGTGATTTCGCTGCGATAGCCGCCTGCCCTTTCCTGGAGTTCGACGAAACGCCCGGTCACGAGGTGCTCAATCTGGCTCAGCTGCGCTTCGAATCCAGCGAGAATATCGCCAACATTCCTGCCAAGCGCCTCCACCTGGTTCTCGCTCGCGGTGCCGAACTCGTTCAGGCGCTCGAATCCCGATACGAGTTTTTCGAGCTGTTCGTGCGCCGTGCGCCCTGCATTGGCTACCTGGTTCGACACATCGCGCGCGGAATTGGCGACAACAGGCAAATCGTCGCGCAACTGGGTCATGTTGCTGAGCGCCGTTTCACTGGCGCTGCCGATACGATCGACTTGTGCGCCATTGTCGCGGATCAGCGATTGTAACTCGGACGCATGGGTCGAAATCTTTTCGCTGGCGACGCGGCCGAGCGATTCCAGCTCGAGAGATTGTGCGGCGAGGAATTCGCGAGCGAGACTGAGCTCGCGATTGACGACGTTGAGCCGGTGTTCGAGCTGTGCACTCTCTGCGCTCAGCATGGACGCGGTATCGGCAAAGCGGCGTGCTTCGGCGCGGGAATTGCGCATTGCGATCAGCCAGCCAACCCCGATCAGCAAAACCGGGACCGACCAGTCGACTATCCAGCGGGTCAATTGAGCGGAGAACGAGCTCTCTGCTGAAACCATTTCCCCCTGGATTGCCCAGAAATAGAAGGCAGTCCAGCCAACCACCGCAGCGATCGCCATGGCTGGCGCCAGCCAGCCACGTTGGCGCTCGGGCTCGTCGAAATAGTCTTCCGCTTCCCAATCGGACTGATCCGGCTCCACGACCTCTTCGGTCAGGGTGAGCGCGCTGTCATCTGCCTGTGCGCCTGCGTCTTCGGCGGTTTCGCCCGCCTTCGAATTGATCGCACGAACGATATGATTTTTCTCTGCCATGACAGGAGAATACCACAGCGGGAAATAGGATAAACCCTGCTTTAACCTTGCCTGTGATACGCAAACCACATGGCATATGAAAACGGAGCCCTTGATGCGACCTTGGCGGCGGCGGCAGGAGACGACCCTGCGCTGATGCACGAGCTGCGCGGAGCCTTCGTCGAAAGCGCCAGAAGGCAGCTCGACCTGCTCAAGCGTTCGCGCTGCGACGGTAACTGGAATGTCGCGGCCATGCGGCTCAAGGGCCTTGCCGCCAGTTTCCATGCAGAGGAACTGCTGGTAGCCGCAGAGAATGCTCTTTTGTCCGCTCCGGGCGAGCCCACGGCCATTCGCGATATCGAAACGGTTCTGAGCCGCTTTTCGGCGTAAATTTCGCGCGTTTTGCGCGTTGCCCGTCCTAAAACCCTGCAAATCCCGTTTGCGGCGCTTGAAGCGCTCATGGAAACGCGCGTAGCTGGGAGAAGGTCTTCACGAGGGTTTTTTCGGTGCAAACGGCATTGCTGTCGGCTCGCAAACGCACGGCCACAGGCGAATATCGCGCCGCATTGACCGTGGCGGGGCGGACTGTGCTCGCTTGGCAAGCGGACATAGCCAAGCAGCTGAAGTGCAAGCGATTTATCTGCCTGTGCGACCAGACAACCGACGAGATCCTCGATCTGCAACGCAATGTCGAGGCGGAGGGTTTCGAGTTTCACGCGATCAGGAGCTCGCTTCAGCTCATTGCGTTGTTGCGGGCCGAAGACTCATTGCTCGTCATTGCCGATGGCCTGCTGGCTGAAGCGGATTACGTCGCCAGCATCGCGATGGATGAGAGCAAGCTTCGCCGGGCTGTTTTTACTCTGCCTGCCGACCACGAGCTGCCGGAAAAATTCCCCGAGGATTTCGAGCGCATCGATGCTGCGCGCAGTTGGGCGGGAATTCTGGCAATGCGCGCCGCCTCTGCTCAGAAGCTGGCGGATTTTCCGCCCGATGGCGATCCGGTATCACTTCTCTTGCGCCTTGCGCTTCAGACGGGGACTGAAATCGATCCGTTTCCTTTTGGAGAAGGCCAGAGCGAAAGGCTCTTGCTCGCAACGGATGCGGCGGTGACCGAAAGACATGAGCAGGATTTGGTCGCGCGGGCATCGCCCGGCTTGTCATTGGTAAGCCCTGGCCAGGCGGGCGCAACGGCACTTGTACGACTGCTTGCCCCCTTCGGCATTGCCAATGGGCCAATTACGAGTTCTGCCGTTGCTGTGGCGTTAGGCGCAACAGGCGCTTTGCTGGCGTATCAAGAATATCCAGCAATCGGCCTGGCATTGTTGAGCCTCGCGGCATTTGCAGGAGCGATGTCCCGGGCTTGGAGCGATCTTTCGGGTGCGGTCTTGCGACAGAAGCAATCGGGCAAATATGCGCGTCTTCTCAGTGATGTGATCGACATTCTTGCGTTGATCGCGATCATATTCGCACTGCGCGATTATTCGCTTTCAACCTTGTCAGTTGCGCTGTTCGCAATCGGACTGTCGAGGGCAGCCTCGCGCGGAGCGCCGGCGGCCATCGCCCCATTTTGGAACGACCGTGCGGTCCACCTTGCGATATTCTCGGTTAGTGCGGTCTATGGCGTGCTGAGCGAAGCTGTGGCGGTATTTGGCCTTGTCGCACTTGCACAAATAATGCTCGATCAGGCGCGCAAGCCATTGAGTAAAGATAAGTAAGGTCCTGAAAAGGCGTAGAAATGAGCGACTTTGCGACACACGGGCATGGCCCGGGAACCAGTGGTGGCAAAATTCGCGATGTTGAGCACATCCTCAAGGACGAGCTCGCACGCGGGGACAAGGCCCTGCGCGGCGTTCCCCCGGTCCTGACCCATTTGCTCGCAAGTTCCGGCCAGGCGATGGTCAGCGACGCGATTGTCGCACGACTTCGTGGCATGCTTGAAGCGCTTGCCGGCCAGCTCCTGGCGGGGAAGGGCGATCAGTCGCCCGAGGGGCGCGAGATTGACCAGCTTTGTGACAGCTTGGCCGGCGACAGTATCGTGCTGAGCTATTGCTATGCTCTCGCGATGGAAGCGCTGCTAACCGAGCGGCTCGAACAGCGCGCTTCGCTTGACCCGGTCCTCAGTCCGCTCATGCAGGAGCTTATTGCCTCCGAAGATGCTGCGACGGGAGAACTGGCGATGAATGCTCTTGCGGCACAGTCTCGGTTCATCCAGTCGCAGCGGCGCATGGACCTGCCGCTTTCCGAGCTGCCAGCCGAGCTGTTCCATGCGGTGCTCAAAAGGTGGGAGACGCAGAATCGCGCAGACCCCGCGATAGCTCCGGCGGTGAAGGCGCTGAAATTGTCCTACGACGAGGGTTCAAGCCGCGTGGGTCTTCTCGCCCGGCTTGTCTCGGCCATGCGAGGCGGTGCGATTGCCGCACTGGATCTCGAACATGCAGGACTTGCGCTTTTCGTCAGCGCACTGTCGGCTCTGAGCAGGCAGCCACGTGAGCTCGCTATTCTTGCTTGCCATGAACGTCAGGCAGCCCGCCTCGCTCTAAGCTTGCGAGCCGCGGGGCTTGAGCCGGAGGCCATCGAACGGCAATTCCTGCTGCTCGATCCAGCCGAGCGGCTCCCAACAGGTATCGGTTCGATCGATAGAAATCGCGCAGCGGAACTGCTGAGCAATGCCAATCCGCAAGGAGCCGAGCGTTGATGGCGGAGCGCGAAACTCTCCTTGCAGCGCGGGGTTTGACCGATGAGCAGGATCGGTTGCTGACTGTCGATGGTCCGCTGGCCGACCTCCAAGAGAGTTGCGGCGGTATGATCCCAGGGACTCTAGCTGTGCCCGAATTGCTTAACCTCGTTCAGCAAGCGCGCGAAATGGGCCTGCGCATAGCTCGCGAGTTCAGTGCCTTCGATGGTTTGGAAACTGTATCTGGGTTTGCCCGTATTCGGCCGCTCGATGAAGCAGAGGGCGGCGGCTGTGAAGTTGTGATCGAAAACTGGCAGCGGATACCGGCAAAACCAACTTCGACGCGCGAAATGGCGGAGAGGCTCGACGCGATCGACCGCGCCGCAGCAGAGGTCACAGCGCGCCTCGACGCATCGCAGCGCGTCCAGTTGTTGATCGGGGAGGGCGGCGACACCGGTGAATTGCAGGCTCTGGTAAGGGATGAGCCGGGCAAGCCCTGGTCGGACTATGTTTCCTTGCGCGGGGTCGCTCACCGCCAACCGCTGCATTGGCGCTTGCTGGACGGAGTAGAGTGCGAGATTCCCGGATCGGAGCGTATCTGGCGCGTTCGCCTGTTGCCGCTGGGTGGGGACACCGGCGAGCCGCGTGGTTTCGAGATGCTCCTGGTTGCCGACAGCCCGCTCGAGATGAGCGAGACCGAGGCTGATTCCACCGCAGATCATTCACGCCTGATTGGCAGTGCGCTGACGCCGGTCCTTCGCCAACCGATCGCGCGGGTCATCGCCAATGCCGAGACGATCCGTGCAAAGCTAGCAGGGCCTTTGCGCACGGAGTACAGCGATTATGCCGGCAATATCGCTGCCGCCGGTCAACACCTTGCCGGAATGCTCGATGATCTTGCAGATCTGGAAGTTGTAGAGGCACCCGGCTTCTCGACTGCGAAGGATAAAGTCGATCTCGTAGATGTAGCCCGCCGGGCAGCGGGCATACTGGGCGTGCGCGCTCAGGATCGCTCGATCAAACTCGATATTCCCGACGAAGGGGGACATGCGCTTGCATCGGCAGAATTCCGCCGAGTACTGCAAATCCTTATCAACCTGATCGGCAACGCAATCGCCTATTCGCCCGAAGGAAGCGCCGTGACCATAGCCACTGGCAAGAGTGGTTCGGGCATGGTCCAGATTTCTGTCACCGATGAAGGGCCGGGGGTCAGCGAGGAACAGGCGGCGAAGATATTCGACAAGTTCGAGCGCCTTGGGCGCGACGGCGACGATGGCAACGATACCGGTTCAGGATTGGGCCTCTACATTTCGCGTAAGCTAGCGCTGGCGATGGATGGTGACCTGACGCTGGAATCGCCCGCCGATGGGACAAAGGCGCTTGGGGCGCGCTTCACGCTGTCACTACCCGCTTTCGAGTAGGCGCTAATCCTCGCGCCCCATTCGGATTGCGATCAGGACCAGCACCGAACCGATAGCCGCCGTGATAGCGCCGTAAAGCGCCCATTCGCTTTGGGCGAGCATGAAGCTGTTCGCGGGCCACAAGACGATACCAAGGCCCTGCAGCGCCCACAGGATGCCGGATACGACAAGGGCGGCCCCGATGGCCTGCAGTGCAAGCCGGATCGCGGACCGCCCCATTAGTTGCGAACTGTCTTAGCGGTCGCTGAGCGGCACGTAGTCGCGCTGCGTCGGACCGGTGTAGAGCTGGCGCGGACGGCCGATGACCTGGCCTGGATCGGAAATCATCTCGTTCCATTGCGCAACCCAGCCCACGGTACGGGCGAGGGCGAAGAGCGCCGTGAACATCGTCGTCGGGAAGCCGATCGCGGAGAGGATGATGCCCGAGTAGAAATCGACGTTCGGGAAAAGCTTCTTCTCTTTGAAGTAATCGTCATTGAGAGCGATTTCCTCAAGCTGAAGCGCGGTCTCGAACACAGGGTCTTTGACGTTGAGTGCCTCGAATACTTCGCGCACGGTCTTCTGCATGACCGTCGCACGTGGATCGTAGTTCTTGTATACGCGGTGTCCAAAGCCCATCAGGCGGAACGGATCGTTCTTGTCCTTCGCGCGCTCGATATAGTGCGGGATCTTGTCAGGGGTGCCGATCTCGCGGAGCATGTTGAGTGCCGCTTCGTTCGCGCCGCCATGCGCGGGGCCCCACAGACACGCAATACCTGCCGAGATACACGCAAACGGGTTTGCACCCGAAGAACCGGCGAGACGCACGGTCGATGTCGAGGCATTCTGTTCGTGGTCGGCATGGAGGATGAAAATCCGATCCATCGCCCTTTCGACAGCGGGAATTACCTCGTATTCCTCGGCCGGGACGCCAAAGGTCATGCGCAAGAAATTGCCGGTGTAGCTCAGCGAATTGTCCGGCTGCATCATGGGCTGGCCGATCGAATATTTATACGCATTCGCCGCGATGGTCGGCATTTTGGCAATCAGGCGGTGCGAGCTGATCTTGCGGTGTTCGGGGTCCGAGATGTCGGTGCTGTCGTGATAAAACGCCGAGAGCGCACCTACGACGCCGCACATGATCGCCATCGGGTGCGCATCACGGCGGAAACCCTGATAGAACTGACGCATCTGGTCATGCAGCATGGTATGCCGCGTGATCGTGTAAGTGAAATCGTCGAGCTCATCCTTGGTCGGGAGTTCGCCGTTCAAAAGCAAGTAGCTTACTTCCATGAAACTTGAATGCTCGGCCAGCTGGCCGATCGGGTAGCCGCGATGCAGGAGCACGCCCTCATTTCCGTCGATATAAGTGAGCGCACTTTCACAGCTCGCGGTCGACTTGTATCCGGGATCGAAGGTGAACGCGCCGGTCTGGCCGTAGAGCTTGCGGATATCGACGACATCCGGCCCGGTGCTGCCCTGGAGCACGGGAAATTCGTAGGTTTCGCCGCCCAGTTCGAGTTTGGCGTTTTGATCTGACAAGATCTGTCTCCTGCTTTATTCCTGCCCGTCTATCCCGCTCACGCAGCCTGTGCGTCGAGCCGGGCGAGGGCTTCTTCCCGTCCCAGAAGGACCAGAACGTCGAAAATCCCGGGCGAGGTCGTCGTCCCGGTGAGTGCAGCGCGCATCGGCTGCGCCAGCTTGCCGAGGCCCAATCCCAGTTCCTCTGCGAGCGATTTCGTAGTGGCTTCGAGAGCCTCGATTGTCCAGTTTTTTTCGCGCTTCAACGCCTCCGAAATGGAGGACAGGCGCGCCCGACCTTCATCGTCGAGCAGCTTGGCAGCTTTTTCGGTCATCGAGAGTGGTCGCTTGGCGAATAAAAAACCCGCGCCTTCAGCGATTTCGTGAATGTTCTTTGCGCGCGTTTTTAGCACTGGCATCGCCTTTACCAGAAGCGCTTTGTCGACGTCGCCTTCGATATGCGGAGCCACAAGGTCTGCGAGCCGCGCATCGTCGGCCTCGCGGATGTAGTGGCCGTTGAGGTTTTCGAGCTTTTTCATGTCGAAGCGGGAGGGGCTTTTGCCGACGCCCGACAGGTCGAACAACTCGATCGCTTCCTCGCGGCTGATCTCTTCGCGGTCACCGTGGCCCCAACCCAGCCGAAGCAGGTAGTTGAACAACGCTTCGGGAAGGATGCCGTGCTCATCACGATAGGCTTCAACGCCCAGTGAGCCATGCCGCTTCGACATCTTTGCTCCATCGGAACCGTGGATCAGCGGAACGTGGGCATAGACTGGCGCCGGCCAATCGCCCTCTATCTCGTCCATCGCGCGGTAGATCGGAAGCTGGCGGAACGCATTGTTAAGGTGATCGTCGCCGCGGATTACATGCGTCACGCCCATATCGTGATCGTCGACCACGACAGCCAGCATGTAAGTAGGCGAGCCATCCGCGCGTAGGATGATGTAGTCGTCGATTTCCTCGTTCTTGACCGAAACCGCGCCCTGCACGTCGTCATGGATCGTCGCCTCGCCCTCTTGGGGCGTCTTGATCCGGACTGTGTAGGGTGCTCCTTCGGGAGCTTCGGAAGGATCGCGGTCGCGCCAGCGGCCGTCATAGCGCATGGGCTGCTTGTTGGCGCGTTGCTCGGCCCGCATGGCTTCGAGCTCTTCGGGCGTGGCAAAGCACTTGTACGCGTGACCCGCCTCAAGCAGCTTGCGGGCTACCTCGGCATGACGATCAGCGCGTCGCGACTGGAACACCGGTTCTTGATCGTAATCGAGTCCAAGCCAGTCAAGGCCATCAAGGATTGCGTCGATCGCTTCCTGGGTGGAACGCTTCTTGTCTGTATCCTCGATGCGCAAAAGCGCCTTGCCGCCGTGGTGGCGGGCATAGAGCCAGTTGAACAAGGCGGTGCGTGCGCCGCCAATATGGAGGAAGCCGGTGGGCGAAGGCGCAAAGCGGGTGACTACCTCGCCACTGCCTTTGTCGGTTTCGCTTGCCATGTCTTTCAAATTCCTCTTCAAAATGGCCCGAGGTTCTCGGGGGGAGCGCCATGCGCGATGCGCCGTTAGTGCCCTTGGGCGATGGCGGCGTCGAGACACCGCTCGCCGATGATGCTGCAGTGCAGCGCCCTTGGCAAAGGGGCGCGGCGTTGTCCAGAGTTGCGCGTGGTCTTGGCGACCGGGTCGAGGATTTTCTGGCGTCCTCCGGCTTCGACCGTGCGCCCTGGCTGGCGGTTTTCTTCGGTGCTGGAATTCTCGCCTGGTTCGGGCTCAAGTCACCATGGCAGTGGAGTGCCGCTATCGGCGCCTCCTTGCTGCTGTCGATCGCCGCAGTTGCGGCATGGAGAGGGGACGAGCGCCGAGGCCATCTGCGAAGCGCAACGATAGCGTGCGGACTCGCTCTTGCGGCAGGTATCGCGACCGTTTGGCTACGATCAGAAGTTGTAGGCGCGAAGCCTATCGACAGACCTGCGATCGAGCAGGTGCAGGGCTATGTGCTCGAGCGGGAGGATCAGCCCTCGCGGGATCGTATCCGGCTGACGCTTGCAGTGCGCGATGCCGAAACAGCCGAGAGCCGCAAGATCCGCGTCAACGTTCCACTGGAAACCGTCGCCGAAGTGGAGGGCGGCATGCAATCCCTGATCGAGGGCGCGGTTATCCGTGCTCGCGTAAGACTGATGCCGCCTGCCAGTCCCATGCTGCCGGGCTCCTACGATTTCGCTCGCGCCGCTTGGTTCAAGGGGCTCGCAGCGACCGGTAGCGTAATGGGTGGCATCGAGATCGTCGAAGCCGCTCCTCCTGCCGGCGGCATTGCCGCGGTTCAGCGCGCGCTTTCGGGGCATGTCCGCGAACGGGTGGATGGATCAGCCGGGACCATCGCAGCTGCCTTTGCAAGCGGCGACCGCGGGGCGATCGCCGAAGCCGACGAAGACGCGATGCGCGATGCGGGGCTGACGCATTTGTTGTCGATCAGCGGCTTGCATGTGAGTGCAGTGATTGCAGCGGCGTACTTCCTCGCGCTCAAGTTCTTCGCCCTGATTCCCCCGATAGCGCTGCGCGTCCGATTGCCGGTCGTTGCCGCAGCGGTCGGAGCGGTGGCAGGGATCGGCTACACGCTCTTGACCGGTGCAGAGGTGCCCACGGTACGAAGCTGCGCCGCAGCGATGCTGGTTCTGGTCGCGCTTGCCCTGGGGCGTGAAGCCTTGTCGCTTCGAATGGTCGCGGTTGCGGCCGTGTTCGTATTGGTTCTCTGGCCTGAAAGTATCGTGGGGCCGAGCTTCCAGATGAGCTTCTCGGCAGTAATAGCGATCGTCGCGCTCCATTCCTCACGACCGGTGAAGGCGTTTCTTGCGCCGCGGGAAGAGCCGGGCACCGCCAGGGCGGCTCGCAACCTTGCCATGCTCTTCGTAACGGGGCTCGTGATCGAGATTGCCCTGATGCCGATTGTGCTGTTCCATTTCCACCGTGCCGGTTTCTATGGAGCATTTGCCAATGTCGTTGCGATCCCGCTCGTGACATTCGTATCGATGCCTTTGATTGCGATCGCTCTCTTGCTCGACCTCGTGGGCCTCGGGGGACCCGCCTGGTGGCTCGTACAGGGCTCGCTGGACCTATTGCTCGAGATCGCGCATTTCACGGCTTCGCAGCCGGGCGCCGTGAAACTTATGCCGCAGATGACGGACCAGACCATTGCGCTGTTCGTTGGAGGGGCTTTGTGGCTCGCGCTTTGGAGTGGCAGGGCCCGATTGTTCGGGCTCATTCCCGCTGGGACTGCGACACTGGCACTGCTATCCACGCCCATTCCAGATGTCCTGATAGGCCGGGAGGGGCGGCATGTCGGTATCGTCATGGAAGACGCCAAGGGCGAGCGCCAACTGCTCTCCTTGCGAGACAGCCGGTCGTCCTATTCGCGCGATAACTTGCTCGAAATTGCCAGCGTTACTGGCGATCCTGTTCCGATTGCCGACTGGCCTGGCGCCGATTGTTCAAGCGAGTTCTGCCTAATCATGATCAATCGCGGAGGGCGCGATTGGGCTGTACTGATGGCGCGCAACCGCGAACTTGTCGAAGAAAGGGCACTAGCGGCAGCATGCGAGCGGGCCGATATCGTAGTCGCCGACCGCTTTCTGCCCCAATCGTGCTCCCCGCGCTGGCTCAAGGCTGATCGGCGACTGCTTGGCAAAACCGGAGGACTTTCGCTCGACCTGTCGTCAGGAGGGCTCACAAGCGTGGCGGAACGGCAGGGCGAGCATGGGTGGTGGCGCGGGACCGCCGAGTGACGGTCGAGCCCCGCAACACCGATCAGTGGTAACGCCGAAGCAGCCCTGCGAGCTTGCCTTGAACCTGGACTTCGTCCGGTCCGTAGACCTGCGGGTCGTAGGCCGGGTTCGCCGGATCGAGCCGGACCATACCGCCATCCTTGTGCAGGTATTTGAGCGTCGCTTCTTCGCCGCGCACCAGCGCAACGACGATTTCACCATCGCGGGCAGTCTCTGTGCGCTTCACGAGGGCGAAGTCTCCATCGAAGATCCCTGCTTCGATCATCGAATCGCCCGACACTTCGAGCGCGTAATGATCGCCCGGGCCGAGCAGCGCCGCCGGAACCGGTAACGAATTCTGCCCTTCCAATGCCTCGATGGGAGCACCTGCCGCAATGCGACCGTGCAGCGGAATCTCGATCACGTCATTGGCAGGCTCGGGTGCCTTCCTCATCACATCGGCGGCTGAAGCCACTGCATCGTTTGCAGCAACGGTCGCGCGTGGGGTGGGCGTCGCATCCTCCGGCATTCGGATGACTTCGAGTGCTCGCGCTCTGTTGGGCAGGCGGCGGATGAAGCCGCGCTCTTCCAGGGCCGAGATAAGACGGTGCACGCCGGACTTGCTCTTGAGATCGAGCGCTTCCTTCATTTCTTCGAAGCTGGGTGAAATGCCGGTCTCATCCAGCCTCTTCTGGATAAACCGGATCAATTCGTGCTGCTTTGCGGTCAGCATGGGGTCACTCCCTAAGGCGCACTTCAAGCCAGAGCACATAATGCTCCTGAAGTGCCAATTCGTCGCTCCCCAAGAGGCACCGCGGAAGGTGCGTTTCGGGAGCTGTCCGCCCACCGAAAGGGTGAACGAATGCGGAACGAATAGGAAACCCAATAAAATCTGTCAAGCGATACGCACACACGAATTCCGCAGAAATCAGCCGTTGTGGAGGCAATAGACCGAAACTGGCTCACCGATCTTCACAGCGGGCGCATCAGGGGGACGGTCGACAAGGCAGTTGGCCGATGCCAGTGCTTGAAGCGCGCTCGAATCTTGAGAGGCGGCGAGGTGGACCGTCCGCCCGTCGCTCATGCCGCGCAGGAATTCGTGTCGGGAGCCGGTGTGAGCAAAGTCTTGCGCTGCCGTGATCTCGATGGTTTGAGGCAGCGGATTCGGATCCCCCATCGCCGCGCGCACAAGCGGGAGTGCAAAGAGGAAGCATGTCACGAAGCTCGACACGGGATTACCGGGCAGGCCAAGGATAACCTGGCTCCCTGTTCGAGATTCCCGCCTCGCGACCATAAGCGGTTTTCCCGGTTTGATCGCGACCTTCCAGAAATCGATTTCAGCGCCCCAGGCCTTCAATGCCTCTTGCATCAGGTCGTGATCGCCAACCGATGCGCCGCCGGACGTGATCAGGATATCGCAATCCTCTGCGTCCGCTAGTGCCACCGCCAGCGCGCCCAATTCGTCTGTCACGGGGCCGAGTTGGTTGACCTCTCCGACATAGGGATGCAGCATGGAGCCGATCATTGTCCCATTACTCGCAGGGATTTGGTTCGGCCTGGGCGGGATGCCGACTGGTGCAAGCTCGTCCCCGCTATCGAGCACGGCTACCTTTGGCGCATTCACAAGTTGCAAACGGTCCAACCCGGCAGCGATTGCGAGCGCCAGCGATGCAGGACCAAGCCGCACGCCCTTGCGAAGAACCAGATCGCCTTCGTGAAAGTCGAAGCCGGCCTTGCGGACGTGTCTGTTCGGCGGCGGGACATCTTCAGCGGAAATGCTTGCTCCATCGGTGCTCGCTTCTTCCTGTATCAGAACACGGTCGCTGCCTTCGGGCATATGCGCCCCGGTTGATATGCGGACGCATTGTCCGGGCTTGAGCGCCCCGCCAAACGGCGCTCCCGCACGGCTTTCGCCGATCCGTTCCCACGGTCCGTCTCCGCAAATGGCATATCCGTCCATTGCGGAAAGATCCGCTTGAGGCTGGGTTCTGATCGCATGATGATCGCTGGCAGCAAACCCCCGGGGCATTCCGCCCGAAATTGCAAATTCACTTGCCGACATTGACGGGGCAATTTCCTGCAGCCGCGTGTGCGCTTCCTTCAGCGAGAGCATGGCGTTCATCCGGCGGGAGCTTTCCAGATACCGCTCTTGCCGCCGCGCTTCTCGACGAGCCGCACCTCGTCGATGACCATGCCCTTGTCGATCGCCTTCGCCATGTCGTAGATTGTGAGAAGCGCGGTCGAGACGGCAACCATCGCCTCCATCTCCACTCCGGTCTTCCCGGTGAGCGAAGCGGTCGCGGTTGCGCTGATTGCGTGCTCTTCTAACTCGAAGTCGATCTGCACCGACTCAAGCCCCAGAGGGTGGCAAAGCGGGATCAGATCGCCTGTCCGCTTGGCTGCCATGATCCCGGCGATACGCGCAGTGCCGAGTACGTCTCCCTTGGGAGCATCGCCCTTGCGTATCGTCTCCAGCGCCTCGGTCGACATTTTGATCCGACCACTTGCGATCGCGAGGCGTTCGGTCGTCGCTTTTCTCCCAACGTTGACCATGCGCGCCGCGCCGTCCTCGCCAAGATGGGTGAGCTTTGTCATGCTGGCTAATCTGCGCCGAGCAAGGTCCGCGTGGCAAGCGCGATATCGCTAGCGCGCATCAGGCTCTCGCCAACAAGGAAGCATCGGACGCCTGAAGCGGCGAGGCGCTCCAGATCCGCGTGCGTTGAAATACCGCTTTCGCCCACCAGCAAGGCACCCTCGGGAGCGAGCGGGGCGAGGCGTTCAGTCGTCGCGAGCGAAGTGGTGAAGGTCTTGAGGTTGCGGTTGTTTATTCCGATCAGGCGGGATTGCAAAACCCGCGCCGCCCGTTCCAGTTCATCTTCATCGTGAACCTCGACAAGTACGTCCATCGCATGGTCACGGGCCGCCGCTTCGATTTCGGCCATTTCGCCATCTTCGAGCGCTGCTACGATGATCAGGACTGCATCGGAGCCGATCGCACGCGCTTCGACACATTGCCATGGATCAACCATGAAGTCCTTGCGCAGTACCGGCAGCGAGCACGCAGAGCGGGCGGCAACGAGAAAATCCTCGTGTCCTTGAAAATAGGGCGCGTCGGTCAGAACGGAAAGGCAGGTTGCACCGCCGGCCTCGTAGTCGGCTGCGTGCTGGGCGGGGTGGAAGTCTTCCCGGATCAGCCCCTTAGACGGGCTTGCGCGTTTGATCTCTGCGATAAGGCCGAACCCGTGTTGGGAAGCTTTGCGCAATTCGCGTTCAAATCCGCGCGGTGCCGTTTGGGTGCGGACTGCTTGTTCGAGCTCCGAAAGCGGGATCGCACCCTTGCGGGCGGCAACGATCTCGCGCTTGGCGGCGCATATTTCTTCGAGCTTATTCATAGGTTCACTGCGCCAGTTCAATCCAGTTGGCGAGCAATTTGGCGGCTTTGCCGCTGTCGAGAGCTTCTTCAGCCATCGCGGCGCCCGCATGCCAGTCTTCGGCACGGTCAGCGACCATCAACGTCGCAGCTGCATTGAAGACCACCGCGTCGCGATATGGTCCGGGAGTGCCTTCGAGGAGCGCCTTCAGCGCCTTTGCATTGTGCTGCGCATCACCCCCGCGAATGGCTTCGACGGGGGCGTGGTCGATGCCCGCCTCGGCGGCATCTATGCGGCGCATCTCGAAATCGTTTCCGGTGACATCGGCAAGCTCATTCCCGCCTGCAAGGCTGAGCTCATCGAGCCCTTCATCGCCTGAGACAATGAAAGTCCGCTCCGTGCCGAGCTTGGCCTTGGCCTGCGCATAGATCGGGACATAGCCGGGCCTCGCAATGCCGATCAGCTGGCGCTTCACTCCAGCGGGATTCGAAAGCGGACCCATGAGATTGAAGATGGTTCGTTTGCCAAGTTTTTGGCGGATGGGTTGAATACGGCCCATCGCCGGGTGGTGGTTTTTTGCGAAGAGAAAGCAGATACCGATTTCTGCGAGCGACTTTTCCGCCGTCCGCCCGGCAGCGTCCATGTCGAGGCCGAGCGCCTCCAGCGTGTCCGCCGCGCCCGATTTCGATGAAGCGGCGCGGTTGCCGTGCTTTGCGACAGGAACTCCGCTGGCTGCGACGACAAGGCTGACTGCGGTGGAGACATTCAGCGTGTGATGTCCATCGCCACCGGTGCCGCAACAATCGACCGCACCTTCGGGAGCTTCGATCGGAACAAGTCGGGCGCGCAAAGCCCGTGCCGCCCCTGCAATTTCCTCGGCGGTTTCACTGCGCTCGGTCATCGCGAGCAAGAACCGCGCGATCTCTTCATCGCTGGCCTCTCCATCGAGGATCCAGCCGAAGACCTCCTCGGCCTCGTCTTCGCTCATGTGCGGGACGGCGAGGGGAAGCGTCTTCATGCGGAGAGTCTTTCAGGCAGGCGGGCATCGATCCCGCAAATCTTGAGGAAATTGGCGAGGAGTTCGTGCCCACGCTCGGTCGCGATGCTTTCGGGATGGAACTGCACACCATGTATGGGGAGCGCCTCGTGACGGAAGCCCATCACGCTTGCATGATCGCCTCCGGGCGTTTCGGCATGGGCATTGGCTACAAGACTATCGGGAACATCGACGACTTCGAGACTGTGATACCGGGTCGCGGTGAAGGGTGACGGTATGCCCTCAAACACACCAGTGCCATCGTGCGTGACCGGCGAAGTCTTGCCGTGCATCAAGCCGCCGCGCACGACCTTACCGCCAAAATGCTGCCCGATAGACTGGTGGCCGAGACATACTCCGAGCAGCGGCTTGGCGCTGTTCGCACAGGCCGCAACGAGATCGAGGCTGATCCCGGCTTCATTGGGGGTGCAGGGGCCTGGCGAGATCAGAAAGCCCTTGGCACCGGTCCCGATCGCCTCGCTTGCCGAAAGCGCATCGTTACGCTCGACCCGCACCTCTGCTCCCAGTTCCATAAGATAATGGACGAGGTTGAAGGTGAAGCTGTCGTAATTGTCGATAACGAGGATCATGGCGCTTTCCCCGCCAACTCGTCCGTCGCGCGCACGAGCCCGTCGATGATACCCGGCTCGCTCGCCGAATGGCCCGCATCGTGGACAATGCGCAGATCGACCTCGGGCCAGGCCTTCTTGAGCGCCCATGCCGCGCCTGGCGGTGTGCAGATATCGTGTCGACCCTGAACGATGATGCCGGGGATGCCTTTCAACTTGTGCGCGTCGTTCAGCAGCTGGGATTCTTCGAGAAAGAAGTCTTCGAGGAAGAACCGCGCACAAATTCGGGCGAAGGGAACCGCCTTGGACGGATCCGCAAACTCTTCCATCAGTCCTTCATTGGGGAGCAGCGTGGCGACCGAGCCTTCCCACAAAGACCACTGTTTTGCTGCGGCAAGGCGCGTAGCTTCGTCGTCGCTCGTAAGTCGCGCGTAATAGGCTCTTACAAGGTCGCTTCGCTCTGCCTCGGGGATGTGGCCCGAGAACTTATCCCACTGCTCAGCCATGATCTCGCTCGCGCCGTAGCGATAAAGCCAGCCCTTTTCCTGCCGCCGGGCAAGGAACACACCGCGCAGCACAAGGTCGCTCGTCCGTTCGGGATACTTCTCGGCATAAGCGAGCGCGAGCGTCGCGCCCCAACTTCCGCCGAAAACCTGCCACGTCTCATGTCGACACATCTCGCGCAGCCGTTCGATATCCTCGACGATGCGCCATGTGTCGTTATTCTCTATCGCTGCGAAGGGAAGCGACTTCCCGCAACCGCGCTGGTCGAACAGCAGGACGTCATACAGAGCGGGGTCCCATTGGCGCCGGTGCGAAGGGGCCATGCCGCCGCCCGGACCTCCGTGGAGAAACACCGCTGGCTTGGCGCCGGGCGTGCCGACTCGCTCGTAATAGAGTGAATGGCCTTCGCCGACATCGAGCATTCCCGTCTCGTAGGGTTCGATCTCGGGGTAGAGAGTTCGGTCGTAAGAGAGGGTCATTCTTTCCTCGTAACCACAAGGAGCGGGCCAACGCGGCCGTTGTCCATCCGGTCTTTCGCAGGATCCCACAGCGAAGACACGTTGCCGTCGAGGAACAAGGCGTTCGGCGTCTTCAGTTCATCGCGGAAGAAACGCGCGAACTGGCCAAAGCTGATCGCCTCCTCGGAAATCACGAAATGAGCATTTCCGTCTTCGTCGACACCCACGCCGTTGCGTATTGCACGCGAGGGGCCGTTCTCCTGAAACTCGGGATGCAGTTCACCGTCGATAACAAGCATCGGGCCCGATTGCGTGCCGAACTGCGGTCGGTCACCGACGGTCCGGTAGAACGTCTCGCTGTCGAGCACGCGCCACCTGCCATTGGTGCCGAAGAACACGCCATTGGGCTTGAGGTGAAAATTGCCGGGACCATCGGCGCGGTTGAGCTCTTGCAGGCGCTCGGAATTTTGGACGAAGTAGCCGATCGCTTTCAGATCATCGCCATACATCCCGGCATTGGTCACAAACGCGATCGCGCTCGCGTCCTGTCCGTTCGCCCAAGCTCTGATCGTCCCGAAGTTTTCGCCGCTGGAGGGGGCAAGCGCCGTACTGATCGTGTGAACTTCGGGATCGGCGACGCAGTGGGTGAGGACGACACCCTCGAAGCTCTTCGACGTACAGGCGGAAGGCACTTCGGTCGTGACCACTTCCAGTGAAGGGGCCGCAACCGCCTGATTTGGCTCATCGCCAAGCGACGCGCGGACGACCGGCTCGCCAGCGGGCTGATCGGAACAGGCTGCGACCAGCAGAAGAGTGGTGAGAGCAAGTGCGCGCTTCATTGGCCGAAACCCGGTTCGCTCGCGACGCGCACAGCCTCGCGGGCGGCGGCGATCAGCGCGCCTGCCTTTGCGCGGCATTCGGCTTGTTCGTAGTCAGGGTCACTATCGGCGACTATTCCGGCGCCTGCCTGTACATGCATGATACCTTCTTTCACCACTGCGGTGCGCAAAACGATACAGCTGTCGACCGATCCATCGGGGGCAAAATAGCCGACGCCCCCGGCATAGGGTCCGCGCGTCTCCGGTTCGAGTTCCGCGATGATCTCGCAAGCGCGAATCTTCGGAGCGCCCGAGACTGTGCCTGCCGGAAACCCGGCGAACAAAGCATCAAGTGCGTCCTTGTCTTCTGCAAGTTGCCCAACCACGTTGCTGACGATGTGCATGACGTGGCTGTAGCGTTCGATGGTGAAGCTGTCAGTCACTTCCACGCTTCCGCGCGCAGCAACGCGGCCGACATCATTGCGACCCAGGTCGAGCAGCATGAGGTGCTCTGCGCGTTCCTTCGCATCGGCGAGCAGGCTTGCTTCATTCGCGCGGTCTTCCGCCGAAGTTCTCCCGCGCGGACGCGTGCCTGCGATAGGCCGGATCGTGACTTCCCCGTCGCGCACGCGGACAAGAATTTCCGGACTGGAACCAACGATCGCGAAGCCGGGCAGGTCGAGAAAATACAGGAACGGGGAGGGGTTCACGCGCCTCAAGGCCCGATAGAGTTCGAACGGTGGCAATTCGAAAGGGCAAGTGAAACGCTGTGCGAGCACGACCTGAAATATGTCGCCAGCGACAATGTATCCCTTGGCCCGTGCAACCATTGCCTTGTATTCGTCCTCTGACATTACGGGCGTGAGCTCGGGTTCCGCCGCGTCGCCCGAAATGCGTGGTTCGGGTGGGCGCGGACGAGTGAGGGTTCGCAGTGTCTCGTCGATCCGCTCGCCTGCATTCACGATCGCGGCGTCGGGATTACGCGCTCCCCAAATCGGCGCGATGCAGAACAATTCGTCGGTGAGGCCGTCGAAAACCAGAATGACAGTCGGACGCACGAAAAGCATGTCGGGCAGGGCAAGTTCGCTCGGCTCTGCGCGCGGGAGCGTCTCGACAAGTCCGATTGTCTCGTAACCGAAATAGCCGACAAGACAGGCGAGGGCGGGCGGAAGGGCTTCGGGAACATCGATCCGGCAGGCATTGGCAAGTGCGCGCAACTCGCTCATCGCATCGCCGGAGCATCGCTCGAATGCATCGCGGTCATGTTTCCAGTCGCGGTTGATTGCAGCCGAGACTTCACTCGCTCGAAACACGAGGTCGGGATCGAGGCCCAGCAGGCTGTAGCGCCCGCGCACCTCGCCGCCTTCGACCGATTCCAGCAGGAAGTCGCCGCGCCCCGGCTCGATCAACCGCCGTGCCGCGCCGACCGGCGTATCGCTGTCGGCGACGATTTTCCTCCACACCAGCGCAGGCTTGCCAGCCGCCAGTGCCTGTGCGGCGGCGGAAGCATTTTCGAGCGAAGTCGGTGCGGAAGTCTCGTCGGTCACGCGGTCAGGTGGTTGCGATTGATCAGTTGGTCTCGCCAGCAAGCCGTTTGCGCACGGCCTCGATCGCGTCCTCGTTGCGCTCGACCCCGATTTCCGAGCGGATCGCATTGGTGATCTGCTCGGTGTATTCGCCGGCAAGCGCAGGGGCGAGTGTCATGCGTGTCTGCTGCAGGACAGGGCTGTCCGAAGGAATATCCTCCGTCACGATGTCTTCGAGATTGACCACGTACCAGCCGATATTGTTCGGCGCTTCGTAAAGCTTGGTCGAACCTTCCGCCATCGAGAACATCAACACCAGCGGCGGCGGCGGGTTTTGCTGCGGATTTGCGAAGAGCTGGCGCCGCTCCAGATCGATACGTTCGATGGGCGGGAGTTGCGCGTTCTCCTCAGACAGTGCGGCAGCAACATTGGTTTCATCGCGCACTTTGCCCAATACACGATCGGCAACTTCTTTTGCGGCCTTTGCGCCTTCTGCGAGGCGCCAGCTTAGTACAACCTGATCGCGAATCTCGGCTAGCGGAGGTGCGGCGCTCTCGGTGATTTGTTCGACATCGAACACAAGGAACTGCTGGCCCGGTACAAGCTCGGCCAGTTGCGGTTCACTTTCGTCCATCTGGAAAGCGGTTTCGAGCACGGGACGCAGGCCCGGGTTGATGCCCTGACCCGGTTGACCGAACACGCGGCCATCGGCGAGCACGGGAGGCGTGCGATCGATTTCCAAGTCGAAAGTCTCGGCCAACTCGAGAAGCGAGGTTCCACTGTCGACTTCCTGCTCGATCCGGGCGCTGAGATCGGCGAGCGCGGCCACTCGTTTCTGAGCGGTCAGTTCCTGGGTGATCGCGGGAGTCGCCTGCTCGAGGGTGCGCGCCGGCGTGCGAGTGACGTTATCGACCCGCGCTACATACCAGCCAAGCGAGCTTCGAGCGGGCTCTGCGACCTGGCCCTCAGCAGCCTCGAAAACATTCCTCGCAACGGCAGCGCCGAGCGATGAAGACAGCTCATCACGGGTCTGCCCCTGACTGCTCGACACGTTGAAACCGGCATCGCGTGCCGCCGTTTCGAGCGAGGTCCCGGCCCGGATGCTCGCCACGAGCGCTCGCGCCGCATCCTCGGTCGGAACGAGAAACGAAGTAATGTCCCGCGTCTCGCTCGCCGCGAAGCGTTCCGGATTCGCATCGTAGAACGCTTTGATCTCTGCAGCGGTCGGCGTGATGTCGGCGTCGATCTTGTCCGCGCCGAAAGCGGCGTAGCGAATGACCCGGCGCTCAGGGCGGACGAAATGCGAGCGGTTCTCGCTGTAGAAAGCCTGCAGTTGTTCGTCGGTCGGTTCGCCTTCGGGGGCGAATGAAACGCTCGGGATGAAGGCAATTTCCCCCCGGCGCCTTTCAAGGAGCAGGGCGGCATAGTGCCTGGCCGCTTTTTCCGGCATTTGCGGCGCGGCGAGGGCAGGGACCAGCAATTGCTGTGCGAGAAGCCCATCACCGAGGTCGCGGCGCAGGATTTCGTCATTGATGCCCTGGCGGCGCAGCGCGTTCTCGTAAACGGTCTGGTCAAACTCTCCTGTCGGACCGGTAAAGGCGCCGAGTTGGAGAATTTCGCTGTTCACGAGGTTGTCGCCTGCGCGAAGGCCGTATTTCTCGGCATAGCCGCCGATGGCGTAGCGATCGATCAGTTGGTTCAGCACTTCTTCGAGTCCACCTTCGGCGACTAGCTGCTGCATGCTCACCGTCGGATTGTTCTGCTGGATGGAGCGCAGGGCAGAATCAGCCGTGCGCGAAAGCTCGCTGCTCGTGATCGTCTCGTCTCCGACCCTGGCTACGCGGTCTCCGCCCGATACGCCGCCGAACGTGCTGCCGGTGATATCCGCCGCGGCAAAAGCGAGGGCGACGAGAATCAGGAAGCCGATAAAGATGGGCAAGCCGATCTTCGACTGGAAAAAGTTGCGGAAGAAGGAAATCATGGTGTGGTCGGATCCCGAGCGTAACTGGTCGCGATGGAAGCAATGCTTTTTTCTGCGTCACAGGTGACGCTTGCGACAGCGCTTTATCGGCCCTGCGACCTCCCGGCAACAGGTTCGCACACGTTTTGACTGTAAGTCTTTACTCGTCTAGCGGACGCGGCCCCTCGCCCCTACATGGAGCGTTCGGATTCGCATCCCCTTCTAGGTTTCGGAAAGATCACAAATGCCTCAGCGGCCCTACATCGTTGGAAACTGGAAGATGCACGGCACCCGCGCAATGCTCTCCGAAGCGCGCGCGATCGACCGCGCCGCCCAGCGGCATATGAAGGTCGAGGTGGCGATTGCGCCTCCCTACACGCTGATTCACCCCGTCCACCGCGAAGCGAAGCAGATCGCCGTGGGGGCGCAGGACTGTCACCATGAGGATGGCGGCGCGCATACCGGAGACATCTCTGCGGCGATGATCGCGGATGCCGGGGGCAAGTTTGTGATCCTCGGTCATAGCGAACGGCGCCAAAACCACGGGGAAAGCGATGAACTGGTTCGTCGCAAGGCCGAAGCTGCTCTGAAGGCGGGGCTTCGCGTGATACTTTGCTGCGGCGAGAGCGAAGAAATCCGCGAAGCGGGCAAGGCGACCGAATTCGTGACGGGCCAGCTCAAGGCTTCGCTCCCCGAATTCGATGAAGGCGATGAAGCGATTTTCGAGAAGCTCACCGTCGCCTACGAACCGATCTGGGCGATCGGGACCGGCAAGACCGCGACGACAGAGGATATCGCCGAGATGCACGGCGAAATCCGGAAGTTGCTCGTGTCGCTCTATGGCGAGGAGCAGGGGCGCGAGATCCGGATACTTTATGGCGGTTCGGTGAAGCCCGAAAATGCCGCAGATATCCTATCGACCCCTGAAGTTGGCGGCGCGCTGGTTGGAGGCGCCAGCCTGACGGCCGACAGTTTTATGGGCATTGCGCTTGCTGCCGCTGAGTCGGAAGAGGCATAATCGCCTCGGCAAACTTGCTCCCAACCGCGCGGATCACTAAGTAGCCGCCACGATACAGACACGTTCGAGACGCTTTTCACATGTTTCTTTTCCTAACCGTACTCCAAGCCATCGTCGCAGCCGCATTGGTCGGCGTGGTTCTCATGCAGCGCAGCGAAGGCGGCGGCCTTGGCATCGGCGGCAATCCGAATGGCGCTTTGGGTGCACGCGGTGCAGCGGACTTCCTGACCCGCGCGACCAAATGGCTCGCGATTACGTTCGTCGCGCTTTCGATTGCACTTGCAGCAGTTGCCGTGGAGCAAACCAACAGTGGCGGCGTCACCACAACGCTCGATCGCAGCGTTCCTGCGCAGTCTACTGACGATCTGCTTGGCGGGGCTCCTCCGGCCGATCCGCTTGCCGATCCGGCCTCTGGTGATACACCGGCATCGGCGGAAACGCCCGCCAACGACGATCCGCTCGCCGAGTAATCTTACCTGAAATCACCGATTGCTGTGGATGGTGCATCACGCCGCGCAGCAATTCGCTTGCCCCGAATCCAAGAAAACGCTTAAGGCCCAACTCCCATGGCGCGGTACATTTTTATCACCGGCGGCGTGGTTTCCTCGCTCGGCAAAGGTCTCATGGCGGCATCGCTCGCGGCGCTCTTGCAGGCGCGCGGGTATAAGGTCCGCATCCGTAAGTTCGACCCATATTTGAACGTTGATCCGGGCACGATGAGCCCGTATCAGCACGGCGAGGTCTACGTCACCGACGACGGTGCGGAAACCGATCTCGATCTCGGACATTACGAGCGGTTCACCGGTGTCTCGGCCCACCAGAACGATAACATCACGTCGGGCCGCGTCTATCGGGACATCATCGCGAAAGAGCGCCGCGGCGACTATCTCGGCGCGACGGTCCAGGTGATCCCGCACGTTACTGACGCGATCAAGGAGTTCGCGCTAGCCGACCAGGGCGACCATGACTTCATCCTTTGCGAGATTGGCGGGACCGTGGGCGACATCGAATCGCTGCCCTTCATGGAAGCGATACGCCAACTGCGTAACGAGCTTGAACCAATGCAGACGCTGAGCGTCCACGTGACGCTGGTGCCCTATATCGCTGCGGCAGGCGAGCTAAAGACCAAGCCGACCCAGCACTCGGTACGCGAACTGGCAAGTCTCGGCATCAAGCCCGACGTGCTTCTTTGCCGCGCCGAACACCCGATCCCCGACAGCGAGCGCCAGAAGATCGCGAACTTCTGTAACGTGCGCAAAGAGGCGGTGATCCCCGCGCTCGATGCGCCTTCGATTTACTCGGTGCCGCAGCAATACCACAAGGAAGGCCTGGACGCGGAAGTTCTGCGCGGATTCGGAATAACCGACGCGCCCGAACCCAACCTAGCTGCATGGGAGGACGTAACCGATCGCTACTTCAACCCCGAAGGCGAAGTGACGATTGGCGTGGTCGGAAAGTATGTCGGCCTGCCCGATGCCTACAAGAGCCTCAACGAGGCGCTCGTTCACGGTGGCCTCGCCAACCGGGTGAAGGTCAATATCAAGTGGATCGATGCCGAGGTATTCGAAGGAGAGGACGAAGCCGAGATCGTCTCTGCGCTCGAGCCGATGCACGGGATTCTCGTTCCGGGCGGCTTCGGCGAACGCGGTAGCGAGGGCAAGATTGCAAGTGTCCGCTTCGCCCGTGAGCGCAACGTGCCATTTTTCGGCATTTGCCTTGGCATGCAAATGGCCTGCATCGAAGGTGCTCGCGCAGCCGGTTTCGAGGAAGCCTCATCGACGGAATTCGGCGAAACGCAGGAGCCGGTCGTCGGTATCATCACCGAATGGATGAGCGAAGAGGGCTTGCAGGAGCGCGAAGAGGGCGGAGATCTGGGCGGTACGATGCGGCTTGGCGCTTACGAAGCGAAACTCAGCCCTAACAGCCACGTCTCACAGATTTATGACGGCGCCGAAACGATTTCCGAACGCCACCGCCATCGTTACGAGGTGAACGCCAAATACATCGAGCCGCTTCAAAAGCAGGGTCTGGTGTTTTCAGGCATGTCGCCCGATGGGCTGCTGCCGGAGATCGTAGAGCGACCGGACCATCCATGGTTCGTTGGCGTGCAGTTCCACCCGGAGCTCAAATCGCGACCGTTCGATCCGCATCCGTTGTTTGCGGGTTTCATTGCAGCGGCCGTCAAGCAATCTCGCTTGGTCTGAGTCGCAACTTTGCCTCCGCAATACGGGACCAACACAGCTTTCCTGACAAAGCTTTGAAAACGCACGGCTACTAATCGGATCGGGTCACGAAAGGAAGTTTCGCTCGCGGCATCGGTCTGTCGCGTTCGTACAATTAGAAAAGATAAATCTTGCGCGATAAGCCGAATGCTGGCTAGGTCAGCGGGGGCTACAGGTTTTAGTAAGAGGGGTGGGGCCTCTCAAAAAATTTTGCGATGCTGCTCAAGTGTTTGGCAGCACGGTTGCTCACCGGAGGGTAGACCGGGGGACCGTATGCAACCAGGCTCGAAACGAGGTTGACCGTCTTCTGCGACCCGGACGGTCAAATTCGTGACGAGGCGACTCAAAGTCGCGGGGGCGGATCTTAGCGATCCGCCCCCTTGCTTTTGGTTAGGCAAAAAGTTGTGGCCTCGGTAGCCGATCAGGCTGCGTCAGAGGCCTTGTTTTCGTCGCTCTTGTTGGTTTCAACGGCGGTGAGCGTCGGTGCGCCGTTAACCGCGATCTTCTTCGGCTTCATCGCCTCTGGCACTTCGCGGACGAGGTCGATGATCAGGAGCCCATCGGAAAGATCGGCCCGTTCGACTCTAACGAAATCCGCGAGCTCAAAGCGGCGTTCAAAGCCGCGATTGGCGATGCCCACGTGAAGCATTTCCGCCTCGGATTCGAGATCGTCACGCTTCTTGCCCTGCACAACAAGCAGGTTTTGCTGCGCGGTGATGTCGATGTCCTGCGGACGAAAGCCGGCGACTGCCAGCGTGATGCGGTAGTTGTCTTCGCCCCTGCGCGCGATGTTGAAGGGTGGATAATTGTCGCCCGAATTCTGCCGTGCCTGACTTTCGAGCAGGTCGAAAAGGCGATCGAAGCCAACGGTGCTGCGGCGATAAGGGGTAAAATCGAAACGTGACATAATTCGCAAATCCTCCGGTTTGAGCAATTTGAATATTCATGCAGGCCTGCCTGTGCAGCACCCGGCGCTGTCTGCCGCGATTTGCGTTTCCCAAGGACTGGCGAAACACTGCGACACAGACTATCTGGGTTGGGCAAAATCGCGTTTCAAGAGGTCCGGGACAACCTTATGAGCCAGCCGAAAATCGACGTTTACAGCAAGTTCGCTTGCCCGTTCTGCGTGCGCGCGAAACGGCTTCTGAAAGCCAAAGGCGTCGACTTCAACGAGTACGACATCACGCTTGGCGGACCGAAGCGCGAAGAGATGATGCAACGCGCTCCCAACGCGATGACTGTTCCGCAGATCTTTATCGGCGATATGCATGTCGGCGGATCGGATGACCTGGCCGCGCTCGAACGCGAAGGCAAGCTCGACGCGCTGCTGGCAGGGTAGGGCGCACACGTGCCCAAGATCGCCGTTCTCCAGATGAATTCGGGTTTGAGCCCGGAAGCAAACTTCGGCGCGATTGAAGAAGCCGTGCAAGAGGCCAAAGCGGGCGGGGCGGAAATGATTTTCACGCCAGAAATGGCCTTGCTGCTCGATCGGGATCGAAAGCGTGCAGCTAACAGCATCGATAGTTCTTCTTACCGTAAATACACCGATCGATTTCGCAGTCTTGCAGCGAATACGAGAATCGACATCGCGCTCGGTTCGATGCCGGTGCGGCTCGAGAGTGGGATGTTAGCCAACCGTTCATTCTACTTCAGGGCCCATGGAGGCAGAGTCGAGCGGTACGACAAAATCCACATGTTCGACGTCGATCTTTCATCCGGCGAGAGCTGGCGTGAAAGCAATGCCTACGAACCGGGTGCGCAAGTCGTCACCGTGGACGATTCTCCGCTGGGGCGACTTGGCCTGACGGTCTGTTATGATTTGCGCTTTCCTGCGCTGTTCGACGAACTCGGCAGGCGCCGGTGCGATGCCATCGCCGTCCCCGCAGCCTTCACCAGGCCGACCGGCGAGGCGCACTGGCACGTCCTTCTACGCTCCCGCGCGATCGAAGCGAGTGCGTTCGTCATCGCGGCGGCCCAGGTCGGCAGGCATGAGGACGGGCGCGAAACCTTCGGTCACAGTCTGGTGGTTGACCCATGGGGGGACGTGCTGCTCGACATGGGGGGTGATAAGCCCGGATTAGCCTTTTGCGATATCGATCTTGGCCGGATTGCCGAGGTGCGTGAACAGGTTCCCAGTCTTGCCAACAAGCGTGAAATCCCCAAATAGCGAAGATAATGATCGTTTTTGACCTCCACTGCGAACAGGGCCATCGTTTCGAAGGCTGGTTCGGCTCTTCCTCGGATTACGAAGACCAGAAGGCGCGCGGCCTCATCAGCTGTCCTGAATGTGGTACGGCGGCTGTCGATAAGGCACCGATGGCGCCCGCCGTTCCCGCGAAAGGCAACACTCTGAGCGAAAGGCCGGCGATTAAGGACGATGCGCGCCCTGTCTCGAACACTCCGATGCCCGCAGAGGTCCAGCAAGCAATGCAGGCCCTCGCGAAGGCGCAGAAAAAAGCGCTGAAGGATAGCACATGGGTCGGAGACAAGTTTGCCGAGCAATCGCGCGAAATGCACTATGGCGAGCGCGATGAAGCGCCGATTCACGGGCAGGCTACTCTTGAAGAAGCAAAGTCGCTAGTGGACGAGGGTGTGCCGGTAGCCCCGCTACCGTTTCCGGTCGCTCCCCCCGAAGAACTGAATTGATTGATTAGCAAGACGCCGCTGCTATGGGGCGTCAGGCGTGTCCCCGTAGCTCAGGTGGATAGAGCGTCGGATTCCTAATCCGAAGGCCACAGGTTCGAATCCTGTCGGGGACACCATTTCGAACGCACTGCAGACCAACAGATTGTGCGCCGGTTTGACGGCGCATTCCCTAGCGGGACGATGACAGGCGGACTGCTGCGAGAGACAAGCCGACAATGCTTGACGATATCACGAACAGCAAGATGCAGGTGCCAGGCCAACCGGCCCAATCGTAGACGCTCGTGCCCGCAATGCTCCCGATGGCCCCGCCGATGAACATCAGGACGATGTAGCTTGTCGTGAGCCGGGTGCGGATCGCCGGTTCCAGCGAGAGAAAGGTCATGCGCCCCGTCACATCGATCGTCGGGCCGACGAGGTTTACGATCACCAGCGGAACGATCAGCGTCCACACATTCCATCCCAGCGGGTAGAACAATGCTACACCGCCAAGCTGAACCATCGCCGAAAACAGCCGTGCGCGCCGTGGACCGATCTGGTCCGCCCAGCGTCCCAGCCTGGGCGTCGAAACGATGCTGATCGCAGCGATCCCTGCAAGATAACCGACGGTATCGACGCCATATCCGAGCTTGTCGCTCGTGAGGTGCAGGGCGAGTGCGAGCCAGGTCGCGGTGAAGGCTGCAAAGTTGAGGCTTTGAATAAGTGCCGAAATCATCATGTCCCGGTTATTCAGCGCGAGTTCGAAAACCGACGCGAGCAGTTGCCCGTACGCTTCTTGCGGGACCTTGGTGGAGACTCCTTCGGTCCGCATAGTGATCGGGAGAAATACCATAACGGCGGCCATGAGCGCGAAAGCGCACCAGTAAACGGCTCGCCAGCCAAACTGTGCGGCCACCAACCCGGCACCGACCCTCGCGACTAGAATTCCGAAGATGACTCCCGCTGTGAGCAGCGCCGTCACCTGTCCCAACCGCTCTGGAGCGACGCGTTTCGATGCGAATGCAGGAATGAGATAGGGCGCAATCGTGACGAACCCGAGAAGCGTCGAGGCGAGGGTAAAGCTCGCAAACCCCGGCGCTACCGCCAACCCCAACATGAACAGGCATTGCGCGCTTACAAATGCGATGCAAAGGCGCTTATTCGAATACCTGTCTCCGAGCGGCAGCAGTAAGAGTATTCCCAGCGCAAGCGCCAGCTGGTTCAGTGCAGGCACCATGCCGATCCGCGCGTCGCTGACGCCGAAATCGGAGGCCATTTCACCGATGATCGGATGGATATAGTAGGCGTTCGCCGTAACCACCGCGACGGTAATGGCGAGCGCATATTCCTGCGCCTTGCTCAGATAAGTGGGCGCCGTGTCGGCAGCGGAATTGATCAACCGATAAAACCCGCTTTCCTCGCTGTATCGATCACGCCTTGAGCAAGTTCTTGCGGACGGTCCTCCTGACAAAAGTGCCCACACTGGGAGAGCATGGCGTGCGGCATGCCTTCAGCGCCTTTGATCCTGCTGGCGAGCGTCTCTCCAAGGCCGCCTGTCACAGGATCATCCTCTCCGAACAGGGTCAGGAATGGCTTGTCGAATGCTGCGAGACCCTGCCACGCTGCATTGTTCTGCTCGATCCCGGCCATGCCGTCTTCGACCGGAACCAGCGCGGGGAATGCGCGCGCTCCTGCCTTGCTCGGTTCGTCCGGGAAAGGTGCGTCATAGGCAGCGATTTCAGCATCGGTGCGCTCGGTCGCGGTAGCGCGCTGGAGCAGTTCGCCGATCTTGAAGTCTGGTGAGGTCTTGGCGAATTCGCGCCACGCGAGAAACGCTGGTGAAGGCGTACCTCCTGTCGGAAGAAAGGTGTTGCTGGCGACGACGCAGGAGAACCTGTCAGGCTCCTCTCCAACCAGGCGCAGCCCGAGCAGTCCTCCCCAATCCTGGCAGAACAGCGCTGCCTCTTGTGGCACAACGGCGTCGCGCCATTGCTTGAGCCAGCTGATATGGCGGTCATAGGTGTAGAAGCCGATATCGTCGGGCTTGTCGCTCTTGCCGAACCCGATGAGGTCGGGCGCAAGACAGCGGAAGCCTGCATCGAGCAGCACCGGGATCATCTTGCGATAAAGAAAGCTCCAGCTCGGCTCTCCGTGGAACAGGAAGACCGGCGGGGCGTCCTTCGGCCCCTCGTCGAGATAATGCATCCGTCCCGAGTGCCCGTCCCCGAGATCGATCTCGAGCCAGTATTCAGCGAACCGATAGTCCGGCAGGTCTGCGAAGCGGGCTGGGTCGTAGGACAGGATTTGCATGATCGTCGTCTCCCTTTCGCAAGACGAGTAGCACGAAAAAACCTTTCTCCAAGCCCAATGCGCCTAGTCGCCGGTGTTCGGCTCGCCCGGCTTCTCGCCCAGCGGGACCTTCTCCTTGAAGGTGTGGGTAATGTACGGGAACGGAATTTCGATACCCGCATCGTCGAGGCCGCGCTTGATGGCGCGAATAACCCTGTCGGTCGACTCGCGACCGGCTCGCGGGGTGGAGCCCGCCCAATATCGGACAAGGAAGTCGACCGATGAGGAATTGAACTCCTGTGCGAAGATATCGATGCCTCTTTCGGTATCTATCTCTTCAACGGCGGTCACAGCTTTACGGATGACTTCGGCTGCCTCGTCGAGATCAGTGTCGTAGGACACGCCGATCACGACCTCGTGCCGACGCTGATCCTTGTCGGTGAGGATTTCGACCGGGTTTTTGAACAGGATCGAGTTCGGGACGACCGTGACCTCCCCGGAAAGCTTGCGGACGTGTGTTTCGCGAAGTGTGATGTGTTCGACCTTGCCCATAATCCCTTCGCATTCGATCACATCGCCAATGCGCATTTTTTCGCGCACCATGATGAGTACGCCAGCGAGAAAATTCTCGAAGATATCCTGAAACGCAAAACCGACTGCGACGGCGCCGATGCCGAGGCCGGCGACAAGTGTTCCAACCGTCATGCCCGGAAAAACCACGATCGCGGCGATCATCAGGCCGAGTATCCAGACGCCCAGCTTGACCAGCGTTTCAATCAGGTTGCGGAGCGAAGCGCGAAGGTCGGTCTTCCCAATCAGGCCATCCGCAATCCTGACTGCGAACTTGGCGACAATCGCCGTGATCAAAACGATCACGAGCGCGATCGCGACATCCGGCAACGCGCGCACGAATTCGGTGCCCATGCTGTTGAGCTGGTCTAGCAATGTGTTGAGCATGTCTTTTGGTTTTCCCTCTTTTGCCGCTCCAACGGAGGGGCCTGGTTGAAAGTTCCAACAAATGCAATTCGCTCAGCGGGGCGATTATCACTTCGCGTAGGTGGACTTCGCGCAGTCACGCAGGCAATCCGGCGCTAAACCGGAATCAGGACCGACAATGCACAAAGAGACCGAAGAACTGACCGAAATCCGACGCGCCGTCCGTGCGCTCTGCGACGACTTCCCCGGGAAATACTGGCGCAGGAAGGATGCGGCCCGCGAATACCCGGGCGAATTTGTCGACGCGCTGACGAAAGCGGGGTTCCTCGCCGCGCTTATTCCGACCGAATATGGCGGCAGTGGCCTCAGCCTCGATGAGGCGGCGGTGATCATGGAGGAAATTCAGGCGTCGGGCTGCAATGGTGGCGCCGCGCATGCCCAGATGTATATCATGAATACGCTGTTACGTTACGGCAGCGACGATCAGAAGCAGCACTTCCTTCCTAAGATCGCGAACGGTGAGCTGCGCCTGCAGGCATTTGGCGTTTCCGAGCCAACAAGCGGCACCGACACTTTGAGCCTGAAAACACGCGCGGTTCGCGATGGCGATGAATACGTCATCAACGGTCAGAAGATCTGGACCAGCCGGGCTGAACATTCCGACCTTATGCTCCTGCTTGCGCGGACGACTCCCAAAGACCAGGTCGAGAAGAAGACCGAGGGGCTGTCGATGTTCCTCGTCGACATGCAGAAGGCTGTCGGAAACGGGATGACGATCAAGCCGATCCGCACAATGATGAATCATTCTTCGTGCGAGGTATTCTTCGATGACCTGCGGATTCCGGCGAACGCGCTGGTCGGCGAAGAAGGGAAGGGTTTCCGCTACATCCTTTCGGGCATGAATGCAGAGCGGATCCTGATAGCAGCGGAGTGCATAGGTGACGCCAAGTGGTTCATCGAGCAGGCAAAGACCTATGCGAGCGACCGCAACGTATTCTCGCGCCCCATCGGACAGAACCAAGGCGTGCAGTTTCCGATCGCGCGCTGTTATGCCCAGATGCGCGCGGCCGAGCTTATGGTGCACCACGCAGCCCGCGTTTACGATGAAGGCGGCAATCCGGGTGAAGAGGCGAATATGGCAAAGCTCCTCGCTTCCGAGGCGAGCTGGGCGGCGGCTGATATGTGCGTGCAGACCTTCGGCGGATTCGGGTTCGCGGAAGAATACGATGTAGAGCGCAAGTTCCGCGAAGCGCGCCTTTACACGGTGGCGCCGATCTCGACGAACCTCATTCTGTCATACCTTGCCGAGCACGTGCTTGGCCTTCCGCGATCATACTGAAAAATCCGGATTGCATCACCGGAGCGAATAAATAGAGCGAATTGTCGCGTTTCGACTTGATGCGCAGCGTTAACTATGATTCTGTGCTGCCCGTGCGTGGGGGAAATTCAATGCGTAAGCCAGTGAAGGAACAGATGCGGCAGAGCCTTGCGCTCTTCGTGCTGCTCCTGCTGACGGGCTTTGCGATTGCCGGGCCCACGGGCTTGCTCGCGTGGAGCGAAAACGCGCAGACGCTTGAACACCACCGCGCACAGATCGCTGAGCTTGAAGCGGAAAGAGCAGCGCTGCGCAATCGGGTTGAACTGCTCGATCCCAGGGCCGCAGATCCCGACCTTGCCAGTGAACTGGTGCGCAAGAATCTCGGTGTGCTCCATGCCGATGAGGTCGTCATCACGATCGAGGACGAGTGACGCGCATACGAATTCTCGAGCGCGGCCCCTTCGACATCGTTTGAAATCACTGCAATTGGAACGCTGAGGCTGCGCGGTTGACGTTGCGTCTTGCTCGGCTCTCTGCCTATAGGGGGCGCGGGAAACGGGCGCGCACTCCTCCCCAGACCGCGCGTCTCGCAGCAAAAAGGAATAGATGCCTTGGCGAAGAAGCCCGCTGACAATAAAGCGACAAATAACAAGGCCGCAGAGGCCGTTTCCGCATCCGACGACCCGGATTTCATCCTCCACTCGCTCCAGGAAGAATTCGAAGCGAACAAGCGCTTTGATGCGAGCGAAGAGCAAATGATGGAATTCTATCGCCAGATGCTCCTGATCCGCCGCTTCGAGGAGAAAGCGGGTCAGCTTTACGGTCTCGGCCTTATCGGCGGCTTCTGTCACCTGTACATAGGGCAAGAAGCGGTCGCGATCGGCCTGCAAAGCGCTCTCGACAATGACAAGGATAGCGTGATCACCGGTTACCGGGATCACGGCCATATGCTCGCATACGGTATCGATCCAAAGGTGATCATGGCCGAGTTGACCGGGCGCGAAGCTGGCATATCGAAGGGTAAGGGCGGCTCGATGCATATGTTCAGCACCGAGCATAAGTTTTACGGAGGCCACGGCATTGTCGGTGCGCAGGTTGCACTGGGCGGGGGGCTTGCGCTCGCGCACCAGTACAACGATGACGGCGGCCTGTGCCTTGCCTATTTTGGCGACGGTGCTGCGAACCAGGGCCAAGTTTATGAGACATTCAATATGGCGGCATTGTGGAACTTGCCGATCGTGTTCGTGGTTGAAGACAATCAGTATGCCATGGGCACGGCGACCAAGCGATCGTCTGCCGAAACCCGTTTCCATCGGCGCGGCACGGCGTTTCGCATTCCCGGCATGGATGTGAACGGCATGGACGTACTCGAAGTGCGCGCCGCTGCCGAAGTCGCATTCAAGCATGTGCGCGATGGCAAAGGGCCAGTGCTGATGGAGCTTAACACCTATCGGTATCGCGGCCACTCGATGTCGGATCCCGCGAAATACCGCACCCGCGAGGAAGTGCAGGAACAGCGTGATCACCACGACCCGATCGAACGCTTGAAAAAAGCGCTGATCGAGGCGGGCAAGAACGAGGACGAGCTCAAGGCTATCGACAAGGAAATCCGCAAGATCGTGGCCGAATCGGCTGATTTTGCCGAGAATTCACCTGAGCCGGATCCGAGCGAACTCTACACCGATGTTCTGGTGGAGGAGTACTGAGTCATGGCCATAGAACTCAAGATGCCGGCGCTTTCGCCGACTATGGAGCAGGGTACGCTTGCCAGGTGGCTCAAGAGCGAAGGCGACATGATCGAGCCGGGCGACATCATTGCCGAGATCGAAACCGACAAGGCGACGATGGAATTCGAAGCCATTGACGAAGGCGTGCTTTCGAAAATTCTTGTGCCCGAGGGGACGGAAGACGTCCCGGTTGGCACCGTCATCGCGCATCTCGAAGGTGAGGGCGAGGAAAGCGCCACTCCTTCTCCGTCACCCGCGCCTGTCGACCCGGTACCGGGTGAGGGCAAGGACGAGGGCCGTGACGAGCCTGGCGGCGTCAGTGCGCCAGAGGCCAAGCCGCGCGCCAACGATCCCTCCATCCCCGAAGGCACCAGCTTCACGAGCACGACGGTGCGCGAGGCCCTACGCGACGGCATGGCCGAGGAAATGCGCCGCGACCCGCGCGTTTTTGTGATGGGTGAGGAAGTCGCCGAATACCAGGGCGCTTACAAGGTGACCCAGGGCCTGCTCGAAGAATTCGGCCCCAAGCGCGTGATCGACACGCCGATTACCGAATACGGATTCGCCGGTGTCGGCACGGGCGCGGCCATGGGCGGTCTGCGCCCGATCGTCGAGTTCATGACGTTCAACTTCGCGATGCAGGCGATCGACCACATCGTCAATTCAGCTGCCAAGACGAATTACATGTCGGGCGGCCAGATGCGCTGTCCTGTCGTTTTCCGTGGACCCAATGGTGCCGCGAGCCGCGTCGCCGCGCAGCATTCGCAGAATTTCGCTCCGTGGTATGCGAGCGTGCCCGGGCTCATCGTCATTGCTCCATACGACAGCGCCGATGCGAAAGGGTTGATGAAAGCCGCAATCCGCACGGAAGATCCGGTTGTTTTCCTTGAAAACGAGCTCGTCTACGGCCGCAGCTTCGACGTTCCCGATCTCGACGATTACGTCTTGCCGATCGGCAAGGCGCGGATCATGCGCGAAGGCGCGGACGTTACAATCGTCAGCTATTCGATCGGCGTCGGTTTCGCGCTCGAGGCTGCAGAAACCCTTGCAGGAGAGGGCATCGATGCTGAGGTGATCGACCTTCGCACCCTGCGTCCGCTCGACAAAGAGGCGGTGCTCACCAGCCTCGAGAAAACCAACCGTCTCGTCATTGCCGAAGAAGGTTGGCCAACGTGCTCGATCGCGAGCGAAATCACCGCAATCTGCATGGAAGAGGGCTTCGACCATCTCGATGCGCCTGTCCTGCGCGTCTGCAACGAGGACGTGCCGCTGCCCTATGCCGCCAACCTTGAAAAGCTCGCGCTGATCGATGCGCCCCGTATCGTCGAGGCGGCGAAGAAAGTCTGTTACAAATAACTGCGGCGAGGCGCTTTTCGCCTCGCCGACAGGTCTTTGGTCAGCTCGGACGATCGGCCGAATAGGTGTTGCAATCCGCGACCGGCGACGTGCCGTTGCGATCGTAGATCTGTGATAGATCGCGAGAATCGCGGACGTTGAATGCTGCGGTGTAGTTGATTACCTCCCCATCGAGGTAGTCGAACGGCGTTAGAGCCTGGTAGGTGTAAGACACCTCGACAAACATCACAGCCGTACCCGCCGCAGCCGTAATTTCCCGACCGGACTCTCCCATGCCCGGGAAGCCCGTTCCGGTTTCACCGTCGCCTTCCACGCCGTAGCTGGAATCGTGCACAAGTGCGCCGCGACAGCGCTGCCATGCGATCCACTGGCCGTTATCGGAATTCTGCTGAAGGCTGGAGAGGATCACACGGCCGTTTTCGAAGATGCCGTATCTCCCACCCAGCTTCTCCGCGCCGACGAATGCTTCGTTGACATCGTCCTCATAGATTTTTCGGGCAAGCAGTACGTCCTGCTCGCCTACGCGCGACGCGTTGTCGGCCACCTGCATGGCGACCTGGCTGATCTGCATATGCGTGATCATGTAGTTCGCGGTTTCGGCACCCATCAATCCAAGCGAGAGAAGGATTGGAGCAGTGAACGCGAACTCCGTAAGGGCGATGCCTGATGTGGATTCGATCAGGCGGCTTGCCCAGGCAGGTTTGGACAAGCTGGTCGCGGCCCGGATGGGGCGTTTCGCTTCAGTCATGGACAATTACCTGTTTCTGTCGAGCGGTCTTGCTCATCGTAGGGCTGGTTACGAAGCACGGTTGCGGCACGGACGGTCACGTTCTGATCCATCCCGGCAAGCCCGTACATCGGGAATAGGCGAGGGTAGGTTACCACCGCGGTGTAGAGCACAGCATCGCGTGCTCCGCCGATGCCGGTGGAGCCGCGGTTTGCGTCCCACGTTCCGTTTCCATTGGCATCGACGAAAACCTCGTTGTTGTTGCAGATCGTGTCGCCGTTCTCGTCGTCGAATTCTTCAGCTTCGCCGATATCGGAGAAGTCGAAGTGCGAGAGCTTCTCGAGAGTGACGGTAGCATTCGCCGGGACGACATTCTGCACCTGGTCGATCACCTTCTGATCGATCGATGACTGCTGACTGCCAGCACTTTCGAGCGTGAGGTTGCGCCCCGCATCCTGCATTGCACCATTCACGAGCACCGATGTGTACTGCGTGTGGGCAAGGTCGAAGATGCCCATCACAAGGAGACACAGGATCGGAGCGACCATCCCGAATTCGGTCAGTGCCGCGCCTTCGGTGTCCCTGGCGAATGAACGTATTGTGCGATTTCCCTTGAGCATCCGGATCATGACGTAAGCCTCAGTGCTGCGATACGCTGTGCGATTTCTTCAAACTGGTCGCGCAGCTCATCGGCATCGTCCGCCTTGAACGCACGGCCCGGTGTCGCGCAATCGATCAGGTTCTGCGTGAGTGTCGTCCCGAAAGCGATCACCCAAACCGACACGTTCTGCTGGCGAGCAGCGCGGCACGCTGCCTGGAAACGCTTCGCGTGGCGGTCAGAAGCTTGCGACGAGGAACCGTTGTCCGTGACCCGGCGATCCCACCACTCGACACCATATGTCCCGTACACCTCGACGTTGGGGACGAGCATCCCGTCGGTCATGAAGATGATGTGACGAGCGATCGAGTCACCGTTGGGAGCTGTCGCATTGTCTGCGCTGAAAATACCATTCGGCGAAATGAAGCGTGCGCCCCAGATCATACCGATATCGTGATACGTGTTGCTGCGCGCCTGGAGCGAGTTCACGTAGTTGTTGAGATCCGTGCGGCTCAGGTCGGTGAGCCTCATTGCCGCACGAGGGCACGAATAGCTCGGGCGATTCTCATTCCCGCTCTGCGTAAGCCAGCTTAGCGTGTTCCCACCATCTTCGCGCTTCCACACGGCGTTTCTCAACACCGGCTTCCAGTATTCGGATGGTCCGGACGGTTGCAGGTTGATGTTCAAATCGTTCGCATTGCCCGGGGTCGGATCCCAGGTTGCAGTGGCGACGGTGTCGGCCTCTTCGACACAGCCGTCCCACGAAACCGGGGTGTCGGTGCCGTTCGATCCGAGCGGAAGTTCGATCTGGTCATCGTCATAAAGCGTTGCGAGATCGAAGGTCACCGGACGATATGTCCAGTTCTGGAAGACTTCGCGTTCGCTGTATTCTTCGACCGTTTCGAAGGTGACATCAGCCTTGTCTTCGTAGACACGCCACCCGAATGCGCACCACCCGCCCGTGTAATAGGTGAACGCGCGACCGATTTCGATGTCTTCGTTGCCATCGAGATAAGTCACGGTGCGGGTATTGCCATTGACCACGATGTTCTGCTGATTGTGCGTACCAAGCGAACTGGTGACGTTGGTCCAATCGTCAGGCAACAGCGCATCGCAGGAAGATTCGCTTCCAGTGTATTGCCACTGGTAATCCCACCGTTCGAAGTCCTCGTCCCCATCAGCATCGATGTTCGTGATGGTCCTACTCACTTCGGTCCACTCGACGACGGTTTGGAAGTTCGCAACGCGCGACTGATAGGTGTGGCTTTGCGCCATGTATTGATCAGGGATTGAATCTCCGACGTTTACGTTACTGGCGTATGGCACAATCCCGTAGCGAACTTGCGCGCTATCCGAAGTTGCGTCTTCGACTGTATCGTAGAATGCCATCACAGCGCTACGGAGGCCGCCTATCTTCGAGCCGGGGTCTTCGGTGTTTCCGCAACTACCGCCACCCGGATTGTCGGGCGCACAGTTCATCGAACCGGTGACGTCGAGCACGAAGACTATGTCGGTGTTCGAGATGTTGATGTCGGCGGTGCAATCGACGCTCAGGTTGAATTCGTCATAGCCGAAAATGCCCATGAGGCTCGTCGGAAGATCGCCCGTGGCGGTTCCGGTGACCTTGCCCTCATTGTCGGCCGTGTAATTGCGTACGCGATTGGTGAGGCCGAACAAGCCGTCTTCGTAATTCTGGTCGAAGAATGCGAGGCCTATGTTCTTGTGCTCATCTGTGAAGGTGTCGTCGGCCATGGCCCGGCGCGCAGCGAGGGCGCCGGCGTCGCAGGCCGCCTGGAGCCGCGATTCAGCCATGTAGTATCGGCTTGCGTCGACACCGCCCCCGACCATGGCGAGAAGCGGCACAAGTGCAGCGGCCGCAATAACGATCGTGTTCGCTGTCGGATCTTCCGCCAGCCCACGCCAGAACGATTTCTGGTGCTCGCCTGACTTGCGATTGAACATATCCATACGACGTCGATCCTTTAGTTCGTCCCCGATCGGGATCGGTTGGAAAAATTGCATTGGACCGGGGAATAGCCGTCCAAGAGTAAGCGAAGCTCGAAAGGGCATGGTTAACTGGAAGTTACGAAGAATTCGCTAATCCTGCCGGCACGAAAACCTCGTGGTATCAGGATGATAGTCCGACCCTGAGACGGATGTCTCTGCCGTCGGGTGCCACGATGGCACGTTCTTTCTTCAATCGATTATCTCGAAGGCGTTGACAGGCACGGGCAAACTGGTGCGAGAGCACGCGGATGGCCGAGAATCCAGAAAGCCTGCCCGCCGAAATCGAGCTGGCACTTGCCTACACCCCCACGGCCCTTCGCGAGCGGCTCCGTACTGTTTTCGCACTCGACCAGAGATTGGGACGCATCGCCGCAGCAACCACCGAGCCAATGCTAGGCCAGATGCGCATCGCATGGTGGCGTGACATGCTCGGGACGCCAGTCGCGGATCGCCCACGTGGTGACGCTGTACTTGATGCCATAGGCGCAGGCTGGGCTGGGGAGGAACATACCCTCACCCAGCTGATCGATGGGTGGGAGGTGCTCATTGTTGCGGAATCGCTGGACGACATCAGCCAGCAGTCAATAGCGGCGGGACGCAGCGCTCCCATCACGGCAGTATTTGGCGATTGTTCAGGGGAAACCCAAAAGCGCATCGCACAGAGTGCTCAGACATATATCTATGCTGATCTGGCGAGCCGTTTTAGTGACAGCGACGAGCGCAGCCTTTCGATCAGGTTGGGGAATGGCTTGCGAACTCAATCAGGGCGACTTCCAGGAAATGCCCGCGGTATCGGCGTGCTCGAAGCGTTGGCGCGGCGCTCGCTCTCTCGTGGAGGAAGACCGCTAATGGAAGGGCGGGGTGCCTCGCTCGTTGCTTTGAAGGCGGGTATCTTTGGTCGCTAATTGTGTGTAATCCCGCGATATTAACGGCGGGGAGGGTTGCGTGCGCCAGACAATACTTGGGGTTTTCGTAGGCCTCTTGCTCGCCGGTGTGGGAATGTTCTGGTGGCAAGGACGCGCGCAGGTTGAGATAAACGCGCCGCCTCCACCCGAAGTGGAAGAAGTGACGTTTGATCCAGAAGAGCTGCCGATCACCGATCCGGGCGAGATGGAGGGGCCAGCGCCTCCCGAGGCATCTGAGCTCACACGCGAGGAGAAGCGTTTCTTCAGATACGACCGCAATCGCGACCGCAAGATCACGCGCAATGAAATGCTCTCGAGCCGATCGGAGGGTTTCCGCAAGCTCGATACGGATGGAAACAACCTGCTTACATTCGAGGAATGGGCTGTCACCACCGCGACGCGTTTCGACGCAATGGACGCCGACGGTAACGCTGAATTGACGCAGTCCGAGTTTTCTACCAGCGCGCCCAAACCATCCAAAAAACGGACGCGTTGCAGTTGCTAGGCTAAGCTGGAACGGCTTCGTTGGCCTCCGTAATCCACGCCTTGAGATCGGCCTTGGCGCGCGAGGTGTAGGCTTCCTTGCGCTGTTTCTTCTTCACCTCGTGCAGCGGTGGGAAGAGGCCGAAGTTCACATTCATGGGCTGGAAGGTCTCAGCATCGGCATCACCAGTGATATGGCTGAGTAAGGCTCCGAGTGCGGTTGTAGAGGGCAGGGGGCGCCAATCACGTCCTGCCAGTTCCGAAGCGGTCATCATTCCGGTAACAAGACCGATAGCTGCGCTCTCGACATAGCCCTCGCACCCTGTGACCTGCCCGGCAAAGCGAATATGCGGCGCCGCTTTCAGCCTCAACTGGCGATCAAGCACTTTTGGTGAATTGACGAATGTATTGCGGTGCAATCCGCCGAGCCGCGCAAATTCTGCGTTTTCAAGTCCCGGTATTGTCCGAAACAGCTCTATCTGCGCGCCGTATTTGAGCTTTGTCTGGAAGCCGACCATGTTCCACAGGGTGCCGAGCTTGTTGTCCTGCCGCAATTGCACAACGGCATAAGGCCAGCGGCCCTGAGGGTGCTCTTCGGTAGTGTCGTAGGGGTTATCGAGACCGACACCCTTCATCGGCCCGTAGCGCAGAGTCTCCACCCCGCGCGCCGCCATCACCTCGATCGGCATACAGCCGTCGAAATAGGGCGTGTCCTTCTCCCAATCCTTGAACTCGGTTTTCTCGCCGTCGAGCAATCCCTGATGGAATGCGAGATACTGCTCCTTTGTCATCGGGCAGTTGATGTAGTCGCCGTTTTCGTTCGAGGCTTCGGTGCGTTTGTTCCAGCGCGACTGGATCCAGCATTTGGACATATCGATGCTATCGCGGTGGACGATAGGCGCGATGGCATCGAAGAATGCGAGGCGATCTTCACCTGTCGCACCGACGATGCTTTCCGCCAGTGTCTGCGCAGTGAGCGGGCCGGTGGCGACGATTGTGAGGCCGCTATCAGGCAGCGCGTCCACCCGCTCGCGTACGATGGTTACATTAGGGTGCTCGGATAGCGTTCGCTCGACCTCGGCTGAGAAGACATCGCGATCCACGGCCATGGCGCTCCCCGCCGGAACGCGCGCGACTTCGCCAGCGCGCATGACAATCGAGTCGAGTTCGCGCATTTCATGATGCAGAAGCCCGACTGCGTTTTTGGTGTCATCGTCCGAACGAAAAGAATTCGAGCAGACCAGCTCGGCCAGCCCGTCGGTCTGATGTGCAGGCGTCATCTCGCCGCTGCCGCGCATCTCGGACAAGCGCACCTTCACGCCGCGCCGGGCGAGCTGCCAAGCGGCTTCCGATCCGGCGAGGCCGCCGCCGATAATATGAACATCGTGTGCCATTGCGAGCAGCATCTAGTGGCTGCTCGCTCCTGCATCAACTCACCTCAGCGTCCGACAACCGGTCGGATTGCCTTCGCGAACGCCGGCTCGACCGCTTCGAGCCTTTCGGCAAGCTGTGGAAGGTGCCTCACCGGTACCGCAGGAAAGAGATGGTGCTCCAGATGAAAGAACATGTTGTAGCTTACCGCGTTCACCATCCTGCCGCGCTGGGTGCGGGCGACGAGAGCGCTGTCGTCGCAACCGCGATGTGTAATCCAGACGGCGAATAGCGCGGTAAAGCACTGTGCGACCAGCATGGCGAACCAGTGCCAGACAATGAAAGTAAGTTCGAAGCCGAAGGCAAGCGCAGGCATGATGAGGTTTAGCGCGAGATCTATCAGCACTTTGCGTCGCCACGCTGCCCCTCCTTCGCGTATGGCCGCCAGGTGGCACTCGATCGGGAACCACGGCCCATAGGCAACCACCTGCCAGAAGCTCATTTGGCCCGCCTTGCCCTCAAGGTCTCGGTCAGTGTTGATGTGCTGGTGATGGCGCAAATGGTTGAATGCGACGCTATGATTGCTGCCGAGCATGACGGTGCTGAGGCTGTGCAGGACCAGGCGATGCCCCTTCGGTCCGAACCCCAGATTGTGGTGTATCGCCTCGTGATTGAGTCGCAATGCGGTTAGGAAGAACATGAACTCGGCGGCAAATGCGAGTGGCCAGTATCCGAAATGGAACAGTATGAGCCCCGATGCCAGCCAAGGAAGCGGGTGAAGGCATTCAGCCAGGCCGTCGCGCGGCCGCATTGTCGCTAGATCGCGCCATTCAACTCGCCTTACGGCTCGTTTGACGCGGGCGGGGTCAAGATCGTTTGCGCCGGACTCATGGTGCATGTCGCGCTCCCCTGTTGTGTTGCCTGAGGCTTAGCACCATAGGTGCGCAGGCATGAGTGCAATGGGGCGCATGTTCGATGCGTTTGATGCAAGTCGAAGTTAGATCGAGGGGGCAATGTGGCAAAAACTGCATTAGTGGAGCACCGACCCTGGCTGCTTGCGAGCGTGGCCGCTGCGGTTGCCTTTTACTTCCTCTGGAACAATCCGATCGGCGGGCTGTGGCTGATACTGCTCAAGGGGGCAGGGGTGGGGCTTCTTGCGGCTTACGCCTTCTATCGTACGAAGGGATCCGACGGCACGATCCTGGTTCTGGCGCTCGCCCTGTCCGCAGCTGCCGACATGGCGCTCGAAATCGATTTCGTAACGGGCGGAGCGCTGTTTGCGGCCTCGCATCTGGCCGCAATTGCCCTCTACCTGCGGAATCGAAGAGAAAAGAAGAGCACCAGCCAGTCGATGCTCGGTGCAGCGCTGTTGGTGCTGACCCCCTCCGTGACATATCTGTTCACCAGCGATCTCATGGTGACGATCTACTCCGTTTTCCTTGGCGCCATGGCCGCGACAGCCTGGACGAGCAGATTCCCGAGATATCGAGTTGGGGTCGGGGCAGTGCTATTCGTACTCAGCGACTGGTTGATCTTTAGCCGAATGGGGCCGATTGACCTTTCCTTGCTGCCTGACCTTCTGATCTGGCCGCTCTACTATGCCGGACAGCTGATGATAGCGACAGGTGTGGTCCAGACCCTGCGTGGAGAGCACCCCAAGCCTTAGGCAGCGATCGTCGTGCGGTGCAGTTCCCGCCTGTAACCTTCGTAACCGCCTGTGGCTTTGTGATTGACCGCGCGGTTGTCCCACATGACCAGCATGTCGGGCTCCCATTTGTGGCGATAGAGAAACGTTTCCTGTTCGCACCACTGCTGAAGCTCGACCACCAAAGCGAGCGCTTCCATCTCGTCCATTCCCTCGATCCCGACGACATATGACAGGCTGGAAAACAGCACCTCTTCCCCCGTCTCGGGGTGGCGGCGGACCAAGGGATGGATCTGACGGGCGCGGGCAGCTTCGCCGGGTTTTATCGCCATCGAGCGACCTTTATCATTGTCACCATAAAGCCCGTCGGGCGCGTATCCGCGGCTCGCCGAATGCACCGCATTCAATGTGCGCAGGTATTCCTTGCGTTCTTCGGGGAGCGCCGCAAATGCTGCGACCTGGTCACTGAAAAGAGTGTCACCGCCGACAGGAGGAATCTCGACGGCGAGCAAGCAGGTGCCCGACGGAGGTTGTTCAAGGAAGCTCCAATCGCTGTGCCAGTTTTCCGCGAAAAGTGGCGATTTCTCGTCGGCTTCCCGCAGAATGGCCGCGATGTGCTCGCGCCCCTTTATTGGGTCGAAGAATGGATCTTCACCAAATCCGCCCATTGTGATGGTGAATCGCTCCAGCGCGTCGTCGTCCATCTGCTGCCCCGCAAAGGCCAGCACCTTGTGTTCGAGCCACGCCGAACGAACTTCGGCAATCAGATCGGGATCGAGCTCACCGGACAGGTCACAGTCTGTGACGCGCGCTCCGCATCCCTGTCCAGATGGTTCGATCTTCATGGACTATCCTCCGGGTTCGCCTTCGATGTTCTTGTCAGAATGGGCGGTCGTGTCAGGCGTAGTCTCATCGCCGCCACCGCGACGTTCGACCATTTCCTCGACGACAGCCTCTTCGGCTTCGTTCTCGGGCTCTTCAGTCTCGTCGATCTTGACCGCACTCACAATGTGCTCGTTCTTACCGACCTTGAACAGACGCACGCCCGCCGTGTTTCGCCCGAGAACGCGCAGGCTTTCGAGCCCGATGCGGATCAATTTGGCTTGATCGGTTACGAGCATGAGCTGCTCGCCCGATTGGACGGGAAAGCTAGCCACGACTGGGCCATTACGCTCGATATTATCGATATTGATGAGACCCTGACCGCCGCGGCCGATGCGGCGGTATTCGTAGGCACTCGAAACCTTTCCATAGCCGTTGGCGCAAACAGTGAGGATGAACTGCTCCTTCTCCCTGAGCGTTTCATAGCGTTCGGGAGAAAGGTCGGGTTCGCCTTCTTTTTCGCCCTTGTAAGGCGCAAATTTGAGGTATTCGGCGCGTTCTTCCGCAGTGGTGCCGGTCGCACCCAGTGTCGAGAGCGAAACCACTTCATCGCCGTCGGCAAGCTTCATCCCGCGAACGCCGGTCGAAGTGCGTGATGTAAACTCGCGGACGTCTTCGGCAGCAAAACGGATCGCTTTGCCCTGACGCGAAGCGAGCAGCACGTCGTCACCTGCCGCCACCAACTCGACGCCGATCAGGTGATCCTCACTCTCCTTGTCGAACTTCATCGCATATTTGCCGTTCGAAGGGATGTTGGTGAAGGCGTCCATGCTGTTGCGACGCACGTTACCCTTGGCAGTCGCGAATACGACTGAAAGTGCGCCCCATTCGTCTTCATCCTCGGGAAGAGGGAGAACGGTCTTAATCGTCTCACCTTCCTCAAGTGAGGGCAGCATGTTGATGATCGGCCGCCCCCGTGTGGTCGGCCCGCCTTCGGGCAGTTTCCAGACCTTCAGGCGATAGACCTTACCGGCAGTCGAGAAGAACAGGACTGGATTGTGCGTCGAGGTGACGAACATCTCCTGAATCGCGTCCTCGTCCTTTGTGGACATGCCCGCGCGACCCTTGCCGCCGCGGTTCTGCGCGCGGAAAGTCGATAGGGGCGTGCGTTTGATGTAGCCGTCGAGCGTCACGGTGACGACCATGTCGTCGCGTTCGATCAGGTCTTCGTCGTCGAGCCCGTCCCATGCCGGCGCAATTTCGGACACGCGCGGGGTCGCATAAGTGGCTTTGATCTCCTCCAGCTCATCGCGCATTACGCCATAGAGCTTCACTCGGTCAGCAAGGATCGAGAGCAATTCCTCGATCTGCATTGCGAGCTCTTTCAGCTCGTCGCCGATCTCGTCGCGCCCGAGCGCGGTCAGGCGGTGGAGCCGGAGTTCGAGGATCGCCTTCACCTGACGCTCGGAGAGTTTATAGGTGCCTCCCGCCTCGTCGGCAGTCGGTTCGATCGCCTCGACCAACTGGATATATTGCGCGATGTCCCCGATCGGCCATTCCTTGGCGAGCAATCGGGCTCGCGCTTCGGCCGGATTTGCTGCGCCGCGGATCATTGCGACCACTTCATCTAGGTTGGAGACCGCGACCACGAGGCCCAGCAACAGGTGCGCGCGCTCGCGAGCTTTGTTCAGCTCGAATTTTGTTCGGCGTGTAATGACCTCTTCGCGGAATGCGATGAAGCTCTGGATTATGTCGCGCAGCGTGAGCGTTTCGGGTCGACCGCCACGGATTGCGAGCATGTTGGCCGGGAAGGACGATTGTGCAGGCGTGTAGCGCCACATCTGGTTGAGCACGACTTCGGGTGAGGCGTCGCGCTTGAGATCGATGACAACCCTCACGCCCTCTCGCGAGCTCTCATCGCGGATGTCGGAAATCCCTTCGATCCGCTTGTCCTTGGCGGCTTCGGCGATCTTTTCGACGAGGCCGGCCTTGCCTACCTGATAGGGGATAGAGGTGAGGACAATCGACTGGCGATCGCCGCGCCTCTCCTCAATCTCGTGGCGGCATCGCATGAGGATCGACCCACGCCCCGTGGTATAGGCCGCCTTCGCGCCGCTCGCGCCAAGGATCAGCGGGGCGGTCGGGAAGTCTGGACCCGGGATGTATTCGATCAGTTCTTCGGAGGTAATCAGCGGGTTTTCGATATATGCAAGGCAGCCATCGATCACTTCGCCGAGATTATGCGGCGGAACGTTGGTAGCCATTCCGACCGCGATGCCGCCTGCCCCGTTAACGAGCAGGTTGGGGAAGCGGGCAGGAAGGACCGACGGCTCCTGCGTCGAGCCATCGTAATTGTCGACGAAATTGACCGTGTCCTTGTCGAGATCGTCGAGCAGGGTGTTGGCGACGCGGGCCAGGCGCGCTTCGGTGTATCGCATCGAAGCGGGTGGATCCGGGTCCATCGATCCAAAGTTGCCCTGACCGTCGACCAGGGGAACGCGCATCGACCAGTCCTGCGTCATCCGCGCGAGCGCATCATATATCGCGGCGTCACCATGAGGGTGGTAGTTACCCATCACGTCGCCTACGATCTTCGCGCTCTTGCGATACGGACGACCGGCGACAAACCCGCCTTCCTGGCTCGCATAAAGGATGCGGCGATGCACCGGCTTCAATCCGTCGCGTACGTCGGGAAGCGCGCGCGCCACGATTACGCTCATTGCGTAGTCGAGGTAGCTGGTCTTCATTTCATCGACGATGTCGATGCGATCGTATTCGCCCATGGGGGAAGGGGTGGGGGTATCGAGAGTTTCGTTATCGTCGCTCAAAGTGAGGGCCGTTTCTGGTTGTGTTTCAATTCAGCTTCCAATGTAGGGTTTCCGGCCTGTATCCGCCATGCGCAGAACGGAACAAACACGCAACAGAGCTGTCTTTTTCCACACTTGGCCCCGACTTTTCGAGCCGCGGCGATATGACGGAAGCGAATTCGTATTCAAGCGATCCATTCAAAGGCTGTTCAGCCCGGTTCGACTAACCAGAATTGCAAATCTGCGAACATGCGTTCAAAGGCATCGCAGGAGATAAACCGACCGCGCGGAGAGACATCATGAGCGCGGCGAATCACACCCCAGGAGGTACCCCGAATGACGCTTTTCAATATCCGCAAGCGCGGGTCGAGTATGGCTTTGGCAATCGCGCTTGCGACCGGATCCGCCGTTGTGGCGACGGCTGTGTTCCCGGCTGAAGCTCACGCGCAGCGCAAGAAGAAGAAAAACAAGGGCGGCGGTGAATATTCCCAGGAATTTATCGCGGCGTTCCAGCCTTTGAACGAGGCTCTGACCCAGGAGGGCGTGGATGCTGCAGCATACAAGCCGCAGCTCGAAGCACTCGTCCCGCTTGCGAACTCGCCTGACGAGAAAAACAACGCCGGTATCCTGATCTACAACACCGCAGTGAAACTGAACGATCAGCCGCTGCAGCTTACTGGTATGGAGCTGATGCTTGCGAGCGGGAAGACCGATATCGCACAGGTCGGCCGTTTCAACTTTATCGCTTACCAGCTCGCCAATGCGCAGCAGGATTTCCCCAAAGCGCGCAAGTTTCTTCAGGAAGCGATCAACCGCAACTTCACCACCGACACGATCTCGCTTTCGGATCTCAGGATCGCGATGGCCGAGAGTTACTTCTCGGGCAACGAGTTCGTCGAAGGACTTGCCTTCCTCAAGCAGGCTATCGAGGCTCAAAAAGCCAGCGGCGTCGCCGTCGATGAGCAGTGGTACCGCCGCGGCCTGACGGTCGCCTACAACAACAAGATTGTCCCGCAAGTCTACGAATTTGCCGGCATGTGGATCGCCGACTACCCGTCGCCAGCAAACTGGCGCGATGTTGTGAACCTGACACGCAATCTCAACCAGTTCGAAGCCCCGCAGACGCTGGACCTTCTGCGGCTGTCGCGCGCGGCAGGCGCGCTCAACGACAAGCAGGACTACATCTTGTACGTCGAATCTGCAGACGCGCGTCGTCTTCCCAAAGAGGTCAAGGAGATCATCGAGGAAGCCTATGCGAAGAATGCCGTCAGCCGTGACGATATCTACGTTGCAGACGCGCTGACGACCGCCAATGGGCGTATCGCAAGCGACCGTGCCGATCTCCCGGCACTCGAACGTGATGCCGACGCTTCGAGCGCGCAGCTTCGTACGGTAATGGCAGCGGCGAACGCGTTTTACAGCTACGGTGATTATGCCAAGGCGGCTCGTTTCTATGAAAAGGCGCTCGGCATGCCGGGGGTCGATGCAGGCGAGGCTCTGAACCGTCTTGGAATGGCGCAGGTCGGTTTGGGTGATTATGCCGCCGCTCAGGAAACCTTCGCCAAGGTTGAGGGACCGCGCGCGCCGATCGCCACAATCTGGGCGGCCTATGCCGCCGAGAAGGCCGGACCCGCTTCGGACGGGCCGAGCCTCGGCGAACTCATGAGCGCTAGCAACTGAGCTTCCGAAGATAGCTGAACTAGAAAGGGCGTCGGAATTGATCCGGCGCCCTTTTTTGTTTTCCCCGCGTGGAGGGTCAGCGCAGCCGCTTGATGAAGAGCTGGCCGTTATCGCCGCGCTTCACCTCGAACTGGTCAAGCGAGCGCGCCATATCGGAAAGGCGTTTGAAGCCGTAGTTCCGAACATCGAAACTGGAACGGTTGCCGGCAATGTTCCCGACCTCACTGAGCGATGCGAAGCCTTCATCGTCACGCTTGGCCGCTTTCCATGCAGTACCCAGCAGGTCGACGAGTTCTGCATCGACTGATCCTTTGGTATCCTTTTTTGTCGGCCTGGACGGGCCATCGTCTTCCTCTGCACCCTTGATCAGCGCGTCGATGTCGATGAAGCGGGTGCAGGCCGACTTGAATGCCGCCGGGGTCTTCTTCGTACTACCGAAGCCGTACACCACCAGACCATCCTGTCTCAACCTCGTGGCGAGTGGGGTGAAGTCGCTGTCGGAACTCATTATCCCGAAGCCGTCGACCTTCCCCTGATAGAGCAAGTCGATCGCATCGATTGTCATCGCCATGTCAGTGGCATTCTTGCCGGCGGTGAGGTCAAATTGCTGGTGAGGCTGGATCCCGAACTTGTGCGTGATCTTGTCCCAGTTCTGCAGGTTGTTCTTGGCGAAGTTGCCATAAGCCCGTTTGATATTGACCTGGCCCAATTCGGCCATGACGGTCAGCACGGGGTCGATGCCCTTGGGCGTGGTGTTGTCCGCGTCGATCAGCAGCGCGATGTTTTTCAATTCTTTGGATGACATGCGCGGGTAAATGGAGCGCAACTACGGCATCCGCAAGCGAATTGTCCCTTCTCGCCCGTCCGGTTCAGGCCTCGCGGAAATCGCTGTCCGGGGTGTCTAGCACTCGCAGAATGCCGTCTGAAATCGCGAAATGGGCACCCCGAAGCCTCAGTTCACCGCCCTCGACTTTTTGCCGCACGAACGGAAAGGTCATCAGGTTTTCGAGGCTGACGCGAACTGCGGCAAGCTCCATTTCGAATTCGGCCTCACGGCTGTCGGTGCCGTACTTTTCTGCCACAGGAATTCTCGCTTCGTCCAGCAGCGACACCCAGTTACCGACGAAATGACCTTTGCCGACCTCTTTGCCTTTCATTGCACCGGTCAAGGCAGCCTGGCATCCCCCGCACAGACCGTGACCCATAACAAGCACTTCTTCGACCTCGAGCACCTGAACCGCGAACTCAAGTGCAGCCGATACGCCGTGTTGGCCGACCGTTGTTTCGAATGGAGGGACAAGGGCGGCCACGTTGCGGACGACGAATATCGTGCCCGGATCGACGTCGAATATCTGCGCGGGGTCCACCCGGCTGTCCGAGCAAGAGATGACCATGGTGCGAGGCGACTGCCCTTCGCCAAGTTCTGCCCACCGCTCTCTCTGCTTTGCCCAGTCGCCCGAGCGGAAGCGGTTATAGCCGGCAACAAGGCCGTCAAGCGGGGTGTCTGTCGCGTCATTCATACGAATGCCCATGCCAAGCAGGATTGCCAGTGGCAAGTGCGATGACTAAATGGGCGCTCATGAACGACCTCGCGAATACTCCGCAATCCGAACCCGGGCGCGAGCGTCCTGTTCGCCAGCGAAAGCCGGACTGGATCCGGGTGAAGGCTCCGGTGAGCGAGGGTTATCACGAAACGCGCCGCCTGATGCGCGAACTCAATCTGAACACGGTGTGTGAAGAGGCCGCTTGCCCGAATATTGGCGAGTGTTGGACAAAAAAACACGCGACGGTGATGATACTCGGCGATGTCTGCACCCGCGCCTGCGCATTTTGCAACGTGAAGACGGGTATGCCGCGCGCTGTCGATCCGATGGAGCCGGAAAACACCGCCATCGCCGCAGCGAAGATGGGCCTTGAACACATCGTCATTACGAGTGTCGACCGAGACGACCTGCCCGATGGCGGGGCAGGGCAGTTTGTAAAAGTGATTGAGGCGCTGCGGCGTAATACGCCCGAAACTACCATCGAGATTCTTACCCCGGATTTCCGCGGCAAGATGCGTCCCGCTGTCGAAGCCATCTGCGAGGCCGGTCCTGACGTCTACAATCACAACCTTGAGACCGTGCCTCGGCTCTACCCGACTATCCGTCCGGGTGCGCGCTACTATGCCTCGCTGAGATTGCTTGAAGAGGTGAAGGCGCATAACCCCCTGATCTTTACCAAATCGGGCATCATGCTTGGACTGGGCGAGCAACGGCTCGAAGTGCACCAGGTGATGGACGACATGCGCAGCGCCGAAGTCGATTTCATCACCATGGGCCAATATCTCCAGCCGACGCCCAAGCACGCCAAAGTCGAAGAATTCGTGACGCCCAAAGCCTTCAATGCCTATGGATCAATCGCGCGCGCAAAAGGGTTCCTCCAGGTCGCTTCGAGCCCGCTGACCCGTTCGAGCTACCACGCAGGTGACGACTTTGCCGTCATGAAGAAGGCGCGCGAAGACAAGCTCGCCAAGGAGCAGCAACGCAAGGCGGACCGCCTGAGCCTCTGATGGTTGGTATTCGCGAAACCCGCAGGCTGCCATACAGCGCCGAACAGATGTTCGACCTCGTTGCGGATGTGGGGCGGTATAAGGAATTCCTCCCATGGGTGATCGCGACGCGTGTGCGCTCGAATAGCGAAACTGAAATGGTTGCTGACATGGTAGTCGGCTTCAAATCGATCCGCGAAAGCTTTACGTCCCGTGTGACCAAGGATCGCCCGCGCGAAATCGACGTCCACTATATCGATGGGCCTTTGTCAGACCTCGACAATGTGTGGACCTTCCGCGCGATCGATGAGAACAACTGCGAAATCGATTTTTGCGTGGATTTCGAATTCAGGAACAGGGTGTTTCAAGCGCTCGCAGGCCAGTATTTCGACCGTGCCTTCCGCAAGATGGTCGCCGCTTTTGAGCAGCGGGCGCACGACCTTTACGGCAACAATAGTTCAAGCGCGCAAAGCGTGGCCTGACGCCGGATCGAGGCGCGTGCCTCGGGCGCTGTGTTGTCGCCGCCCTCCGCATCGAAATGTTTGAGTTCGCCCTCGGGCTCGCCTTCATGGTTGCGATAGGCGCGCGCGAAAACGACTGTCCCAACCGGTTTCAACTGCGTGCCGCCATCGGGGCCAGCGACACCGCTGATTGCAACGGCGACATCTGCATTCGAGCTCTTGAGCGCACCCTGGGCCATCGCCCAGACACAGGCGATCGAGACCGCACCGAATGTTTCGATGATATCTTGCGCCACACCGAGCGATTCCATTTTCGATTCATTGGAATAAGTCACGAACCCGCGATCAAGAACGGCTGACGATCCGGGTATCTCGGTCAATGCGGCCGCCACGAGCCCGCCGGTGCAACTCTCGGCAAGAACGACCTTGCGCGCAGCTTCCTTGTTTTCGGCGATGACCCGCGCGGCCAGCTTGTCGACATCTTCTGGGAGGAGGTTCGTGCTCATCTCAATTCCTTCAGGCCGCGCTTCTGAGGCCTACGATAGCCTGCGCAGCAATACCCTCTTCGCGACCTGTAAAGCCAAGCCTCTCGGTCGTGGTTGCTTTTATACTGACGGCTTTCTCATCGAGCCCTGTGATGCGAGCGACTTCAGCCCTCATCGCCGGGCGGTGCGGGCCGATCTTGGGCGCTTCGCAGATGATCGTAAGATCGATATTTCCAAGAGCGAAACCGGCTTCGGCCGCCAGCTTTACCGCGTGCTCCAGAAACCGGCTCGAACGCGCACCCGACCATTGCGGGTCGCTGGGCGGGAAATGCGTTCCGATGTCGCCCTCACCGATCGCGCCAAGTACAGCGTCAGTGATTGCATGGAGAGCAACGTCGGCATCGGAATGACCGGCAAGGCCTTTGTCGTGATCTAGCTTGATCCCGCAAAGCCAGAGGTCTTCCCCCGTCTGCAGGCGGTGGACGTCGAAACCTTGTCCGATACGAAACTCCGGTGTGTTCATATTCTCGGCAAAGTCCTCGGCAAATGTGATCTTTTTGAGGCGTTCATCGCCCTCTACCAGCACCACTGTCCCACCTGCGGAAGTCAGCACCTGTGCATCGTCGCCAGCATCGGTCGCACCATCCCATGCGCGATGCGCCGCAAGAATGTCATCGAACCTGAAAGCCTGGGGTGTCTGGACCCGGCGCAAAGTGTCGCGATCTGCCTGGCCGGCCATGGTCCCGTTCTCGCTGACAACCGCGACGCTATCGACCACGAGGAGGGTCGGAATGGCTCCGGGAAACTGTGAAAGAGCCGCCAGCAACCTGGCGATAACGTGAGCAGGCAGGTCCGGGCGCGCCGCATCATGGATTAAAACCCGCTCGGTGCCGACGCCGGAAAGCGCTTCAAGACCAGCACGCACGGAATCCTGCCTGGTTTCACCGCCATCGATGATCGTGAGATTGGCCGCCTTGCCCGCCGCTTCGCGCGCTTCATCATGCAGTCCCGGAGGTGCGACGATTACTATTCTGTCGCATCCTGAAGCATTCAATGCGTTGACCGAATGCATCAGCAGCGGCTTGCCTCGCCAAGTCCGGAATTGCTTGGGGGTCTCGCCTCCGACGCGTAGGCCCTTGCCTGCGGCCACGATGATGGCGGAGAAAGAGGGGAGGACGGTGCTATCGACCATTGCGGCCCCGCGCTTAGGGTCTGGACGGAAGATGCGCAATCCACTATGCGCTGCCCAATATTTAGGCACTCCCTCTCATGACGACCCTACCAACTCCTCCGGCACTCAAGCCGATCCAGATCGGCCCTGTCGAAATCGCCGAGCCCGTGTTGCTCGCACCGATGACGGGCGTGACCGACATGCCGTTTCGCACACTCGTGCGGCGCTATGGCTCGGGCCTCAATGTCACAGAAATGGTCGCGAGCGAGGCAGCGATCCGCGAAACGCGCCAGTCCATCCAGAAAACTGCGTGGGACCGGATTGAAGAGCCGGTCTCGATGCAACTCGTCGGTTGCGATCCCGACAGCATGGCCGAAGCGGCCAAGCTGCAGGAAGGCAATGGCGCAGCGATCATCGACATCAATTTCGGCTGCCCGGTGCGAAAGGTCGTCGGCCAGTTCGCCGGAAGCGCGTTGATGCGTGAAGTTCCGCTCGCGACCAGGCTCATGGAGGCTACGGTCAAAGCGGTCGATGTACCGGTGACGGTCAAGATGCGCATGGGCTGGGATCATCAGAGCCTCAATGCCCCCGAAATGGCGCGCATCGCAGAAGATCTCGGCGTCAAGATGATTACGGTCCACGGCCGCACCCGCAACCAGATGTACAAGGGCAGCGCTGATTGGTCCTTCATTCGCAAGGTCAAGGATGCGGTTTCGATCCCCGTTATCGTCAATGGCGACATTTGCACCATCGAAGATGCTTCGAAGGCGCTCGAGCAATCGGGTGCGGACGGGTTAATGATTGGGCGCGGTGCCTACGGTAAGCCATGGCTGCTTGGTCAAGTCATGCACTGGTGGCGCACTGGCGAGCGTATCCCCACTCCGACCTTCGATGAGCAATACAGAGTGCTGGTCGAACACTACCACCGCATGCTCGATCACTATGGCCGCGAAGTCGGCACGAAGATCGCCCGCAAACATTTGGGCTGGTACACCAAGGGGATGCATGGTTCGGCCGAGTTTCGCAACAAGGCGAACTTCATCGACGATCCTGATGAAGTCCTTGGCGAAATCGAACGATTCTACGAGCCGTTCCTGCATCGCAGGGCAGCCTGACATGAGCTCTCCCGGGTTCGTGGGGGGACCAGATGACATCGCAGAAATTGCAAGTTCGATGAAGGAGCGACCCGACGCCGAGGCTCAGATCGCAGGCCTGGTTTTCGCGATGCTGCTGATCGATCCCGAAGGACGCATCGTCGAAGCAAACCATGCTGCCGAAAACCTTCTCGGGATCAGTTCGAGGCGCCTCGAGGGAAGGGCGCTGGGCGAGATACTCAACACCTTCGACGAACGCGTCACCGAGAAACTGGACATGCCAGACGCGGCTCTGGTGGCGCGGGACATTCGCATTCTCGCAAGCGAAATCGAGACGAGGGTCAACCTTACGGTGTCACCGCTCGGCAATCATCCCGGGTGGCGCGTGGTAACACTTTCGGAAATCTCCCACGAGGATACCGCGCGCGAAAACGATCCTTCGACGACCATCGGGGCCCCATCGATCCTTGCTCATGAGATCAAGAACCCGCTTTCCGCCATTCGCGGCGCAGGGCAGCTGGTAGCGCGCAAACTTCCGCATGCGGACAAGAAACTTGCCCGTATGATTACCGACGAGGTCGATCGCATCGCGCGGTTGATCGACCGGATGCAGCAACTTGGGAGCACCCAGGCCGAGCCCGCTGCACCCTGCAATCCGCATGAGGCTATACGCTCCGCAATAGCGACCGTTCGGGCAGCCGATGCCTCACAGGTAGAGATTCGCGAGGAATTCGATCCTTCGCTGCCACCGGTGCTGGTCAATCGTGATGCTCTTGAACAGATGCTGATCAATCTCATTTCCAACGCCCGTGATGCGGCCGCGGGCGCGGATGACAAACCGCTGATCATCGTTAAGACGCGTTTCGTGAGCGGTCTGGCCTTTAGCGCTATTCGTTTGGGGCGAGCGGTGCGACTTCCGATCGAGATTACGATTAGCGATAACGGGGCGGGAATTGATGCGGCAATGCGCGACCACGTATTCGAACCGTTCGTGTCCTCGAAGAAATCCGGGCAGGGCCTCGGCCTCGCTCTCGTGCGCAAGCTCGTCCGCGACATGAACGGAAGTGTTAGCCACGAGCGGGATGTGCGCGCCGGCCTCACGCATTTCCGACTGCATTTGCCGCAAGGGCCGCGCTCCGGGAGTGCCGGCGAATGAGCGGCCAGGGCAAGGGCAGGGTGCTGCTGGTCGAAGACGACCAGGCAATAGCCACCGTGATGATTGCCGCACTCGAGGACGAAGGATTCGTCATCGAACACTGCACAAGTGTCGCGGCGCGCGACAACTGGCTTTCGAAACAGCAATTCGACGTCATGCTTACCGACGTAATGCTCGAAGACGGTGATGGGCTTGCGAGCCTCGAGCCGGTTAGAAATGATGCACCCGACATGCCGGTAATCGTGCTCTCGGCGCAGAACACTCTCGATACCGCCGTGCGAGCAAGCGACAGCGAAGCATTCGAGTACTTCCCCAAGCCGTTCGATCTCGACGAGGTGGTTCAGGCGGTACTGCAGGCATGTGGGACGAGGGCGGCGCGCGCCCAAAGTCTACCCGAAGCCGAAGATGACGGGATGCCACTCGTCGGGCGCAGCCCGGCAATGCAGGGTGTTTTCCGCATGATCACCCGCGTGCTGCGCAACGACCTGACAGTTCTAGTCACGGGCGAAAGCGGGACGGGCAAGGAGCTCGTGGCGGAAGCAATCCACCAACTTGGCAGCCGCCGTTCAGGACCGTTCGTGGCGGTCAATACCGCTGCAATCCCGTCCGAGCTCATTGAGAGCGAGCTGTTCGGTCACGAAAAAGGCGCCTTCACCGGCGCAGTCGCACAGGCGATCGGCAAGTTTGAGCAGGCAAACGGAGGGACACTTTTTCTCGACGAAATCGGCGATATGCCGGCCGAAGCCCAGACTAGGTTGCTGCGCGCACTTCAGTCTGGTCGCATCCGACGCGTCGGTGGTCGGCAGGAAATCGCGGTGAATGTGCGGATCGTAGCTGCAACCAACAAGAACCTCGTGCCGATGATTGCGGCGGGGACATTTCGCGAAGATCTCTACTACCGTCTCAACGTCGTGCCGATCCATCTTCCTCCGCTTCGCGAGCGACGCGAGGATATCGAGGCTCTCTCGCAGCATTTTCTGGCGCAGGCAGCTGAGGAGGGCTTGCCTCGGCGCAGGTTGGCACTCGAGGCGGTCGAGGCTCTCGAAAAACGTGCGTGGCGCGGAAATGTACGTGAGCTGCGCAATGTGATTTACCGGCTCGTCCTCATGGCGCGTGACGATACGATCGATGCGGGGAGTCTGCACGATATTGTCGGTGAGGAACAGCTTGCTCCGGCAGCGGGAAATGAGTCGAGCGGCGGCGTAATAGCGCAGGCACTTGGCGCCTGGCTGGCGAATGAGAGTCCCGCTCACGGCACGGTCTATTCACAAGCAATCGCTGCATTCGAAAAGCCGCTGATCGAGCATGCACTTGGCGAGACGAGCGGGAACCAGTTGCGAGCTGCAAAGCTTCTGGGGATCAATCGTAATACGTTGCGTAAGCGCATAGGCGAGCTGGGAATTGAACCTGAACGCTTCGCAAGACCGGTTTAACGCACAAACGGTGGCAATCGTGCATATTTGGCTTGCATGATTGCAACACTGACGTTGTAACCGTGCAACGATGGCGACGTCCGCTCAAACACAAGAATCGTCTTCGCCGCGGCAATTTCCGCGCTGGTGGCGACAATTTGTGGTGACCTCGCGCCGGGCTAACATTTTTCGTTGGCTAGAAGTGCTCTCGGTGATCTCGCTGATAGCGGCGCTGGTTGCGAACTATCTTGCATACTCGCGCTCCCCTGAACCGGGTGATGTTCTGCCGACGATGCAGGTCTCTCTGCTTCTTATGGCGGTGCTGGTTCCGGCAATGGCGATGATCGTCCTGTACGGACGCCGTCTTGCGATTCGCCGCGCTGCGGGTAGCACCGCGAGGCTTCACGTGCGTCTCGTGTTCTTCTTCTCGATGGTTGCTGCCGTGCCGACGCTTCTGGTCGCGGGTTTTGCTGCATTCCTGTTTCAGAGTGGCGTGGATTTCTGGTTCTCCGATGAGTCCCGCGGACTTCTCGATAACTCCAACCAGGTGGCGCAGAGTTACTACGACGCGAACCAGCGCGACGTGGAACAGAACACGATCACGATGGCGACCGACATGCGCGATATCCTCGCGCGGGTTCCCCTGACCGATCCTGATTTCCCGGACTTCTACGCCTACCAGGCACAGGCGCGTGAGATTTCCGAGAGCGCCCTGTTGCAACGGATGGACGATGGCAGCCTGCGCATCGCGGCCATTCTTGCAATTCTCGAAGACAACGACCCGATCGAGTTCAGCGAGGCGGCACTGCCAAGGCTCGATGCAGGTGAGCTGGTGGTCGTTGAAGGCAGCCCTGAACGGATCGCCGCGCTCGCTCCGATCGATGTCGAAAGCGGCATCTACCTCTACAACGCCCGGAACACCGAAGCGGCGATGTTCAACGCGTGGTCGAGCGCGCAGGAAATTGCCTCGTCCTACGATGCGCTTTCATCCAATGCGCGCAATCTCCAGCTTCAGTTCAACATTGCGCTTATCGCAATGAGCCTCCTTCTGGTGGGCATAGCAGTTTGGTTCGCCCTGCGGTTTGCGGACCGACAGGTCGAACCGCTCACCGATCTCGTCGGGGCGGCGCGCAAAGTAGGGCAGGGTAACTTTTCTCTGAGAGTCGATGGGCGCACCGGCGCCGATGAGATTGGCCTTCTGAACCGAGCCTTCAATCGCATGACCGCGCAGCTTGAGAAGCAAACGCAGGCGCTCGTCAACGCCAACCGCCAGATCGACGATCGCCGCGCTTTTATGGAAGCGGTGCTGCAATCGGTTACGGCAGGCGTGATATCGGTCGACGAAAATAACCGGGTCATGCTGATCAATGGCTCGGCCGAGGCACTGCTGGCAGATGAGGAAACGGACGAGATCATCGGCATGCCGATCGATGAGTTGGCACCCGAGATCGGGCAACTGCTTCGTGAAGGACAAGAGCGCGCTATCGTCAGCCATGCGCGCGATTCCGAACTTCTAACTCTCGCGGTAAAAGTCGCCCCTGGCAGCAACGGTCACGTGATCACTTTCGAAGACATTACACGCCAGCTGCTGGATCAGCGACAGGCTGCCTGGTCAGATGTTGCGCGGCGTATCGCACACGAGATCAAGAACCCGCTTACCCCCATTCAACTCGCGACTGAACGCCTGAAGAGACGTTATCGCAAGCAAGTGGCGGACGATGACGGGGAATTGTTCGATGAGCTAACCAGCACGATAGTCCGGCAGGTCGGAGACCTTCGCAAGATGGTCGACGAATTCTCGAGTTTCGCGCGTCTTCCCAAGCCTGTTTTCCGGGCGGAAGATGCCGTCGATCTCGTGCGGCAAGCCGTGTTCCTCCAGGAAGTTGCGCACACCGACATCGATTTCAGCGTCAATGTGGACAAACTCGAAAGCCGCTCGATCTGCTGTGACCGGCATCAGTTCGGCCAGGCCATGACGAACGTCCTCAAGAATGCAGTCGAGGCGGTAGAGGCGCGCGCTGCCGAAGTAGGAGAGAGCTACAAGGGCCGCGTATCGGTCACGATGATGAATGATGAGGAAAAGCTCTCCATCATCGTTGAAGATAACGGCATCGGCCTCCCGCAGGAACGCGACCGTATTACCGAACCCTATATGACGACGCGTGAGAAAGGCACCGGCCTCGGCCTCGCGATAGTCAACAAGATCGTCGACGAACATGGCGGCGACATGAGCTTTGCTAGCGCGGAAAGCGGCGGCACGAGCGTAACACTGCGCTTTGCCCGCGATCCGCAAACCTCAGAAAGCGAGGCAGCTTGATGCTGCGTTATTCAACCACCCCCGCAAACACCCCGAGGAACCCCCGATGGCGCTCGAAATCCTGATAGTCGACGATGAACGCGATATTCGCGACCTTGTCTCCGGCGTGCTTGGCGATGAGGGCTACGAATGCCGGACCGCCGCAGACAGCACCGGCGCGCTGGCTGCAATCGACGAGCGAAGGCCAAGCCTAGTATTGCTCGATGTCTGGCTGCATGGCAGCGAGATGGATGGGTTGGAATTGCTCGATGCCATCAAGACGCGTGAACCCAACCTGCCGGTCATCATATTCTCCGGCCATGGCAATATCGACACTGCAGTGTCGGCCGTTAGCCGCGGTGCAATGGACTTTATCGAGAAGCCATTCGAAGCAGAGCGGCTCTTGCTGCTTGTCGAGCGTGCGACAGAGACAGAGCGTCTCCGCCGCGAAAATTCTCGGTTGCGGGACAGCAGCTGGAGCAGCGCCGAATTCACTGGCAATTCTTCCGCGATCAATGCGGTTCGCGCGACGTTGAAGCGCGTTGCCAATACCGGGAGCCGGGTCCTGATTTCGGGACCTGCCGGTGCCGGCAAAGAAGTTGCGGCGAGACTGCTTCATGCATGGAGCGGGCGGGCGGAAAACGCATTCGTGCTTGTCAACTCGGCACGGATCACGCCCGAGCGCTTCGAGCAAGAACTGTTCGGCGAGGAAGCGGACGGCAAACAGGTGCGGCCGGGGCTTTTGGAACTTGCCGATGGCGGCACGCTTTACCTGGATGAAGTTGCCGACATGCCTCTTTCCACACAGGCGCGCATCCTGCGGGTGCTTACGGAGCAAAGCTTCGTAAGGGTAGGGGGCACGCGCCAGATCGGCGTGGACGTTCGCGTCGTTTCGTCGACCACCCGCGATCTCGCGGTCGAGATGGAAGAGAAGCGCTTTCGCGAAGATCTGTTCTACCGGCTCAATGTCGTGCCGGTGACGATCCCATCGCTCGCGGAGCGGCGCGACGATATCCCGGCGTTGGCCGAGCATTTCTTCACGCGCTACTCGACTGATCAGGGCATCGCGCCGCCCGAGATCTCCGAAGAAGCGATGGCGGCTCTCCAGGCTTACGACTGGCCCGGAAATGTCCGCCAGCTGCGCAACGTCGTTGAGCGCACGATCATTATGACCCCGCGGGAGAGATTGACGACGGTTGAAACCGACATGCTTCCCGCGGAAATCACGGGCGGCAAGCTCGCGGCATCGGGCCAAGGCCTTTCGGCCATGATGGGCGTCCCGCTGCGTGAGGCTCGTGAAAGCTTCGAGCGTGAATACCTCACCATTCAGATCCGCCGCTTCTCCGGCAATATCTCGAAGACTGCTACATTTATCGGAATGGAACGCTCCGCCCTGCACCGCAAACTCAAGCTCCTCGGAATGGCGGAACGCCGCGAAAGTGCGCGCAAGGAATAGCGGGTCAGCTATCCCACGGAGAGTGTTGTCAAAATCAAGCATTGCCCGTTGCGCTTGCAATCGCCATTATGGGTGCACTGATACGGCGAGCGGGTGGGCTGCTCGTCCGGGTCGGACCTGCGGACCGTAACAGCGGCCGTCAAGAACAGGAGCATTCAAAATGTCGAACGAGCGGACCCTCTCTCCGCGATCGACGCCGAATCCTGGCGCCGACAATCCAGCCAACGCCCCCAGGCAACCGGGCGGACAAGGCAACCTGCAAGACGCTTTTCTCAACCTGCTGCGCAAGAACAAGACGCCGGTGACGATGTTTCTCGTCAAGGGTGTGAAGTTGCAGGGCATCGTGACGTGGTTCGACAATTTCTCGATCCTGTTGCGCCGTGATGGCCAATCGCAGCTCGTCTACAAGCACGCGATTTCCACCATCATGCCGGGCCAACCGATCGATGCCAGCCAGTTTGGCAGTCGTTCGGGAAGCAAGAAGCAAAGGCTTCTGCAGGATGTGTTCCTGGGCCGGGTGAGCGAGGCCAATGTCCAGGTAACGATGTTCCTCGTTAATGGTGTGATGCTTCAGGGAAGGATCGCTGCCTTCGATCTCTTCTGCATGCTTCTCGAACGCGATGGTGCAGTGCAACTCGCCTACAAGCATGCTGTTTCAACTATCCAGCCCGCGAGCCCTGTCGACCTCAGCGATCATGAGGACGATGAAAATGAAAATTACGGGACCAACGACTGAGCTTCGATGACGATCTGATGGACGAGGTGACCCGCGGTGCGCGGGCACTCGTACTGTGCCCCGATATCCGTTCGCAGCGCTACGATCTCGACGCGCGCGAACGGTTAGAGGAGGCGCAGGGCCTTGCGCTCGCCATCGGTGTGGAAATTGCGCATTCCGAGATTCTCACCATCCGGCAGATTCAACCCAACTCGCTCTTCGGATCGGGCCAGGTCGAAAATATCGCTACCTGGTGCGAGCAGTATGAATGCGAATTGGTTATCGTCGATGGTGCATTGTCGCCGATACAGCAGCGCAACCTCGAAGAAAGGCTGAAGCGCAAGGTTATCGATCGCACCGGGCTGATCCTTGAAATATTCGGTGAGCGTGCGGCGACGGCGGAGGGCCGCTTGCAAGTCGAGCTGGCGCACCTCGACTACCAACAGAGCCGTCTTGTGCGCAGTTGGACCCACCTCGAGCGCCAGCGCGGCGGCTTCGGCTTCCTCGGCGGCCCGGGCGAAACGCAGATCGAAGCCGACCGTCGCATGATCCGTCAGCGAATGGGGCGATTGCGCCGCGAGCTCGAGCAGGTTCGCAAGACCCGCGCGCTCCATCGCGAACGGCGGGGAAGGGCGCCTTGGCCCGTAATTGCGCTTGTCGGCTACACAAATGCCGGCAAATCGACCCTCTTCAACCGGCTTACCGGGGCTGAGGTGATGGCTGAAGACCTGCTTTTTGCAACGCTGGATCCGACCATGCGGGCCATAAGCCTTCCGGGTGTTGAAAAGGCGATCCTGTCGGACACGGTCGGGTTCATTTCCGACCTTCCAACGCAGCTCGTGGCGGCATTCCGCGCGACCTTGGAGGAGGTGACCGGAGCAGACATCATCTGCCATGTGCGCGATATGGCGAACCCTGCGCATGCGGCCCAAAAAAAGCAGGTGATGGAGGTGCTCGCAGATCTCGGTGTGGTGGATCGCGAAACGGGTGAGAGTGATATCCCGATAATCGAGGTTTGGAACAAAGCCGATCTTCTGAGCCCGGAACGTCAAGCAGAGCTTCGCGAAGTGGCAGAAGGTCAGGATGCCGTCCTGATCTCGGCAACGAGCGGTGCGGGGATCGACGATTTCACCGCGAAGGTTGCCGATATTCTCACTGCACAAGCGCGGGAAGTGACCGTGACCGTGCCCGTAAGCGACGGCAGGCGGATAGCCTGGCTGCACGCACATGGCGAAGTACTGCAGGATGAGGATGCTGGGGAGGGGGGTCAGGGTCCTTTGAGACGCCTCACAGTGAGGCTCAACCCGAAGGAATTGGGTCAGTTTTCGAGCCTTGAGACCTGAAAAGGCTCAAATTTCTGATTTCTTGACCGCTTGCCAGAGTTCTTCCTGCTGATCGAGAGACAATTTCGGAAATTCGTCGCCACCGAGAGCCTCAATGGCGCGAAACCGTTTCTCAAACTTCGAGTTGGCAGCGCGCAAAGCGTCTTCGGCTTCGATCCCGTGAGCTCGAACGAAGTTGACGACGGCAAAGAGCAAATCTCCGGCTTCTTCGAGCTTCTGATCGCCTGTTGCCGCTGACTTAAGTTCCTCGATTTCTTCCGAAATCTTGGCCTCCGAACCGCTTGTGTCCGGCCAATCGAACCCGGTTCTTGCGGCGCGCTTCTGCAATTTCTGCGCGCGCATCAAAGCAGGGAGCGCCAATGCAACGCCGTCCAGCGCGCTCTTGGCCCCTTTTTGTGCGCGCTCTGCTTCCTTGAGGTTTTCCCAGCGCGCCTCTTCCATCGTGCCGTCTTCGTTGCCGAAGATGTGCGGGTGGCGGGCTTCCATCTTGTCGCTTATCGAGCGTACGACGTCTTCGAAATCAAATGCGCCTGCTTCTTCTGCCATCCGGGCGTGAAACACGACCTGGAGCAGAAGATCGCCAAGTTCATCCTTGAGATCGGTTAGATCGTTACGCTCGATTGCATCTGCAACTTCATACGCTTCTTCAATGGTGTACGGCGCGATGCTGGCAAAATCCTGCGCAATATCCCATTCGCAACCTGATGCCGGATCACGCAGACGAGCCATGATCGCAAGGAGCCTCTCGATCTGTGGTCTGGTTTCGGTGTGTGGGGGCCCCTCCTGCATCGCTCACCTTTGGAATGATAATATATATTATGTAAAATATTGGGTGGTCCCCCAGTGGGGTGCCCTCACATGAAGAAACTCGCGAGCACAAATCCTCCGGCGAAAATCGCCACCCAGATCAGCGCCAATTGCACGTTCTTTTTCCAACCCAATTTGTAGGATGCCATCGCACCGCCGGCGAGCACGAGCCATCCCAGAAGAGCCACAATCGAAATCGTCGCCATATTGGTCATGCCATCATCTCCAAGCCGTCATAGCCAACCGTAACGAAATCCGGCACCTCGTCCAGCAGTGTCCGGTAGTCCATACTCTTGTCGAGGTGGCTCAGGACGAGATTTCTCGCTCGACTCCTTTCGCCAAGCTCGATCGCCATCGCAAGGTGAGCATGCGTCGGGTGCGGATCGCGGCGCAGGCAGTCGCTCACCAGGATATCGACCCCGTGAAAAGTCTCTATCATCTCGTCAGAAATCTCGCTGAAATCTGTTGCGTAAGCAATTGATTTACCATCAGCTTCAAAGCGATAACCGGTGGTTTCGCCGGGGCCATGCGCCATCTGGCACCATTCGATCCCGAACCCGGCTACAATCCGCAGGCGATCCAACGTGTCGATATTGACGATTGTCGGGTAACCATCCTGTCCTGCAAACACATAGCCGAAACGACTTCTCAACCGACGAACGGTGTCGGTCGATGCGTATCCGGGTATCGGTCCGCCACGCCCGTATCGCATGACGCGAAGATCATCGATACCGTGGCAATGATCGGCGTGGTCGTGCGTCCAGAATACCGCGTCTATCGAAGGTATCTTGTTGGCGAGCAATTGTGCACGGCAATCGCTCGACGTGTCGATCAGGAGCCGCTTTCCCTCTTCGCTTTCAACGAGAATGGAGACGCGTGTACGGCGATTGCGGGGTTCATTGGGGTCGCAATCCCCCCAGTCGCCCATCCCATCCGGTCCACCCACGCGCGGGACACCTGTCGAGGTGCCCGAGCCAAGCATGATCAACTTCACAGCTTCGCCTTGCCGAACAGCTTGGTAAAGTTTGCGGTGGTCTGGTCGGCGAGGCGCCCTGGCTCGGTGTCCCTCAGCTTTGCCATGAAGTGGGCGGTATCGGCGACATAGGCGGGCTCGCAGGTTTGCCCGCGATGCGGGACCGGAGCAAGGAATGGGCTATCGGTTTCGACTAGAAGTCGGTCATCGGGCACGTGTTTCGCAGCCTCCTGCAATTCCTTCGCGTTTTTGAAGGTGACGATGCCAGAGATCGAAATCGTCAGCCCGAGATCGAGTACCTTCCGGCCGAATTCTTCGGATGCAGTGAAGCAATGGATCAGAGCGGGAAACACCCCCTTCTCCATTTCTTCGGCCAAGATTTGATAGGTGTCGTCTTCGGCATCGCGGGTGTGAATGATGACCGGAAGCCCTGTTTCGCGTGCGACGTCTATGTGCATGCGAAAGAGCTTGGCCTGATTACTACGGTCCGAATGCTCGTAGTAATAATCGAGACCCGTTTCGCCGATTCCGATGACTTTTGGATTATCGGTTGCCGCAAGCAAGACGCCGCGCCCGAGGTCTTCATGCCCGTCAGCCTCGTGCGGGTGAATGCCGACGCTTGCGAATACGTCACTCTCCCGATTGGCTGTTGCCACCACCTGATCCCATTCACGGTGCTTGGTCGAGATATTGAGAAACGCTCCGACCCCTGCTTCACGCGCTCGCGAGAGCACGCCCTGCTGGTCCTCGACAAGCCCTTTGTATTCGAGGTGGCAGTGGCTATCGACCAACATCATTCGGACACCTGGGTTTCGGCCAGATCGAGCCGGGGGAAAACCGGTGTGGGCTTGGCCACCGTGAAACCGGTATCCACAAGGCGCCTGTACCAATCCTTGTCGAGAAGCGCGGCGTAGGTCCGTTCGCTTTCGGGCACGCCCAACTGGTCCAGAAGTGCTGCAGCCTTGCCCGGCACGACTGGCTGGATTGCAATGGCGAGGTCGCGCAAAGCGGCAAATAGCGTCAACAGCACGACCCGCATGCGTTCCGGATCAGTCTTCCGCAGCGCCCATGGCGCTTGCTCATCGACATACTGATTGCAGGCGTAAACCGCCTTGATCCATGCTTCGATGCCGCTTGAAAATGCGAGTTTCTCAAAGTGCGAAGGCAGTTCTTTGGTGCACGCCCTGCGAACCAGTTCGAGCAGATCCCGATCGGTCTCGCTCGGTTCGAACGACGTCAGTACGCCGTCCAGGTTCTTCGCAATCATCGAGAGCGTTCGCTGCGCTAGATTGCCGAAGCTGTTCGCGAGCTCCGCATTGGCGCGGGTGACAATCGCCTCGGGCGAGTAGCTGCCGTCCTGACCGAAAGCGATTTCCCGAAGGAAGAAGTAGCGCAGATTGTCAACCCCGAACTGCTCGGCCAGATCCATCGGATCGACGACATTGCCAGCGCTCTTGCTCATTTTCTCGCCGCCGCGCGCAAGTAGGAAGCCGTGTCCGAAGACCTGCTTGGGTAGCGGCAGCCCGGCACTCATCAGGAAGGCGGGCCAGTATACCGCGTGAAAGCGGACGATGTCCTTGCCGATCATGTGGATGTCGGCCGGCCAGTAGCGATTGAACATCTCGCCGTCGCTTTCGGGAAAGCCTACGCCAGTCATGTAGGTCGTGAGCGCATCGACCCAGACATACATCACGTGGCCATCGCTACCAGGTACCGGGACACCCCAATCGAAACTGGTTCGAGAGACGCTGAGATCCTTCAGCCCGGCCTCGACGAAGCGCATCACTTCGTTCCGGCGGGATTCCGGGCGGATGAAGGTGGGATTGTCGCGGTATAGGGCGAGCAACCTGTCCTGGTACTTCGAGAGCCGGAAAAACCACGTCTCCTCCGCGGTCCATTCGACAGGAGTACCTTGCGGAGAAAGCTTTTCTTCCCCCTCCCCTTGCGTCAGTTCGCTTTCGTCGTAGAAGGCTTCGTCGCGGACCGAATACCAGCCTTCGTAGCGATCAAGGTACAGGTCGCCCGCAGCCTCCATACGCTTCCAGAGTTCCACACTTGCCTTGTGATGCCGCGGCTCGGTCGTACGTACGAACTCATCGTAGGAGATATCGAGTTTGTCCGCCATCTCGCGGAAATAGCCTGACATTTCATCGGCGAGGTCGATAGTTTCGCGGCCGGCCTTGCGCGCCGTTTGATCCATTTTGAGGCCGTGCTCGTCAGTGCCGGTGACAAACCTCACATCGCGGCCGCACGCGCGCTGGAAACGCGCCATCACGTCGGTCGCGATACCCTCATAGGCATGCCCGATATGGGGACGGCCGTTGGGGTAATTGATCGCAGTGGTAATGTAGAAGGGGTCAGCCATTTGCGTGCTCGCTAGCCGCGCCGGCTGAGCTAAGCAAGGTTCCGATGTCCATTGAAAGCAGACCGGTATCAAAATTGTAGGTCGGCGCCTGCCCCGCCAATGCAACGAGTTCTCCATGCATTTCGATCAGGCGGAGGCGCCGTGCTGCATCGTCGGTCGTCCGCGCGTGATCCGCCACGAGAGCTTGCGCCAGCTCGAGGACGGCCTGAATGCGCCCACGATCAGCCCGTGGTCCAATCGCACGCGCCAACGCGCCCCGCACCTGAAAAGCTGCGTCGCCTTCTCGCAAGAGGTGGTCGATCAATTCGGCAAGCTCACCCAGGTCCTGCTCGACGAATCTCAAAGCCGCCCCAAGCGAACCTTCGGCGGCGCGAATGGCAGCATCTCTCGCGCCCGGTGCCACAGTTCCTGCGTCTTCCAGCAACCGAAAGAGATCATCGTCCGAAATCGTCGAAAATCGCAAAAGGCGGCAGCGTGACCGAATGGTCGGAAGCAGCCGCGCCGGACGGTGCGTGATCAGGAGGAAGAATGTTCCCTGGGGTGGCTCTTCGAGACTTTTGAGCAGTGCATTCGAAGCGCTCGGCTCCATATCGTCGGCGGGATCGATGATGATAGCCCTTCGCGCGCCCAATGTCGGACGCGTGGTGAGCCGCTTCTGCATTTCGCGGACTTGCCCGACGGTGATGTTGCGTTTGGTCTGGTAGGGCTTCCCCTCGTCGCGCTTCTTTTCCTCCTTCTCGTCCTTGGGAAGATGAGTAAGCGTAATGATGTCAGGATGATCGCCGGGCGGCTGAGGATTGCCCTTCTCTGCGACAAGTTCTCGCGCAGCAAGCTGCGCAAAGTCGCGTTTTCCCAGCCCGCTCTTGCCCGCGAGGATCCAGCCATGGTGCATCCGATCGCCCGCCATGGCGCGGCGCCATTCGGACCAGGCCTCCGCATGGTTGGGCCACCCTGTCACTCCGAGCGCTCTTCGAGGAGCGGTGTGATAGCGGCCATCACTCGCTGGTGGACCGCTTCGGCATCGCCGCTACCGTCGACGACGACGAAACCTTCTGGATCAGCCTGCGCAATCACGTTGAAGCGGGCGGCAACACGGTGGTGATATGCTGAATCCCTTCCTCCAATTGCGTCGGCTTCGCCCCCGTCACGCGACAGCAATCGTTCGGTTAACTGGCCCGGTTCCACTTCGATCAAGATCGTAAGATCGGGCCGCAGGCCGTCGCTCCCGAATTCATGAAGCGCCTGGATGGCCTCGTCGCCGAGCCCCCCTGCCCCGCCCTGATAGGCGCGTGAAGAGTCGACGAAGCGGTCGCAGATCACCCATTCGCCGGCTTCAAGCGCGGGAAGAATTCGGCGCTCGACATGATCTGCACGCGCCGCCGCGAATAAGAGAGCTTCGGCCTTAGCACCCCATCCCTGGCCATCCTCACCGACCGGCGGCTCAAGCAGCAGCTTGCGGATTGCTTCCGCACCGGGCGTGCCGCCGGGTTCGCGCGTCACTTCGACCCTGATGCCGCGTTCGCGCAAGGCGTTCTCAAGCAGCGTTGCCTGCGTCGTCTTCCCCGCGCCTTCTCCGCCTTCGAACGCGATGAACTTTCCGCGCGGCTTACCTTCACTCATCCGAACCACCCTGCAACACCATTCCAGATACGCCCCAAAAAGCCGGCCTGATCGACATCCTTTCCTGCAACCAACGGAACGATCGCCGGATCCATCCCCGGAACGGAGATTCTAAGATGGGCAATCTCAACTCCCGATGAAATGGGCGCACGCACCGGGCCATCGTAAACAATACTCGCGGATATCGGACCCGTCGCATTGGTTGGCACGTTGACGTACACATTCCTGTCCGCAACCAGCGGGATGCTGCGCGATGCGCCGCCCTGAACGCGTGCTTCTCCAACCACTGCGCCGCGCGCGAAAATCCTGCGCCTGTCGAAGTTGCTGAACCCCCATTCGATAAGCTGACGCGACAAGCGGGCGCGCAGTGCGTTCCTATCCACACCCGCAATGACGAACATCAAACGCTGGCCATTGCGATTTGCCGTGCCGAGGAAGCCGAAGCCTGCCTCATTGGTGAAGCCGGTCTTGATCCCGTCCGCACCGGCGACGCGGCCAATCATTGGATCGCGATTGGGCTGGGTGATGTTGTTGAAGGTGTATTCCGGCCGACCGACATAACGCGCAAACTTGTCCGGATGGCGCTCGACCATCGCTTGCCCGAGCCGAACGAGATCGGCGGCGCTCGTGAACGTGCGACCTTCATCCGGCCAACCGTTCGGCGTTCCGTAATGCGTGTTGGAAAGACCCAGTTCGCGCGCTTTCGCATTCATGGCATCGACCCAGGCCTCGACTGAACCGGCATACCCTTCGGCAAGCATTATCGAACCATCATTCGCCGAAATGTTGGCGATCCCCCCGATCAGATCGCCCACTCGAACCCTCGCATCGGCAGGAAGAAACATGGTCGAACCCTTTTGGGCCCATTCCCTCCATGTGTCTTCGCGAATGGTCATCACCTGCGCGGGAGACAGCTTACCTTCTTCGATCAACTCGAACGCGAGAAAGACCGTCATCACCTTTGTCATTGAGGCAGGAATGAAACGGCGGTCGGCATTGCGCGAATAAAGAACCTGGCCTGAGGTCACATCGACCAGGTGGACTATTGGTGCCTCGTCTTCACCAGGCACAGCTGGCTCGGCGCTTTCCCGTGCGTTTGCAGGGCTGGACAATGCAGAGGCCGCAAACGCCAACAAGGCAGCAACGCACAGGGCCCGCACCAGATTCAATAGTCGGAAAGTCACCCCTGTTCCATACTCGTGCACCGCGGCCTTGGCGAGCCGCCCTGCTCCCTTAGTTCACGATTTCGTCAGCCAGGAGACCGACGCTCATCGCGTAGTAATTCGAGCAATTGTATTCGAGGATCACGCGGTAGTTCCCAGTTAGCAGCCAAGCGGGCTCACCGGGGCCATCGGGCTGGAAGAGCGAAACAAGTGTGTCGTCCGGAAGAGGTCCTTGCGGCTGAACGCCAAGCTCACGCCATTCGGCCACGGTCTTCCACTGGCTGTGTCGCTCGTGAACGCGCGGACAGACCTGCGCCTTGAGCTTGGTCTTGTATGCATCGACATCGAAGCCGCGCGGGACATAGGCTCGAACGCCCCACGGTTGCCCTGTCCGCCAGCCAGCATCGCGGAAATAGTTCGCGATGGATGCGAACGTATCGGCACGATTGGTGAAGATGTTGGCGCGTCCATCCCCGTCCCCATCGGCGGCCAACCGCAAGTAAACGGACGGAAGGAATTGCGGGTTGCCAAAAGCCCCCGCATAACTTCCGACCAGCTGACTGCGCGAATATCCTTTGTCAGCGACCTTCATCAACGCAATGAATTCATTGGAAAACAAGTCCCTCCTCCGTCCTTCCCAAGCGAGTGTTGCAAGGCTTCGGGAAAGGTCGAAATTCCCGCGAATTCGCCCGTAGCTCGTTTCGTGACCGAAGATGGCGACGATGATTTCTGCCGGAACGCCGTAACGCGCCTCTACTGCCTTTAGGGTCGAGCGGTTGTTGCGATACACAGACCTCCCGCCAGCGATGCGCACCGAATTGACGTGCGTGGCGATGTAAGGAGCCATCGCAGGATAACCCCGCCTCGTGGGTCGTCCCGGTTGCCCGCGATCGAGACGGATAACTCGATCGTTGGGTTCGAGTCCGGAGGTCATGCGCTGGATCGTCGCCTCGCTCACCCCCTCTGCCCTGGCTCTGGCTTTGAGAACTTCGAGATAAGCATCGAAAGATATTCCATCGACCGAGGAAGCCTGCGCCAATGCAGGCGTTTGCAGGGATGAGAGAGCAAATAGCGCGAGTGCGGACAGCAGCGTTTTCTTGATCATCCCCTCTCCTCTCACATTTCAGATGAACACCCAATATCCGAACCAACCTGCATCCGCCGAAATGTCTGAATATCAGGCCGGTTTGCGGCTCGAAATGCGTGACAAAGCCAATTTATGCGATTAGCGCGCCTCAGCAGCGGACAGGTGGCAGAGCGGTTGAATGCACCGGTCTTGAAAACCGGCAAGGGTGCAAGCCCTTCGTGGGTTCGAATCCCACCCTGTCCGCCACGATCCCCGACCGATCGGAGAACCGATCGCACCCGGATAGCTGCTGTTTGGCGAATCACCCCGCGTTTGACGTCACTTTGAGCAGGCGAGGACTAACTCCGCCGACGGGAGTAAGGTTTTTCCAGACGTCAGCGTTTCGTCGCATTTACGAAAACTTAGGCTTTGCACGCGGCGGATTGCGGCCTTTGAAACTTCGCCAGGTTGCTAATGGAGCTCTTCACCAAACCTTCAAACTTCTTACTATTTTAACCCTCTTCGCAAACGTAACGCCCAAACCTCCTCGGCTAAATCACGCTCGTCACAGATGCATTCGTGCATCCGCAGAACTGGATTTAAGCCATGAAGTCATTGTCATTCAGCACCGCGACTTTTGCAGTTGCCATTTCGCTCGCCAGCACGGCGCATGCGAATGAGCCTGCCTTGCTCGCTCTGCCGGAAATAGCTGAAGAGGCACCCGACGCCGAACCTGCGGCGTCGGGTGCTTACAATGTCGAAGTACCAAGCGGGCTGGTTGCTGACGCAGCGGTGCTGGTGCCGACCGACGCTCTTGTCAGCCTCCCTGCACCTGCCGTTGCGGAGGCAAACTTCACGGCGACTAATCGCGTGGTCACGACCAGGGGGCTCGAGGCGCGCTACGGCGATATCGACGCATTCTATGGCGATATCGATGCCTTCTATGGCGACATCGATGCGTTCTGGGGCGATATCAGCCCGTTCTACGGCGACATCGACGCATTCTGGGGCGATATCATTGCCTTCGATAACGGAGATCTCGCAGCTCTCGGTAAGTTCTGGCAATCGGCCAGCGCGCAGATCAGCACTACCGAAGCCAACTGGTCCAGCCTCCAGTATACCATTAGCAACACCGGCTATGTGAACATCACTTTCGACGGTACGCCGAACAGGATCCGCAACTCCTTCGAGGCATTGATCGCGCAGGCAGAGGCCCAGTTCGGCGAGGCATACCGGCTCAAAACCGGCAGGAGCTTCCGTGACGGTTTCGTTGCCGATATTCTCGCTCGCCACGGGATCGATCTTGCAAACACCGGCAATGCAAAGCGCACGCTGGCTAAATCTGCCGCCGAGCGAGCTGCATTCTACCTCGACTGGCATGACAGCCTGAATCAGTATTCGGGTGTCGATGCAGTCGATCACTGGATGGCGACCGCGAACTGGACCCCTTCGATCACACAAATCCAAGGCTCCGGCGTACGCACTATCGTGGGCGTGGTCGATTCCAGCTTTGGCAGCGAAGGCGACCTTCTCGACAACATCCTCTGGAAAGGCGGCTCCAAGACCAAGTTGCACGGCCACGGTGCCGGAGTTGCTAGCCTCATTTTCGGAGCGCACGACGGTGAAGGCGTGATGGGCATCGCCCCGCAAGCACGGGTAACCGCCTACAACCCGTTCGGGCTTGACGGTTCTGCAACATGGAATGATGTCGCACTAGGCATCTGGACCATCAAGGGTTCCGCATTCTGGGACACGCTCAAAGGCGAACCCGGCCGCGCAAGTGTCATCAACCTGTCGCTCGGCGAAAGCGGTTGGGTCGCATCCCAAGGGCTCGCCGATGTCTTCAAGCGATCCGACATCAAGCTCTTCAACGGATCGACGGTTTACGTAATCGCTGCCGGCAACGATGGAATTACCCAATCGACTGACATTGAATGGGGTTATGCCAGTGCGAACGCAGTCGGCAACTATTTCAATCTCTGGTCATTGTCCTCGGGCACAAGCTCGGTTGACGAAGACACGGCCGCCATTTTTGTTGGTTCGGTCGGGTTGACCGGCGAGGTTTCGGGCTTTTCGAACCGTCCGGGCACGACCTGCCTGCTAGACAATGGTGTGTGTCGCGCCGGCAACGAACTGATGAACCACTTCCTCGTTGCACCTGGCGAATTCCTGCTTGTCGATGACGGGAATGGCGGGCTCGTCCGCCGCTCGGGTACGTCGTTTGCGGCACCGCTGGTTTCAGGCGCAGTGGCCCTCCTCCACGATCGTTGGCCCTGGCTTGCCGATGCGCCGCACGAAACCAAGGATATCATTCTTCGCTCTGCCAAGGATTTGGGTGCGCCTGGTGTGGATCCGGTTTACGGTCACGGCCTGCTCGATGTGGCTGCTTCGCAGTCGCCGCTCGATTTCAACGCGCTGCAGTTCTATCTCTATAGCAACACTGCAAGTCAGCAGGTTGTTTCGGCTACAGAATTGCTGAATGGCGGTGTTCCGGCCTGGTGGGAAACCAATGGGGTGTACTTCACCGCTTTCGAGAATATCGGCGGCACCTATCGCGACTTCACTATCCCGATGTCGACGCTCCAGTACGGTACCTCCTCCAACGTTCTCGGCCATGGCTGGCAGCGGATGCAGGACTTTGTCTCGGATCGCTTTGCCAACTGGCTGCTTTCGAACGGCGCTGACAGCGATGGCGACGGCACGCTTGGCGTCTCGCAGATCCGTTCGAACACGGGTGAGACCAGAGGGCAGTGGACGATGCGCTATGATGCGATCGCTCCGCGCTTCACGCAGGACGGCGCGATGCGTCCGGTGCATAACGCCGCCACGCTGACCACGCCGAACGGGCAGATGTCGTTCACGCTGGGTCACGGCCAGGGCGCGCTGGCGCTTTCGGGCGGCGAGTTCGGGATCATGAGCGATCACGATTATGCCACCGGCGGCGTGAACCCGGTCCTGGGCTTTGCTTCGGGTGAAGTGTTCGCAGGGGCTTCCTACAAGCTGGCAGACGCCACCACGCTGAGCTTCGGCTACAGCAAGGACCGCGAGGACTACGAAGATCTCGAAGGCGCCTCCGAACTCGATCGCACGATCCAGCGCCAGCTGGGTGCGCGCGAAGCCGAAGCCATCACCGTCGGTCTCGAACAGCAGGTTGCCAAGGGCTTTACCCTCGGTGCCCAGTGGACCCGCCTCGATGAGAAGGATGCGATCCTCGGCTCGCAAACCGGCGTCGATGCACTGCTCGGCAACGGTTCGGTGACCGACGCTGTCACGCTCACCGCCTCGCTCGACATGGGCGATGGCCTCTCGTTCGACCTGTCGGCCACCGGCGGTGCGACCGATGTGGCAGGCGGCCAGCTGCTCGCAACCTCGACCCGCGCGCTGAGCACCGCGGGCCAGTTCTCGGTGAACAAGCGCGGGGTGATGGGTGAGAAGGACGTGCTTCGCGTCTCTGTCGGCCAGCCGCTCAATATCGAGCGCGGCGAGCTGGAACTTACCAGCGAGCAGGTGGTCGACCGTGTCACCGGCGAGCGCGGCCTCGTGACCCAGACCATCGGGATCACGACCAAGCGCCGCAACACCGCAGAGATCGTCTACGCGACCCCGGTCACCGAGACGAGCGAGTTCGGACTTGTCACACGCTACATCTCAAGCGGCACCGAAGGCGATGACGAAAGCTTCATGATCGGCGCCAACTTCGGACTGCGGTTCTAAACCGTTTGCAAACCAAACTCGCTTACCAGCGAACAATGGGCGGGCTGTATACAAGCGCCAGGTGCAAAGAATGGGGGCTCTAATGAAGGGGAATGCAAAAACATACGCAATTCTTGCGTCTGCGCTTCTTCTTGCGAGCCCGGCAATCGTTGCCGCACAGGACGCCCCTACCCCAACGCCTTACGAAAAGAGCATTAGCGCTGCGAAGTCGCAGATGATGGGCAATTCAGCTGCCGCGCTCAAATCGGCCCTCGAAGCGGAAAAACAGGCAGACACTAGCAAGGACGACCCAGCGCTTGCGAGACTGACAGCGAAATGGCTGCAGGGCGAGGCGCTCATGCGTCTCAACCGCGCGCCCGAAGCCGAAAAGATCATAGAAGAAGCGCTTGCCGAAGCGGCACGTATCGCGCCGGAGGAAAAGCTCCTGGCAGACCTTCTGCGATCGAAGGCTGGCCTGCAGGCCGCCAACGGCAAGTATGGTGAAGCGCTTTCGAGCTTCCAGATGGCGCATGACCGATACAAGGCCTTGGGCGAAGCCCGTAGCCAGGCGATCGTGCTTCAGAACATGGGTTCGCTCTATTCGGATGCGCGCGACTACGAGCGGGTCCTGAGCTATTACCGCGAAGCCACGACGGTCTACCCGGAGGACAATGCGCTTTCGCTTTCCGCTCACAACAACCGCGGCAATGCACTGAAGGAACTTGGCCGTTTCGACGAGGCGGAAAAGGAATTCCAACTCGCCCTCGCTGTTGCGGGCAAGATGGGCAGCCAGATGCTCGAGGCGCGGATCCTAACCAACATCGCGTCGACCCAATTTCTAAATGGACAGCTGGCTGCAGCCGAACAGAGCGTTGCCCAAGGAATGCGTCTTGCCGTACGCGAGGCTCCCGACTGGGTGCCTTTCCTTCACGGTGTCAAGGCCCAGGTGGCTTACGAGCGCGGCGATGTTTCCGCAGCGCAAAGGCATATGGGCCTCGCATTCCGCGATCAGGATCTGTCCGAAACCTCACCCTATTTCCGCGATTTCCACGAAACCGCGTACCAGGTTTATTCGCGTACCGGCGAATACCGCCTTGCCGCAGAGCATATGGCCGCATTCAACCGAATCGACAGTCAGGCGCGCGATCTCTCCGCGCAGGCCAATAACGCACTGCTTGGCGCACGTTTCGATGCTGAAAACCGCGAGCTGCGCATTTCCAAGCTCTCAGCGGAAAAGGAAGCCAACGAGGCCCGTCTCGCGACCGCGCAGAACCAGAACTACCTTCTTTCGACCGGCATCGCGCTTGTCATTTTCGCCTTCCTGATCGCACTCGCGATCTTGCGGACCGTCAACCGCAACCGTGCGGCTATCAAGGCGGCCAACGAAAAGCTGACCTATGTGACGCAGCATGACGGGCTGACAGGCCTGTTCGCCCGCGACCACTTCCGCCACCTGCTTGACCGTGAAGCAAAGGGATGCATGGAAGACGGCAAGCGCGGCGTCCTTATGCTCATCGACCTCGACCGCTTCAAGCAGGTCAACGACGTATACGGTCACGCCGTCGGCGATGCACTGCTGGTCGAAGTTGCGAAGCGCTTCCGCGAGGCTGCCGGCGAACGCGCAGTTATCGGTCGCCTTGGCGGTGACGAGTTCGGCCTGTTCATCCCGCACCCGAGCAATCTCGAGGAAGCCGGTGTAATCGCTGGTGCAATCATCGAAAAGGTAAGCGCACCTTACGACATCGAGGACAAGGACGTTACTGTTGGCGCCTCGATTGGCATGGCCGAAATCGGCCGCGACGGCTCTTCAACCAGTGTTCTGATGACCAATGCCGACCTTGCACTGTACGAAGCGAAGAATCGCGGTCGCGGGACCTTCGTCACATATCGACAGGCGATGCGCGGCGAGCTCGAAGAGCGTGCGCAGATCGAATTCGACCTCCGCCATGCACTCGAGCGCGGCGAAATCTCGGTTTCCTACCAGCCTATCGTCAACAGCGACGGCACCAGCGTACGCTGTTACGAAGCGTTGATGCGCTGGACCCACCCGGAGCGTGGCGCGGTTCCTCCCAGCACCTTCATTCCGATCGCAGAAGAGGCCCTGCTGATCGAGCCGCTCGGCGAATGGCTTTTGCGGACCGCCTGCAAGAAGGCGACGACCTGGCCGGAGCACGTCAAGCTCAGCGTCAACGTCTCGGCGCTCCAGCTAACCCACCGCGGTTTCCTGAGCACGGTCGTTGAAGCGCTCGCTTCGAGTGGACTTTCGCCCGATCGCCTGCTGCTCGAGATCACCGAGAGCGTCGTTCTCGAGATGGACGAAGAACTTGAATCTCTGATCAAGAGCCTCAGCGAGCTTGGTGTCTCCTTCGCCCTCGATGACTTCGGACGCGGATATTCTTCGCTCAATTACATCGAGAAAATGCAATTCTCGATGATCAAGATCGACCGCGAATTCGTCCAGGCCGCATCGGGTGGCTCAGTGAAGAGCCAGGCAATCGTGACCGCGATCGTCTCTCTCGCCCGCACGCTCGACATGGTTGTGACCGCGGAAGGCATCGAGCAGGACGAACAAGCCGCAGCGATGCGCAAACTTGGCTGCACCTGCTTCCAAGGTTACTACTTCGGCTGGCCCTCGGAGACTTCGTTCGAGAGAAAGCAACCGGGCGAGGATAATCGCAAGGTCGCTTAAAGCGCACGCCAGCAGACTGTTGGCCTAATCTTCCAATTCATCGTCGTCGGGCTTCGACATATGTTCGAGGTTGTCGATGTCGTGCTCCTCGCCATGCGGATCGCCCCACATGACGAGCGAGGGCGCGAATTGCTTCCCCTTGGGAAACATCTTGCCCTTCATATGAGCGATCAGGTCCTCTTTCGTGAGGAAAGGGTCGCTCCCTTCATCCTCGCCCTTCCCCATCAGAAATGGAGCGCCCGGCCATAGGCGTCGAGCACGCTTTCGTGCATCATTTCGGACAGCGTCGGGTGCGGGAATACCGTCTGTATCAGCTCTGTTTCGGTCGTCTCGAGCTGCTTGCCCACCGTGTAACCCTGGATCAGCTCGGTTACCTCGGCCCCGACCATGTGCGCGCCGAGCAATTCGCCGGTCTTCGCATCGAACACGGTCTTGATGAAACCCTCCGCCTCGCCCAGCGCGATGGCTTTGCCGTTGCCGATGAAAGGGAAGTTGCCGACCTTGACCTCGTATCCCGCTTCCTTCGCCTTTGTCTCGGTCATGCCGACGCTGGCGACCTGTGGGTGGCAATAGGTGCAGCCCGGGATGTTGTTGCGGTCGAGCGGGTGCGGGTGGACGTCCTTATTGCCGAGATCCTGCGCAATCGCCTCGGCGCAGGTGACGCCCTCATGGCTCGCCTTGTGTGCGAGCCACGGCCCCGGCGTGCAGTCGCCGATGGCCCACAAGCCCTTGGTCTTGGTGCGACCATAGGGGTCTATCTGGATGAACCCGCGATCCATTTCCGCGAGCTTGTCGATCCCGATATTCTCGGTGTTGGGCTGGATGCCGATCGCGACGATCACGTGGCTGAATTCGCTCGTATCGACCTTGCCCGACTTGTCCTTGATCTTGGCAGTCACGCCCTTGTCGCCAACCTTCAGGTCTTCGACACCCGCGCCGGTCATGATAGTCATGCCCTGCTTCTTGAGGTTCTTCTCAAGGAACGTCGAAACGTCCGCGTCCTCGACTGGCACGACGCGGTCGAGCATCTCGACGACGGTAACTTCGACGCCCATGTCGTTGTAGAAGCTCGCAAACTCTATGCCGATCGCACCCGATCCAATCACCAGCAGCTTGCTCGGCATTTCGGGCGGCACCATTGCGTGGCGGTAGGTCCAAACGCGCTTTCCGTCGGCAGGCGCGAATGGGAGGTCGCGCGCACGAGCGCCGGTAGCGACGATTACGTGCTTGGCGGTGAGCTTCTCCTCACCCTTGTCGCCCTTCACCGTCAGCGAGGTCGCGCCGGTCAGCGTGCCCTCCCCCATGTGAACGGCGATCTTGTTCTTCTTCATCAGGTGCGCAACGCCCTGGTTGAGCTGTTTCGCCACCCCTCGGCTGCGCTTGACGATGGCATCGAGATCGGCCTCGATCGCGCCTGCGACTTTGAGGCCGTAGCTGCTCGCATGGTCCATGTAGTGCTTGATCTCGGCCGAGCGCAGCATCGCCTTGGTAGGGATGCAGCCCCAGTTGAGGCAGATGCCGCCGAGATTCTCTCGCTCGACGATCGCGGTCTTCAGGCCCAGCTGAGCGCAGCGGATCGCGGCGACATAGCCGCCGGGACCCGAGCCGAGGACGATCACATCGTAGGAATTGGACATTCTTCAATCAGCCTTCAGGTAATGGAGAGATCGGTCGAAGTTGACAAAGTTGACACTGTCTCACCCAAGATGTTCGACATTTCTTCTCTTGCAATCAGATACTTGGTTCAAAAATGCGAAGTTGACACTTATCCAACACGAACGCGCTTTCGGGGGCAACGCAATGCGTCTCGCGGGCCGTGGAGGCTACCCTCGCCAAGCAATGTAGGAAAATGCTCATGCGATTGTCTCCGAGACCGCACGCGGCCTGTCATTCTCATCGAGCAAGACGAATTTGAACGTGCCTTGCGAAACCTTGGTTGTCGCATCACCATTGCGTTCGCGCGAGAAGCCTTCGGCAAGGATGGTGAGCGAGGTATTCCCGGTCCTCACGATTTCGCAATAGATGCTGAGCTCGTCGCCCACTTCCATCGCGCCCGGAAAGGCGAAATCGGTCGCGTGGACGACCACCGCCTTGCCCTTCCCTACCCGGCTCGCAAGCGACCCAGCGCCAAGCGCCATTTGCGCCATGAGCCACCCGCCGAACACCCCACCATAGGGGTTGAGATCGGTCGGCATCGCCGTCGCGCGGATGAGGGGATCGCGATTTTGCAACGTCTATCCCGCAACCAGCTCGACGAAGTTCTCGTTAACCCAGCCTGATTTGCACGGACCTTCATAGACGCGCACGTTAGGAACTGGTGAGCCGGTGCCGCAGCGGTCGATGCCCTCGCCCTCCTCGCCTTCCTCAGCATAGACAACCCCGATCCAGTTCCCGACCTGTTGGCACATTGAAACACCCTTGTTCGGGCCAAGCCGATCGATCTCCTCAGCATTGCCATTGGGAGCGGCGCGCACGGACAGGTAATTGTCGCCGCGCGGGTTGAGGTTGGTCACTACTCCATAACCGGCGCAGGCATCGAAGCGCGGTCCATCGAAGCCGATTCGGACGGGCTGGGCTGCAACTTCGGGCAATGTTCGCGCGGTCGGGCCGCCGGCGGAGTCTCGGTCGCTGGCATCGCCGGAGCACGCCGAAAGAGACAGTCCGGCGGCAATCAAGAGGAAAGTAAGTCGGGCCATGGCCCCGCTATACCACCAATCCCATCGGGTTTTCGATCAGGCTGCGGAACTGGTCGAGCAGTTTCGCGCCGTCCACACCATCGATCGCGCGATGGTCGAAGCTGCCCGTCACGCTCATAACAGTCGCGACCTGGAGCGCGCCATCCACCACATAGGGGCGTTGCTCGCCCGCACCGACCGCGAGGATCATACCCTGTGGCGGGTTGATGACCGCGTCGAACTGCTTGGTGCCGAACATGCCGAGGTTGGAAAGCGAGGCCGTGCCGCCCTGGTATTCGTGCGGCTGCAACTTGCCCTCGCGCGCTTTGCCGGCGAGATCCTTCATCTCGGTGGAGATTTCGGCCAGGCCCTTGCGCCCGGCATCGCGGATGATCGGGGTGATGAGGCCCGAAGGAGCCGCGACTGCCACGGAGATATCCTGCCGCGAATACTGATGCATCACGTCGCCCTGGAACGAGACATTGCATTGCGGTTCGCGCTGCAATGCACGGGCAAGCGCCTTGATTATGAGATCGTTGACCGAGAGTTTGACGCCGTCCGCCTCGAGCGATGCATTGAGTTCCTTGCGCAGCTTCAGCAGCGGATCGAGCCGGACATCGACCGTCAAGTAAATGTGCGGGATCTGCTGCTTCGCCTCGGTCAGGCGGCGCGCGATGACCTTGCGGACATTGTTGAGCTTCTGCTCTTCGTACGGCGCGTCATATTCCGTGGCGGGCTGGGCTGCGGGCGCAGGAGCCGGTGTTGCCGCGGCAGGCGATGGCGCGGCGGCGGCGCCCGGTTCGAAGCTCTCGACGTCGGCCTTGACGATGCGACCATTGGGTCCGGTGCCTGTCACCTTGGAAAGGTCGATGCCTTTTTGCTCGGCGATACGCTTGGCAAGCGGCGAAGCGATTATGCGGTCACCAGAGGGCGCAGGTGCGGGCGCCGGGGCTGGAGCAGGCGCTGGCGACGGCGCTGGCGCGCTGCCTCCGCCAATCGCACCCTCGACATCGCCCTTGGTAATCTTGCCCTTGGGGCCGGTGCCCTCGATTGTCGCAAGGTCCACACCCTCGGCCTCGGCGAGCTTTCGTGCCGTCGGCGTGGCGGCGGGCCCTCCGTCCGATTGCGCGGGAGAAGGTGTTGGTGCTGGTGTTGGCACCGCTTCGCCGGAGGGCGCGCTCACATCGCCTACGTCCTCGCCATCCTCGGCAAGCAGCGCGATCACCGTGCCGACAGCGACGTTTTCCGTGCCCTCATCGACGACAATCGCCGCCAGAGTGCCCTCATCGACCGCTTCGAATTCCATCGTCGCCTTGTCGGTCTCGATCTCGGCCATGATGTCGCCCGACTGAACCGTATCCCCGACCTTCACCAGCCACTTGGCGAGCGTGCCTTCTTCCATGGTGGGAGACAGCGCGGGCATCTTGATTTCTATCGGCATTGACGTGTCGGTCCCTCTTGCGACGTTTCCGCTACGTCTGTGACGAATCCACAGGCTTCGGGCAAGACCTTGCATACGAAACCATTTGATTGGATAGCCCGCAAAGGAGGGCCACGATGCGCACATTCCTGGTGGTGACGGACGATAGCGAGGAATCGCGTGCAGCCTTGCGCTTTGCGGCGCGGCGCGCGGCTGCGGTCGATGGCGCGGTGCATATCCTTGCTCTGGTCCCGCAACAGAATTTCAATGCATTCGGGACCGTGCAGGCAACGATCGAGCAGGAAGCGCGCGACCGTGCCGAAATGCTAGCGCATGCTGTGGCGGGCAATCTTCTTGCGGAGAGCGGAATAATGCCGACGATCTCGGTCAAGATCGGCAACGGCCAGAAGATCGTCAGCGAGTTTCTGGACACGCATGACGAAGTTGCGGCGTTGATCCTGGGAGCGGCGAAGGGCGGATCACCCGGCCCTCTCGTCACGCACTTTTCATCACATGCGGGCGAGCTGCCGTGCCCGCTTTACATCATCCCCGCCAATTACGACGAAAAAGACAGCGATCACGCCTAGGAAAGCGTTTCGCGGCTCGGGTAATCATTTCTCTTGATGTAACCGAGGTCTGCCGCCGAAAGGCTGCGTCACTATTTTCGCTTGCGCCCCTGATGGCGGATATTTCCCGGGCGCCCTCGCTTGCCGGTGGTGTACTTGCCCTTCCTGGGACCACCCTGCCCCCGCCTTTTCGCCGGGGGTCGACCTCCGCGACTATCGATCGCCTGCGCGTCCTGATCCGGCAAAACGAATTTGAGAGCGCCGGTCAACGGATTGGCTTCGGCGAGCTTCAATTCGAGCCGGTCGCCGGGAGAGTAGGTCGTTCCCGACTTTTCGCCAATAAGCGACTGCGCCGCCTCGTCGTGACGGAAGTATTCTCCGCCCAGCGTCGAAATCGGCACCAGTCCGTCTCCACCCAGGCCCACGATGGTCGCAAAGAAACCGAAGCCCTGCACGCCGGTGATACGCGTTTCGAAAGTCTCGCCTACCCTGCCCGAAAGCCACGCTGCAACATAGCGGTCAATCGTGTCGCGCTCGGCCTCCATTGCACGCCGCTCGGTCTGGCTGATGGCGTCGGAAATTTCCTGCAGGCTCTTGCGGTCCTTGTCCGATAGCCCGGTCGTGTCGGGCAGCGAACCCGGCGGTCTGGGTTGCTCAAGATTGTAGGCATCGACCAAGGCGCGGTGCACGAGCAAGTCCGCATATCGTCGGATCGGCGAGGTAAAGTGCGCATACGAGCCGAGAGCGAGGCCGAAATGCCCCGCATTGGCAGGACCGTAATAGGCCTGGGTTTGTGTGCGTAGCACAGCCTCCATCACCTGTGCCTTTTCGGATTCGTCCGAAACATCCTTGAGCATGCGGTTGAAGAGGCTCGGCGTGATGACCTGCCCCAATGCAAGCTTGCGGTTCATGGTCTGGAGGTAATCGCGAAGCGCGATCAGCTTCTCGCGACTTGGCGGTTCGTGGACGCGGTAGACCACCGGCGAGTTCCTGGCTTCAAGCGCCTTGGCTGCGGCAACGTTGGCCGAGATCATGAAATCCTCGACCACGCGGTGAGCATCGAGCCGTTCGCGGATGGCGATCTCCGCAATCTGGCCCTCGTCGTTCAGAACTACCCGGCGCTCGGGCAGTTCGAGTTCCAAAGGATCGCGCTTGTGTCTCGCAGCCTCGAGCGCCCGCCACGCGGCCCATAGATGCTCGAGATATTGAGGCGGACTGCCACCGTCGATCGCAGCCTGCGCGTCCTCGTAGGGTATGTTGTGATGGATGCGAACGATGGCGCGGCTGAAGCGGAAGTCATCGACCTTGCCCTCGGCGTCGATGTGGAAGTGGCAGGCCATCGCCGCGCGGTCCTCGTTTTCGCGAAGCGAGCAAACGTCGGCGGAGAGGATTTCGGGAAGCATCGGAACGACGCGGTCGGGGAAATAGACCGAGTTGCCGCGTTTCCGCGCTTCCTTGTCGAGAGCAGAGCCGGGGCGGACATAAAAGCTAACATCGGCAATGGCGACGAGGGCGTTGAAGCCACCCTTCCCGTCCGGCTCGGCCCAGATCGCATCGTCATGGTCACGCGCATCGGCGGGGTCGATAGCGACGATGGGAAAATCTCGAAGATCTTCGCGTTTACTCTCGGACAGTTTGAGGTTGGCAGCGCGGCGCGCTTCTTCATGCACGGCATCGGGGAAAACGTGCGGTATGCCGTGCTTGGCTATGGCAATGAGGCTGAAGCTCTTCGGCGCAATCGGGTCACCGACGACCTCGATGACCTTCACGCCCGACCATTCGGAGCGCCCAACCCGTTCGGCGATTACCAGTTCGCCCGCATTCGCTTCGCCGATATCGACGATTTTGGCTGAGTTGCGCACGCGCTTGTCGACGGGGGCGAGCCATGCCTGCCCGCTTCCATCGATTTCCACGACGCCCATCAGGCCTTCCGTGCGCGCGGGCAATTTTTTCATTGGATGCGCGACCCAACTGCTTTCGCGCTCCTCGGTCCGGGCGAGAACTCGGTCGCCGCGTTTTAGTGCCGGCGCACGCTTCCCGCCCCGCCCCTTCTGTTCTTTCAATGTCAGACGCGGAGGTTTCTCAGGCGAATCGGGCGACCAGTTGTCGGGGATCGCGATCGGTTCGCCATCCTCTATCTCGATCACGCGCAGAACGGTGACCTTGGGTACGCCGCCCATACGATGATAAGCGGTCTTCTTGCCATCGATCAGGCCTTCCTCGGCCATGTCCTTGAGCAATCGCTTGAGCGCGATTTTTTCCTGCCCTTTGAGACCGAACGCCTTGGCGATCTCGCGTTTGCCCGCCGGGGTATCCGAGGTCTGGATGAATTCGAGCACCTGTTCGCGCGTGGGCATGCCGGCAGGGCGTTTGGGGGAGCGTTTCGCCATATGCGCGCCCTATGAACGAGTGCTCAGTCGCTGTCACCCGCTAGTCGTCGTTGGCCGGCCTTGCCACCGGTTCGAATGCACCACCAGGGACGGCGCTGGAAACGGGCGAACAATACTGGCCATTGCAGGCCGAGACGCCGAAGAGCCAATCATCACCGCGAAGTGGGACGGCAATTGCGATCTTCGGCTCATCGGTGCCGGTTACAATGTCGCGAATGTCCTCGCCACGGGTGCCATGGGGCATCACCTTGCGCCAATAGGGCTCGTCGGTACGGCGGGCCTTTATCACGTAGCGATCGGCGCCCTCGACCTTGTCCCAGCGGAGCGCGGTATCGACCCTTACCGCAGCATCAGCCGTGACGGCGGGAGGCATTGGGGATAGGGCGAGCAGGTGCAGGGCGCGGACGTTGAGTTGCGAGGCACGCTTCAGATAATCGAAATCGATTTCATCCACCGTATCGCCGTAGGTGACGCCGTTTTCCGTGCGCAAGTCCTGATGCTGGTGCTCGTAATCCTCGACCGAAACCGCGATGCGCAGGGCCGGATATCCCTTGTCGAGGAACGGTATCTGGTCACCGCCTCGCCCCATCCGGTCTGTGCGCCAGATCTGGCGAACCTGCATACCTGTCGGGTTAGCCGCCGCGACAGCGCCCAGCCATCTTGCAAGATTGCGACCCGGCATGTCGTTTTCTCCGCCGAAACGGCGCTGGCGGGCGCGCAGCCGCTCGGTCGAATCCGCACGCGGCCCTTCGGAAAACACGCGAACGTGTTCGAAGTCGCAATAGCCGTCTGATCCACATGCGCTCCCGATCATGTCGTTGTTGAGCACCGCCTTTACCGTCATGCCCTGTTCCTCGACCCAGTCGGCGAGAATGCGCGCGCCGTATAGGCCTTGCTCCTCACCCGTCAGCAATGCGTAAATGATGGTCGAGGGGTATCGCTGCTGCGAAAGGATGCGCGACGCTTCGAGGATCATGACGCTGCCCGAGCCATCGTCGTTTGCGCCGGGCGCATCGTCGGTACCGTTCAGCGGATCGGTGACGCGGCTGTCGTAATGCCCTTGCACGATGATGACCTCGTCGGGTCGCTCGGTCCCGCGCTGGATGGCAACTGCATTGCGGATCAGTGTGGGTTCGGGAATGCGGCGGCCGTCTGGCTCGACCACGCGCTCGACCGATTGGACATCGAGGCAATCGTCGCAGCGCGAACCGATGCGGCGAAATTCTTCGAGCGCCCAATTGACCGCAGCGCCGATGCCGCGTTCGGGATCGGTTTGTGAGGAAAGCGTGTGGCGCGTGCCAAATCCTACGATCGTATCCATGTCGGCGCGAAGGCGCTCTTCGGACACTTGCTCCGCGAGCTGGTCGTCCGTGGCGGGGGACGTGTGATCGTCGGCGGCTAGCGGGGTCGAGAATAAGGCGGCGGCAAGTGCGATGCGTTTGATCATGCGCGCATCTGTGCCGCGCACGTCGCCTGCGCGCAAGTGTCAGTGTCGAACCGGCTCGCCGCCATATTTGTTCGGTCCCTGATTGGACCCGACAACGCCGAAGCCGATCACGACAAGATATCCAATCCAAGCGACCCAGCTGTAGGGCGCAACTTCCGCCTGCATCGCCATCGCGTTAGCCTGGTTTTCCGGCTTCATCATGTCGCCCATGATTGCGATCACATCGTCGACAACCATGATGTTATAGACTGCTGTGAACAGCTGGGTCGCGACCGGTATCGCGGCGATCCAGCCCGGAAACCCGCCATCGTGGAGACGCCTGACGAACGATGCGAGCAACAGACCGACCATGACCACCGCAACCGCTGCTGCAATCCAGGCCTGTGTTTCGATATAGCCCGACATGCTTTCAACCATCCCGGCGGCGATCTCGTCACCCCGGTCCGCGCCCGATGAACCGGAGGAGGCTGCATCGATAAGCTGGCCCGCCATTCCGATGTAGAGCGGGATCGAGCTGATCAGGCCGATCGCGAAATTCACGATCACCAGGAACAGGACGTAAAACCAGAACGTTTGCCGAGCATCCCGACCGGAAAAGTCGGTGAGATGCGATAGGTTGTACTTGATCGAATTCAGCACGATGCCCCCCTGCCCTCGCTAATTTGCCTAGTATGCGCGAGCGACCAGCACCCTTTCGACCGCCGGCTCGCCGGTGAAGATGCAGGTGCCATCGGCAGGCTCGGCATCGCGCGGCACGTTGCGGATCGTGAGCCTTTCACCCTTTAGCTGCTCGACAACTTTCTCGAGCGCCGCACCGGTCGGTTTCGACCACTGGACCTCGACCCAGCCCGGATACTTTCCGTTCGACTTGTAGAAGTCCTGCACCTCGCCCCAATCGGTCACGCCGCGTGTAATGTTGGCATCGCGGCGTTCGCGCGCTTCGGCGAAAAGATTGTGCTGGATTTCCTCGAGCAGAGCGGAAGCACCTGCCACGAACTCGTCCTTTGCCGGGAACGCAGTCGCGAGCTTCCCGGTTTCGGCGTTCCATAGGCGGTCACGGCGGATCGCGGCGACCTTCCCATTTTCCATGTCGCGCGGGCCGACTTCGAGTACGACCGGCGCGCCCTTACGCACCCAATCCCATCGCTTGGCCGATGCCTTGCCTGGTGTCTTGTCAAGCAGCACTCGGACTTTCTCGCCCATGCACCACTGTTCGGCGAGCGCGGCTCGGAGCTCCTCGCAGTACGACAGGATCGCAGCATCCTCTGGTTTCTCGCGGAGCATCGGCAGGATTACGATCTGGTGCGGCGCGATACGGGGCGGAACGCGCAGGCCATCGTCGTCGCCATGGGTCATTATGACACCGCCGATCATGCGGGTGGAGGTTCCCCAGCTGGTCGTATGGCAGAATTGCTGGGTACCCTCGCGGTCCTGGTACTGGATCCCGGCAGCCTTGGCGAAATTCGTGCCGAGGTAGTGCGACGTGCCCGCTTGCAGCGCCTTGCCATCCTGCATCATGGCCTCGATCGACCACGTTTCGACCGCGCCGGGAAAGCGCTCGTTTTCGGGTTTCTCACCCGCAATCACAGGCAGCGCGAGATCCTCTTCAACGCACGCACGGTACATTTCGAGCGCGCGCTGGGTTTCTTCAAGCGCCTCTTCGCGGGTCGCGTGTGCCGTATGGCCCTCCTGCCAGAGAAATTCGCTGGTGCGCAGGAACATGCGTGTACGCATTTCCCAACGCACGACGTTCGCCCATTGGTTTGTCAGCAAGGGCAGGTCTCGCCATGACTGAATCCAGCGAGCCATGGCATCGCCGATGATTGTCTCGGAAGTCGGGCGAACGACGAGCGGCTCTTCAAGCTTCGCTTCGGGATCGGGGATCAACCCGCCCTTCCCGTCAGAAATCAGGCGGTGGTGCGTGACGACTGCCATTTCCTTTGCAAAGCCTTCGACATGCGCGGCCTCGCGTTCGAAGTTGGCAAGAGGGATGAAGAGCGGGAAATAGCAGTTCTGAACACCGGCTGCCTTGATCCGGTCATCCATAAGACGTTGTACACGTTCCCAGATGCCGTAGCCCCACGGCTTGATGACCATGCAGCCGCGCACGCCCGATTCCTCGGCCACGTCGGCGGCACTGATGACTTCCTGATACCATTTCGCGAAATCGTCTTCGCGCTTCACGGGCAAGGCGTGGCGGATATTGGACACTGGGTCATTCCTGCTTTGGGTGGCTGGGTCGGCTCGCGGCCTTGCCGCTACTTGCTCAAGTCGTCCAGCTTCTTTTGCATGACGGCCATCTGTTCGCGCAATGCCTCGATTTCGGCCTGCGAGCTCTTCTCCGCCGTCGGCTCCGGCGGCTTTTTCCTCTGCCCCGGAATGAAGGTTTCCGCAGCTGCACGCATCATCGCCATGTTGGTTTCATGGATGGCGGCAAGCGGACCTGCGCTCATGCCTTTTTCGAAAGCTTCGCGGATCTTCGACTGGTTCTGCCGGAAATTCGCCATGCTGGCTTCGAGATAGGAAGGCATCAGCGACTGCATCGAATTGCCGTACATCCCGATCAGCTGGCGCAGGAAGCTAACGGGAAGCATCTGCTCGCCGTGCGCTTCTTCGTCCATGATGATCTGGGTCAGGATCGAATGCGTGATGTCGTCCCCCGACTTCGCATCGATAACCACGAACTCGACGTTTTCGCGCACCATCTTCGCAAGGTCATCAAGCGTGATGTAGCTCGAAGAGCTGGTGTTGTAGAGCCGCCGGTTCGCGTACTTCTTGATGATGATCGTATCGCCGGCTTCGCTTGCGGAAGCGGTATCTGACTTGCGTGCCATCCTGACCCCTGTGTCGTGCTGTTTTACGGGTCTTAGCACTCGCACAATGTGCAGCGCAACATCGCGTTAGGCGCCGCGCAAACGCTGTCCAAGAACGGTAAGCAATTCATATTGCGAAACAGAGCTTTGCCGCGCAGCATCGGGTAAGTCGAAGGGCACTTCCAACCAGTCGCCTTCACGCAAATCTGGTGCAGCTGCGAGATCGACGACGACCATGTCCATCGAGACTTTCCCGAGCAAGGGAAGTTCGCGGTCTTCGTTGAGAAACGAACACCCTTTACCCCTCGCCCTAAGGAACCCGTCCGCGTAACCCAGTGCAACGGTGCCAACGCGCATCGCTCTATCGGCAGTGAATTGCGCGTTGTAACCGACGCTGTCTCCGGCCTTTATGTCGCGCACCTGTATGATGGCAGCCTCGATATGGCCCACCTGCCGGATCGTATCGGCCAGTTCCGGGCGCGGCACACCGCCAAAAAGTGCAAGCCCTGGCCTGGTCAGATCGAACGCGAATTCGCGGCCAAGGGCAATTCCTGCGCTGTTTGCCAGGCTCAATCGTTCATGCCCGACCATGCCGATGGCCGCACGAAAGGAAGCGAGCTGCTGCGCATTCATCGCGCTGTCTTCGTCCGCGCATGCCAGATGGGACATAAGTGTATCGACCCGAAGCGCCTGGACGGCAGGTTCACCCAGCTGACCGGGAGGAAGCCCAAGCCGGTTGATGCCGGTATCGATCATCAGATGGCATGGGCCGCCGCCATGCTCATTCCATCGCTGCGCCTGCTCGATCGAATTGATAACCGGGATTGCGCCCGTGCTTCGGGCGTACGCCACGTCCTGCTGTGTCATCGGACCGTGAAGAACCGCCACCTGCTCGGGAGAAACATGCGCAATGATGCCTGCCACTTCGCTCCAGTGAGCGACGAAGAACACCTCTGCCCCCGCGTCACGCAGCACGGGCACGCATTGATCAGCGCCGAGGCCGTAACAGTTCGCCTTGACTGCAGCTCCGGCAGCAGCCTCGCCCGACAACGCATCGAGCGCGCGCCAATTATGCGCCAGTGCTCCCGCGTCAATCCGCAGGCGATGTGCGGGTGGGGGCGCTTCAGGTGCCGACTTCATCGGCGAAGTCTCTTGGCGGCCCATCCGGCAGGCCCCACCACGCGATCACCACGCCGAAAGCGACGACAACCCAGGTGTACCAGAGGCCCGAATAGACATTACCGGTGCTCGCAACGATGATCCCCGATATCAGCGGCAGGAACCCACCGAGATAGCCGGCACCGATGTGGTACGGGATCGACATGGACGAGTACCGGATACGCGGCGGAAACATTTCCGAAAGGAGCGCCGCGACCGATCCGTAGGTCAGCGCCGAGAGCACGCCGAGCGCCAGCAGCATCGCGATAATGCCGATGATGTTCGCTATTGGCGGAATCTGCCGGGAGAAATCGAAGCCATATTCGCTGAGAGCATTTTGGAGGCCAGCTGTCCGCGCGGCGCCATCCTCCAGCCATTCCGGCGCTATCGGAATCGGTTCGCCCGATACCGTTACGCCCAGTTCGCCGCCTTCGATTACGGTGTAAGACACTCCGCTTGCCGTCAGGGTGCTCAACACTTTGCCGCAATCGGTCTGTTCGCGGTCGAAAAGCTCGGCAAATGGATCGGTGACGCATTGCGTGCCTGTGACGACCACCGGGTTCCTCTCGGCCGCTTCGGCAAGCGCGGGGTTCGCAAGGCTGCCCATCGTCCAGAAAATCGGGAACAACAGCGCAAGTGTTGCGAGGGCACCGATGATGATCGGTTTCTTGCGCCCCACCCTGTCCGACCATTTGCCAACGACGAGGTAGAAACTCATCGAAGTGAGGCCGGCGATCAGCAGGATAATCTCAACCGTCAGCTCGTCGAGCCGCATGTCGCCTTTAAGAAACGAGAGGCTGGAAAAGAAAGCCGTGTACCAGATCGTCGTCAGGATACCCGCGACCCCGAACAGCGCGACGAAAATGCGCTTCTTGTTGCCCGGATAGGTGAAGCTTTCGACGAAGGGATTCCCTGCAATCTCTCCCTCCTCTTTCATTGCTTTGAACACCGGGCTTTCGGACAGCTTGAAGCGCATCCAGAGCGAGATGATCAGCAGAATGATCGACAGCAGGAACGGCACGCGCCAGCCCCAAGAGTTGAAGTCGTCCTCCGGGATGATGAAGCGGCACAGGAGCACCACGATGATTGACAGGACAAAACCGCCGACAACGCTTGCCTGAATGAAGCTGGTGTAGAAGCCGCGCTTTTCCGGAGGGGCATGTTCCGCGACGTAGATCGCAGCCCCACCATATTCTCCGCCCAAGGCGAGCCCCTGCAGCACGCGAAGGAAGATTACGACAACTGGCGCAATAACCACGTAGCTCGCGCCGTAGTTCTCTTCGAGATACCCAACCGTCGGGATCAGACCGACGCCGGCTGTTGCGATCCCCATCAATGTCACGGTCACGAGGAACGTGTATTTGCGCCCCAGCTTGTCTCCGAGAAAACCAAACAGGATTGCCCCGATCGGCCGGAAAGCAAAACCCACGGCAAAGGTCGACCAGACGAGCAGCAGGCCAAGCGTCGGATCGTCGACATCGTAGAATGCGTCTTTCAGGATGTAGGCGAGCGTGCCGTAGATGAAAAAATCGTACCACTCGAAAATGGTCCCGGCGCTCGATGCGCCGATAACGAGCTTGATTTCGTTTTCGGTGGGCTCCCGGTCCGCGAGCGCCTGTGCTTCTGCCATGTTCCCTCAGATCCCCTTATCGCCCTTGTAACCCGGGCTTTTCCTGTCAGCGCAAAGTCCTAGCCGCTGCCGGTTCAGGTGGAAAGCGCTTCGAGCGCGGCCTTCCACGGCATCAGCAACGCACCATGACGGCCGCTGTAAGGCTGCGCGGCTTCGAGTGCGTCGAAACCCGGCCAATCGGGAAGCTCGCCCCTGCCCTCCAGCCAGCCAGCGATTTGGGCGTGGGCCTCGTCAAAATCGGTGGCCGTCTTGCCCCGCGCTTCCAGAGCGAGAATCGCAGCAGAGCTCTGCCCGACCGCGCACGCGCTGACGCGCATTCCAATGCGTGCGACCGCGCCCGATGGATCCGTGTCGATGCCCAACGCGATGGTGCTACCGCAGGTACGAGATCGCGCTTCGGCAACGCGGGAGAGGCCGGGATCGAGGGGAAAATCGGCGAGTGCTGCCGATAACGCCAGCAAGCGCGGCGAGTACAGCTTGGCACCCGGGGCCTGCGCCATCGCCCTACTCTTGCAGCCCGGAGCCGCTTCTCGCATCCTGTTCGCGCTGCAATTGCGCGCGACGTTCTGCAATCATCTGGACCAGTTGCTTGGACGAGGCATCCACCGCCGGGTACGTGCGCGCCGTCGTAATCCAGGTCGGGCGGCCCTTGTAACCCCAGATGGTATCGAAGCCGAGCGCGACGATCGAAAATGCGAAGACGACAATGAGCGCACCTTTCACCGCGCCGAATCCAAAACCGAGCACACGGTCGATCGGGCCAAGGATGGAATTGCGCGATGCTTCGCCCGCATTGCTCGCGATGACACGCATCGCCGCATAAGGAATGAGCAGAAGCAGGACGAATGCGAGCAGCGGGGTTGCCGGTTCAGCGTCGTAAATGTTTCGAAGAGCCTCTGTCAGGAGGTCATGGAGATAGTACACCGCGAAAGCTGCAAGGATCCACGCCGCGAGCGACAGGACTTCCTGTACCAGCCCCCGCATGAAGCCGCCAATCGCCGCGAACCCGACGAAAAGCAGCACGATTATGTCGAACAACGTCATGTAGCGGAGGGTTATTGGCTGCCCATCACATGGTCAACGAGGTTCGCAAGTTGTCCCAATCCGCGATAATTGAGCTTCGACGAACCGGTCTTCGCATCGGATGGGCCGAAGCCCTTGGTGAAACCGAGCTTTGCCGCCTCGCGCAGGCGCAAATCCGAATGCGCCACCGGCCGGATTTCCCCGGCGAGCGAAACCTCGCCGAACCATGCCGCCTTGTCGGGTAATGGCTTGTCAGCGAGCGCCGATATTAACGCTGCTGCCACTGCCACATCGGCCGCGGGGTCAGCCAACCGGTAACCACCCGCAATGTTCAGATATACTTCTGCCGAGCTGAAGTTCAGCCCGCACCGCGATTCCAGAACCGCAAGCAACATGGCAAGCCTGCCACTATCCCACCCGACGACCGCACGTCGCGGCGTCGCGCCCGATTGCAGCCGGACGATGAGCGCCTGGATTTCGACGAGCACCGGGCGAGTGCCTTCGAGCGCGGGAAAAACCGCACTGCCTGCAAGCGGCTGGTCACGGCCTGAAAGAAACAGCATGGAAGGGTTGGCGACCTCCTCCAGCCCCTCGCTCGCCATCGAGAACACTCCAATCTCGTCCACCGCTCCGAAACGGTTCTTGAGTGCGCGCAGGATGCGATACTGGTGGCTGCGCTCCCCTTCGAAACTCATCACCACGTCGACCATGTGTTCGAGAACACGCGGCCCGGCGATGTTGCCGTCCTTGGTCACATGACCGACCAGCACCAAAGCTGTCCCGTTTTCCTTGGCATAGCGGATCAGTTCGAGTGAGCAGCCCCGCACCTGGCTCACAGTGCCGGGGGCGCCCTCGATCGTATCCGAATGCATAGTCTGGATGGAGTCGATCACCAGAAGCGCCGGTGGCTCGCCCTGCCCTAATGTTGTCAGGATATCGCGCACCGACGTTTCCGAGGCGAGCCGGATCGGCGCATCGGCCACGCCTAGCCGCGTTGCGCGCAAGCGGACCTGTCCGGCAGCTTCCTCGCCGCTGACATAGACAACATCGTTCCCGCCGCGCGCGATGGTCGCTGCGGTCTGGAGCAAGAGCGTAGATTTTCCGATGCCAGGATCGCCGCCCATCAGCACCGCAGAACCGGGCACCAGCCCTCCCCCGAGCGCGCGATCGAATTCTGCGAGCCCCGTCGATTTCCGGACGGGCAATTCCGTCGGTTTGTTGAGCGGTACGAACTCGATCCCGCGCCCGCCGCGCGAAAGGTCATGCTTCTGTGAAAAGACGGTCGCTGGCGCATCTTCGACAAGCGAGTTCCATTCCGCACAGTCCGGGCATTGCCCCTGCCAACGCGGGGTTACGCTTCCGCATGCCTGACAAACATACCGCTTCTTGCTCTTCGCCATCCCCCGCCATTATCGAGAACATTTACGGAACGCAATTGCAAACGCAGGCTATCCACGGCACAGATAATATCCATGCGTCAGAAGGAATTGCGGCTTGCTCTTGTGTGTTACGGCGGGGTCAGCCTCGCGGTATACATGCATGGCGTAACGAAGGAGGTCTGGCACCTTGCGCGGGCGAGCCGGTGTTACCATGCGCCGGTCGAAGCGCGTCTATCGGCAAGCGCCATGGTGTACCGCGACATGATCGCTCGGATCGAACGCGATCACGATCTGAGACTCCGCATACTGCCCGATATCCTGACGGGCGCGAGCGCGGGCGGGATCAACGCAATCTTCCTGGCTCAAGCGGTTCATTCGGGTCAGTCGCTGGAGCCCCTAACCGACCTGTGGCTCGAGAATGCCGACGTGAGCAAGCTCACCGATCCGAAGGCAGAGCCGATGTGGCGCTATGCCAAAATTTGGGCGCAGCCGATTGCCGAATGGGTGCTCAGCCGTCCGGGCAATGCGGTGACTGAAAGCGTTTCGCCAGAAACCCGCGCGGAAGTGCGACACAAGGTCTCGCGCCTCGTCCGCGGGCGCTGGTTCAGCCCGCCCTTTTCCGGTGATCACTTCTCCGACATGCTTTTCGATGCGCTGGAGAGCATGGCTTCCAGCGACATCGGACCTCCATTGGTTCCTGTGGGCCATCCCGTGGACCTTTTCGTTACCGCAACCGACTTTCGCGGTCATAGCGAGATGCTCAGGCTGAATTCGCCGCCCATTGTCGAAGAGACCGAGCACCGGATGCCGATGAGCTTTCGTGCGAAGGTGGGTGAGCCGGGCCACGAGAAACTTGCCGATCCTCTTGAACTGGTCATGGCGGCGCGCTCCACCGCCAGCTTCCCCGGGGCATTTCCGCCGGTAACACTCCGAGAAATCGATCGGGTCGCGAAGGCCAACAACCACCATTGGGCCTCACGCGGAGCGTTCCTCCAGCGGATAATGCCGGTTCATGTGCGGGACGGAACGGTAGACAGCGTCGCTCTGATCGATGGGTCGGTGCTGGTGAACGCGCCGTTCGGCGCTGCCCTCGATGCGCTCAGCATGCGGACTTCCCAGCGGGAGGTCGACCGGCGCTTTGTCTACATCGAGCCGCGACCGGCGAAGGGCAATTCTGTCGGGAATGATCCCGATAAGGAAGTGAGCTTTTTCGGCGCAATTTTCGGTTCCCTATCGACCATTCCGCGGGAGCAACCGATCCGCGACGATCTGGAAAGGATCGAGCAACAATCGCGCGATGCGGAGCGGCTGCGACGAATCGTCATGGGACTGCGACCGGAGATCGACCGCGCGGTCGAGAAGCTGTTCGGCCTCACGTTTTTCCTCGATAGCCCAACGCCCAAACGGCTCGGCAACTGGCGAGCGAAAGCGCAGCAGGCCGCTGCCGAGCGCGCGGGTTATGCGTTCGGCTCTTACGCTCAGACAAAGTTCACTGCGATTATCGATCGGTTAGCCGAACTGACGAACGGGGCCGCGCCGGAATTGATGCTGGCCGAGCACAGTCTCATTGCCGAACTGTTGCGCCGCGAACTCGCCGAGCGCGGACTTGATAAGCTGACCGAGGATGGCGGAGGGGCGAACGAGGCTGCCATCCAGTTCTTCCGCGCACACGACATTGGTTTCCGCATCCGCCGATTGCAATTACTCGCCCGCCGTCTTTCACGCGATTGGGAAATCGATCCGGAGATTCCGGACGATGCACTCGATGTCGCACGCGGAAAGATATACGACATTCTGGGTCTTTATTTCGCCGCCGACGATGGCGCGCGGGTGAGCGAGGAATTCAAACGCCGGGCGCGCAACGTACTCGAAGATCCGGGCGCTGTACTCGATTACCTCGAGACCAAGCGCCTCCTGCCAGAAACCGACCTCGAAGCCGAACGCCTCCTTGCCGAAGCGCTGGAGGAGATGCCCAAGAATCTCAAACGCCGGATGTTGCTCACCTATCTCGGCTTTCCGTTTTACGACGTTGCGACACTGCCGCTTGTGCAAAGCGACCGGCTTGCCGAGTACAATCCTGTGAAGGTCGATCGCATCTCGCCCGACGATGCGAGATCGATCCGCGAAGGCGGTACGATGGCGACCTTGCGGGGTATCGAATTCTACAATTTCGGTGCGTTCTTCAGCCGGGACTACCGGGAAAACGATTACATCTGGGGACGGCTCCACGGAGCGGAACGGATGGTCGATTTCGTGTGCTCGACCGTCGATGGCGGGGTGCAGCCGGAATCCCTACACGACTTCAAGCGCGCCGCTTTCCTCGCCATCATCGAGGAAGAGCTTGAAGTTGGCCGCTGCGAGCGAGAATTGCTCGACCAGATCCGCGCGGAAGTGATCGAACGGATGGGCTGAATGTCAGTCGTCCATGCTGTTCCAGATCGCGGTGACGAAGGCGTCTCCGCTTACGAAGCCCCCTTCGCGATCGAAGCTGGCAAGCGGTTTCGCCGCGACCGTATCAGCGAGCGATGCCCCTTCTTCACGCATTGCCTCGACCCGCTCGACCGCTTCGCCGATCATCGCGCGATAGGCGGCAAGTTCCGCTTTGTTCGACATGGCGCCGTGACCGGGGATCACCTTGGTGTCATTATCGATCATCTCGAGCACGAGATCGAGCGTGCCCATCATGTTGTAGACGTTTCCGCCCGAGCCCACGTCGACGAATGGAAAGCTTGTGATCGTGATGTAGAGGTCGCCCATGTGGACGACGTTCTTGTCCTCCCACATGACCACGCTGTCGCCATCGGTGTGGCCACCGCCGAGATACATCAGGTTGATTGTGTCGCCGTTAAGGTGAAACCTCATTCCCTGCCCGTATGTGACTATCGGCAAAGCTTCCTTGGCAGCAGGCGGAGTCTCATTGCCTACCACGGTCCCGCCTTCTGCCATTCGGACGCGGACATTATCGTGAGCGAAAATCGTTTTGCCCGCACGACCGAAGTGTTCGTTCCCGCCGACGTGGTCGAAATGCCAATGCGTGTTCACGACATATTTGATGGGCTGCGCGCCCAGCTCTGCCACCGCCGCTTCGATTTTCTCGGTCAGTTCGGCAAACTGATCGTCGATGATGACGGTGGCATCCTCGCCGTAACTCACGCCGATATTGCCACCCGCGCCGTAAAGTACGGCCACACCCGGCGCGATCTCCTCGGATGTGACCTCGACTTCTTCTAGGCTTCGCTGTGCGGAAGCCTGTGCGGACAGGACAATGGTTGAAGCGAGGGCAAATGCGGCCAAGCGTTTCATCGGGGTCTCCTCTCTATCGAAAGGCTAGACCCCGATCGCAAGCCTGTCGAGCGCGCTCTGAACCTGTCAGGCCCCGAAAGCGTCCTTCAGCTTGCTGAAGAAACTGCGACTCTCGGGGCATTCGTCGCCCGTCTCTGTCTCACGGAACTCCTGTAGGATTTCCTTCTGCTTTTTCGAAAGCTTGGTCGGCGTTTCGACCATGATTTCGACCACGAGATCGCCGCGACCACGCCCTTGCAGCACGGGCATGCCCGCACCGCGAACGCGCAATTGCTTGCCCGACTGGATACCTGCCGGAATGTCGACCGTGTTGGTCGAACCATCGAGGTCAGGAATGTCGACGCTGCCGCCCAGCGCGGCGGTCGTGAAGCTTACGGGTATACGCGTCGCCAGCGTGGTACCCTCGCGCTCGAACAGCGTGTGCGGTTTGACGTGGATGAAAATGTACAGATCGCCAGGAGGCGCGCCTCGCTGGCCCGCCTCACCCTTGCCCGAAAGGCGAATGCGCGTGCCGGTGTCGACGCCAGGCGGAATCTCCACCTCAAGCTGTTGCGCGCGATCGACGCGGCCCTCGCCCCGGCATTCGCCGCATGGATCCTCGATAACAACCCCGCGACCGCCGCAGGTCGGGCATGGACGTTCGACTACGAACAGTCCCTGCTTGGCGCGTACCGAACCTTGTCCGTGACACAGGTTGCAGGTCCGTTCTCCGGTCCCGGGAGTCGCGCCCGAGCCATCGCAGGTCTCGCATTGCTGAGAAACCTCGATCTCGATCTCGGTGCTCTTGCCGTGAAACGCCTCTTCGAGCGTGACCTGCATGTCATAGCGCAAGTCGGCACCGCGGCGCTGTTGCTGACGGCGCGCGCCGCCACCACCGAATGCGCTTCCGAAAATCGTTTCGAATATGTCGCCGATATCGGCAAAGTCACCGTGGCCATTGCCGCCACCAAATCCTCCACCGCCATTCATGCCGTTGGTGAAGGCTTCATGCCCGTATCGGTCGTAAGCCGCGCGTTTCTGCGGGTCTTTGAGGCACTCATAAGCCTCGTTGCACGCCTTGAATTTCGCCTCGGCTTCGGCATCGTCCGGATTGCGATCCGGATGATACTTCATCGCGAGCTTGCGATACGCGCTCTTGATCGCGGCGCCATCGGCATCCCGCGACACGTCGAGCGTTTGGTAATAATCGATCTGAGTAGCTGCCATAGGTCGTCGCCTACCAGAAACCTAACCGCCGCCGGCGCGATATGCACCAGCGGCGGTTGAGTTATCCATCGGGACTTCAGCCCTTCTTGTCTTCGTCGACCTCGGAGAATTCGGCGTCGACGACTTCTTCGTCGGCCGGTTCCTCGGCGGTGTCTGCGCCTGCATCGCTACTTTCAGAGGCGGCGGAAGCCTGCTCCTGCTCGTAGATCTGCTGGCCCATCTTCATGGCCGCTTCGGTAAGGGCCTGCGCCTTGGCGCTGATCTCGTCGGCATCGTCGCCTTCGAGAGCGGTCTTGGTCGCGGCAAGCGCTTCCTCGACTGCCGACTTGGTCGATGCGTCGACCTTGTCGCCGTGCTCTTCGAGCTGCTTCTCGGTCGCGTGGACGAGGCTGTCGGCCTGGTTGCGCGCTTCTGCGGCAGCCTTGCGCTTCTTGTCCTCTTCCGCGAACTTTTCAGCGTCCTGGACCATCTGTTCGATGTCGGAATCGGACAGGCCGCCCGATGCCTGAATCTTGATGGTCTGTTCCTTGCCGGTGCCCTTGTCCTTGGCGGAGACAGACACGATGCCGTTGGCGTCGATGTCGAAGGTCACCTCGATCTGCGGAACACCGCGCGGTGCCGGCGGGATCCCGACGAGGTCGAAATTGCCGAGCAACTTGTTGTCGGCGGCCATTTCGCGCTCGCCCTGGTAGACCTTGATCGTCACCGCGTTCTGATTGTCTTCGGCGGTCGAATAGACCTGCGTCTTCTTGGTCGGGATCGTCGTGTTGCGATCGATCATCCGGGTGAAGACGCCGCCCAGGGTTTCGATGCCGAGCGACAGCGGGGTCACATCGAGCAGCAGCACGTCCTTGACGTCGCCCTGCAACACGCCGGCCTGGATCGCAGCGCCCATGGCCACGACTTCATCGGGGTTCACACCGGTATGCGGCTTGGCCCCGAAGAACTTCTCGACCACTTCGCGAACCTTGGGCATGCGGGTCATGCCGCCGACCAGGATCACTTCGTCGATATCGTCCTTGGAAACGCCGGCGTCGGCCAGGGCTTTCTTGCACGGTTCCAGAGTGCGGTCGATCAGGCCGCCCACCAGCTTTTCAAGGTCGGCACGGCTGATCGTTTCGACCAGGTGCAACGGCGTGGACGAACCGTCTTCCATGCGCGCGGTGATAAACGGCAGGTTGATTTCGGTCGTCTGCGAACTCGAAAGCTCGATCTTGGCCTTTTCCGCCGCTTCCTTGAGACGCTGGAGCGCAAGCTTGTCCTTGCGCAGATCCATGTTCTCTTTCTTCTTGAACTGGTCGGCCAGCCATTCGACGATCGCGCTGTCGAAGTCTTCACCACCAAGGAAGGTGTCGCCATTGGTCGACTTCACTTCGAACACACCATCACCGACCTCGAGGATCGAGATGTCGAACGTACCGCCACCAAGGTCGTAGACCGCGATGGTCTTGTTCTCGTCCTTGTCGAGGCCGTAGGCGAGCGCGGCCGCGGTCGGCTCGTTGATGATGCGCAGCACTTCGAGGCCGGCGATCTGGCCTGCATCCTTGGTCGCCTGGCGCTGGGCATCGTTGAAATAGGCAGGAACCGTGATCACCGCCTGCGTGACAGGCTCGCCAAGATAGCTCTCGGCGGTTTCCTTCATCTTCTGAAGGATGAACGCGCTGATCTGCGAGGGAGAATACTTCTCGCCGCCCGCTTCGACCCAGGCATCGCCGTTCGGTCCCTTGACGATCTTGTAAGGAACAAGCTCCATGTCCTTCTTGGTCGTCGGATCGTCGAACCGGCGACCGATCAGACGCTTGATAGCAAACAGCGTGTTGTCCGGGTTGGTCACCGCCTGACGTTTGGCCGGCTGACCGATTAGACGCTCACCATCCTTGGTGAAGGCAACGATCGAAGGCGTCGTGCGCGCACCTTCGGAATTCTCGATAACCTTGGGCTTGCCACCATCCATCACTGCCACACAGGAGTTGGTGGTGCCGAGGTCAATACCGATTACTTTTCCCATTTTTACCCCATTCATTCATAGGTCGTTGGACACCGCGTTTCGGCACTTCCCATCAGGCAAAGCACCTCTGCGGCTCGAATATGAGGCGGATATAGGTGCGGTTTTGCTTGGCACAAGGGAATGGCCGCACTAGTTTTCGCGCCATCCAAAGAGGGGACGACAAAGTGAAAACAGCAATGAAATCGGGACGCGATTTTAAAATTATGGCAATCGCGGCGGCGTTGGGGAGCGCTACAATACTCGGCGCGTGCAGCAGCGAGCCGGAAGCGTCTGCCGAAGTCGAGGGCGTTGTGCCGGGCATGAGCATCGAGAATGCTCGCATGGTGCTCAACGCGGTCGAGGGCAATCCGGCTGCGGTCTATTTCGACCTCAAATACGATGGCGACCGGGGGCTTACGATCCGCAAGGCAGAAGTCGCACAGGCGGGTAGCACCTCCATGCATGACTATGGCGAGTATGATTTCAAAGTGCAGATGATGGATGCTCTGCCAGTCGCCATAAAAAAGGGCGACAAAGTCGAATTCAAACCGGGCGGCCTGCACGTGATGGTATTCGAGCCCTCGCCCGAATTGCAGCCGGGAGGAAAAGCCGAAGTGACGCTAACCGTTTCGGGTGGGGGGACTCACACTTTCGAGGCGGACATTCTCGCCGCGGGTGACGAGCGCGCCGCCGGGGACGAAAGCTGAGCGAAAGCACGATTTCAGGTCAAACACGGTCGCCGCCGCCCGCCTGTCCGGTGGGCGGCGAGCGTCATCTGACCTCGGGCGAAGTCACGCTTGCCCGTTCGATATTCGGCGACGCCATCGATTACGGCGCGGTCAAGTTGAGGCGCCGAAAGTGGTTTCCGTTTCAGCCTAAGCGGATCACGATGGCGCCGAACGGGCACATCCATTTTCACCCATCGGGCCATGCCTATTGCGATGACTTTTCGAAGGTCGGCCTGCAGCGGCAGGGCCTCTTGATGCACGAGCTTACCCATGTCTGGCAGACCCAGGCACGGGGCGAATGGTATCTGATCCTCCACCGGCATCCCTTCTGCCGCTATCAATATGCTCTCAAGCCGGGGCAGCCTTTCAATTCCTACGGGATCGAACAGCAGGCAGAAATTGTGAAACATGCATTCTGGCTGCGCCACGGCGCGAAAGTATCCGGGGTGTCGGACAAGGCCGCCTATGATGTGCTAGTAGACTTTCCGGGAGCGACCCTTGGCAAAGCTTGATTGGCACATCCGTGAATTCACTCCGCACGATGCGGCAGCGTTTGCGTCGCTCAATCGCGCGTGGATCGAGGAAATGTTCGGGATGGAGGAAAAAGATCGCCGCCAACTCGAATACCCGCAGAAGACTATCCTCGAGCCGGGTGGCTATATCGCCGTTGCAGATGCTAGGGGCTGGGTCGTTGGCACCGGCGCCATTCTGCCCGCCGCCTACGCTCCCGAGGACGGAAACTCCTGGATGGAAATCGTCAAGATGGCCACCGAACCCTCCGCTCAGGGACAGGGGATCGGTGCCGCGGTGCTCGACCGCCTGATCGAAGAAGGCCGCCAGCGCGGCGCCAATCGCATCTGGCTCGAAACCAACAGCCAGCTGGAGGCAGCTACAGCGCTCTACGAAAAAAAAGGATTCGTCGCACTTTCCGCTGAAGAGGCCTGGGAGACCCCATACCTGCGCTGCAATTTGCAGATGACGATGGCTCTTTAGCACCGGGCGGTTCCAGGCCCCCAAAAAAGCGCGCTCCGTGCCGTAGCGCGCCGTAGCGGCATGCTCAAAAATGCGATTGAACGCGGCGGATCGCGCGATAAGGCTCGTGTCCGACTGATAAACGGGAGCCAAAAATGATCACGACCGAAACCCGCGACGGCGCGCACATCCTGACGATGGATGATGGCAAGGTGAACGCGCTCAACAAGGAAAAGCTCGATGCCCTCGTCGCTGCGCTGGCAGAGTGCGCGAACGATCAGGCACCCGTAGCAATCCGCGGACGAAAGGGGATTTTCTCAGCCGGTTTCGATCTCAAAGGGTTTGCTGCTGGACCCGAAGTTGCAACCGCGCAGCTCCAGGCGGGCAAGGACGCAATCCTCGCGATCCTTCGCCACCCCGCGCCGGTAATCACCGTTTGCGAAGGCCACGCCTATCCGATGGGCGCGTTCCTGATGCTGGCAGCCGACAAGGCGATCGGAACCGAAGGCGAATTCGTAACCGGGATGAATGAGAGCGCCATAGGCATGGCGCTGCCGATCTATCCAATGATTCTGGGCGCAGAGCGGCTGACCCCGCGCGGCAAGAAAGCCGTTGCAACTTCGGAAATGTTTGCCCCGCACGCCGCATGCAAAGTGGGCTATTTCGACAAGGTCGTGGCGCCCGATGAAGTTGAGTCGGCTCTCAAGTCCGAACTTGTCCACATGAAGGGCCTGAATGCGGGGGCCTTCAACGCCAATAAATCCGCCATGAACAAGCAGTTGATCGCCGACATTGAAGCAAGCCCTCTCCCCGATTTCGGGGGAGCTTGGGCGGCATAGTTGCAATTGATACGATCTCATCGTCCAGTCGGCCAAACCCGCGACTGGCGATGAGCATTCAACATGGAGATCACGGATTACGGGATGTCGCGTCAGCGCGGCTACCTTTCGCATTACGAAATCGACGCAATCAATCTGCCGGAGCGCTTTGACGACATTCTCGACGCCGCAGGTAATCTTTCGGGCCTGCTGACATCGGGACGAGTGCGTCACTGGCTCGAGCGCCTGACCGACCCCAAACTTGAGGAATGGGCTAAAGCCGCGCCTGAAGAGGAAGTGCGCACAGCAATGGTGCATTACAGCTTCCTTGTGCAGGCCTATGTCTGGGGCGAACCGGAACCACCCAAATCGCTTCCCGCAAATCTTGCCCGCCCGATGGTCGCTATTGCAGATCGATTGGGGCAAGCGCCTTTGTTGCCCTATTCTGGCTATGTGCTCGATAACTGGGCGCGGATCGACAAGTCGGCTCCGATCTCTCTCGACAACATTTACATGTATCAGAACTTCGTCGGCGGAGACGACGAGAACTGGTTCGTGCTAGTCCACGTCGCGATCGAAGCCGAGGCGGGTGTCCTGCTCGACAATGCGACGAAGCTGGCAGCCATTTCACTAGGCGAGGACACAGCCACGGCCGAGCAACTCCTCAAGGAAATGGACGAAGCGTGGGAGCGGATCTACGGCCATTTTGCCCGGATGCCGGAGCGTTGCGATCCTTACATCTATTTCCACCGCGTCCGTCCCTACATCCATGGCTGGGCGAACAACCCGGCTCTGGATGGTGGGCTAATCTACGAAGGGGTCGAGAAGTTCGGCGGAAAGCCGCAGGCCTTTCGTGGACAGACCGGGTCGCAATCGAGCATCGTGCCTGCCATGGATGCTCTGTTTCAGGTCGGCCACTCGGATGATCCCCTCAAGTCCTTCCTCGACGAGCTTCACCACTATCGTCCGGTCGAACATCGCCGCTTCATCGAGGATCTGGGCGCAAAGTCGCAGCTCAGGTCTTTTGTGCAGAAAAGCGGCAGCCAGTCGCTCAAGGACGCGTTCAACGCTTGCCTCGAACAGTCCGCCCGTTTCCGAACGCGCCACCTCGAATACGCCGCGAGCTACATCAACAAGCAGGCTGGCTCTATCGGGGGCAATGATCCCGACGTGGGCACAGGCGGCACACCTTTCATGCGGTATCTGAAAAAGCACCGCGACGAAAACCGCGCGCAGCTGGTCTGAAAAGAGGCGGGCCGGGCTTCCATGGAGAAACCGGCCCCTTCCTTTCTCGTACCGCGATCAATCGGGCTTTTTCGCCACGCCAACCATGGCCGGGCGCAGCAGGCGATCCTTGATCATCCAGCCCGACTGCATCTCCTGCACGATCGTGCCCGGTTCCTTTTCATCGGTCGGGACTTCCATCATGGCTTGGTGTTGGTTCGGGTCGAGCGGCATGCCCATCGATGCGATGCGCTCGATACCGTGCTGCTTGAAGACTTTTTCAAGCTCGCGCTGTGTTGCCTCGATACCCGTCACGAGGCCTTTCATCTTCTCGTCTTCGCGCAGGCTGTCGGGGATGGCTCCGACCGCGCGTGAAAGATTGTCCCAAACAGAAAGAATATCCCGCGCAAAGCCGGTTGCAGCATAGTTGCGCGCATCCTGCGCATCCTTTTCGGCGCGGCGGCGCACGTTCTGCGTTTCGGCCTTGGCGTAGAGCGTTTCCTGCTTTGCTTCCTCAAGATCGCGCTTCAGCGCCTCGAGCGCTTCGGACACGTCACCTCCGTCCGGCTTTTCGAGTTCGCCTTCACCCGTGAGGAACTCCTCCGGCACGCCTTTCAGTTCTGCCTTTACGTCTTCGTTTGCCGCATCGTTTTGCGGCTTATCGTTGTCGATCATGTCTCGTGATTTTCCATTCAAGCTATAAGCTTGCCCAGCGATCGGGCGGTCAGATCGATCATGGGGACGACTCGCGCGTAATTCAACCGCGTAGGGCCGATCACGCCCAGGACACCCACAACCCTGCCCTCCCGGTCGCGATAGGGCGAGGCGATCACCGACGAGCCCGACAGCCCGAACAAGCGGTTTTCGCTTCCGATAAAAATGCGCGTTGCATCTGCCTCCCGTGCGCTTTCCAGCAGGTGTGCGACCGATTGCTTGTCCTCGAGATCATCAAGCAGCGAGCGCACCCGGTCGAGATCGTTCAGCGCATCTTCGTCGAGCAGGTTCGCTGCGCCGCGAACGATCAGGACAGGCCGCGAATTCGCGTCCTCGCTCCAGACGGCGAGTCCCTGCTCGACAAGGTCACGGCTTGCATCGTCGAGCTGGGTCTTGCCTGCCTTGATCTCTGCGCGCATCGCTTGCGACGCTTCGGCAAGCGTCCGACCCGAAAGCCGCGCGGTAATGTAATTGCTGGCGCGGTCGAGGGCTGCAGGATTGAGCCCGCCGCCAAGTTCGATGACGCGGTTTTCGACCCCGCCATCCTCGCCTACCAAAACCGCGAGCGCCCTGCCCTGCCCCAGATCGACTAGACTGAACTGCGCTAGGCGCTGTTCTCGGGTCGGAACCATCACCATCCCCGCCGCGCCTGACAGGTCTGACAGGAGCGCGCTGGCCTGCTGAAGCGCCTGCTCGACCGGCCCGCTTTCCGACAGCCTTGCCTCGATCTGCTTGCGCTCTTCTTCGGTCGGCTCGGCCATCCGCATCATTCCATCCACGAAGATGCGAAGGCCTGCATCGGTCGGCATGCGGCCGGCGCTGGTATGCGGCGCCGCGAGCAGGCCGAGCTTCTCAAGATCGGCCAACACCGAACGTATGGAGGCGGAGGAGAGGTTCAAAGCGCCATCGGCGGCAAGGGTTTTCGAGCCGACCGGCTGCCCGCTGTCCAGATAGCCTTCGACCACGCGGCGGAAAATTTCGCGCGCGCGCTCGGTCATTTCGGTGATTGGGGGCGAGTTCATGGCCTCAATTTAGCGTGACTTCTTCTTTCGCCAAGCCTTGCAGGCCTGCCTGTTCCCAGCCACACCGCGCGGCAACAGCGAATCGTAGAGATCGAGCAGGAGTACAAATGCGACCTTCAGGACGCGCGCCCGACGAAATGCGCCCCATCACAATCGAAACAGGCTTTACCAGGCATGCCGAAGGATCATGCCTCATCAGCTTTGGCGATACCCGCGTGCTCTGCACGGCATCGGTTGAAGAACGGATCCCGCCATGGCTCCGCGGCAAGGGCGAAGGCTGGGTCACCGGTGAATACTCGATGCTTCCGCGTTCGACACACACGCGCTCTTCACGCGAAGCGGCGCGGGGCAAGCAGTCAGGACGAACGCAGGAAATCCAGCGCCTGATCGGCCGCTCACTTCGCGCCGTGGTCGATCTTGAAAAGCTCGGTGAGCGCCAGATCACACTCGATTGCGATGTAATCCAGGCCGATGGGGGCACGCGCACCGCCTCGATATCCGGTGCATGGGTCGCACTGCGGCTGGCGGTCGACAAGCTGTTGGAAACAGGCGCGATCAAGGAAGATCCGATCACCGGACAGGTTGCCGCGATTTCTTGCGGGATATTCAACGGCACTCCCGTGCTCGATCTCGATTACGACGAGGATTCAAGCGCAGATGCGGACGCCAATTTCGTTTTGATCGACGGAGGGCAGATCGCAGAGGTCCAGGCCACCGCCGAGGGGGCGACCTATGACGAAGAAGGCTTGCTTCGCCTCTTGAGACTGGCTCGAATCGGTTGCGACCGGATCTTCGACGCGCAGATGGATGCCGCTAAGAGGTGAGTTTGGAGCCTATCGAATACCGGATCGGCGAACCCCACCTCCTGTCATTCATGCGTCTGGCAAGCGCACGGGCATTTCGCATCTGGGTTCTGGGTTTGCTCGCCTATGCAGCGATAACGCTTGGCCTATTGGTAATGGATGGCGAATCGTCGATCCTCGTTGCACTGTTTGCAGGCGCCCTCGCTCTTGCGACATCGCTGATGATGGGTCGGTTGTTACTGCTGCCCCGCAAAGCGCGGGTCATCTACCGGGAAGATCGGGCGATGAGAGAGCCGGTGACGTTCGAATTTGACGACGCCGGCTACACGGCAAGAACGCCGTCGGGCGAATACTAGCGAAAGTGGGCGGATTTCGTAAAGTGGGATGAGAACGAAACTGTGCTGGCGGTTTTCACCAACCGCCATCTCGGCCATATCTTTCCCAAAGATCAGTTGCCGCCCGCCGCATTAAACGAGATCAAGGCTCATCTCATAGCGAACGGGCTCGAGAGGAAGGGGAGACTGCGGAAGTGAGGAAACTGGGCGGCGGAACCCTGGTCATCGCGACGCATAACTCGGGCAAGCTGAAAGAGATTTCGGCTTTGCTCGAACCATATGGATTGAAGTGCATCTCGGCAGGTTCGCTTGGCTTGCCCGAGCCACCCGAAACCGGCACGAGCTTTGTCGAAAACGCGCTCATCAAGGCGCGTTCAGCTGCGGAGGCTTCGGGTTTGGCAGCGCTAGCAGACGATAGCGGCCTTGCCGTCGACGCGCTGGGCGGGCGCCCCGGCGTGTACACCGCCGACTGGGCGGAGCGGCAATGGTTCGAAGGCGAGCCGGGCCGCGATTGGTACATGGCAATGGGCAAGGTCGAAGGCATGCTCCAGCAACTGGGACCGCAGACCGATCGCTGTGCCGCCTTCCACTGCGTCCTCGCGATCGCATGGCCCGATGGCCAGCAAGCAGTTTACGAGGGAAAGTGCCCCGGCTCGCTCACATGGCCGCCGCGCGGGGAAATGGGTTTCGGCTACGACCCTGTCTTCATACCGGAAGGCCGCAAAGAAACCTTTGCGGAAATCGACCCTTCTGAAAAGCATGCCATCAGCCACCGTGCCCATGCTTTCGCCAAGCTGGTGAAGGATCAGTTCGGTACCTGATCAGTAGGCATATTGGCCCACGATGTTGCCCTGCGGGGAGTAGCGGCACACCAGCCAATCTCGCCCCCTGCCCGTCGCAATTCCGCATCCCAGGCGTTTCGTGTCACGCCAGATGATCTGGGTATAATGCCCGACATCCTGCCAATTCCCCGTATTGCTGACATAGGGGAAGGCGGCGTGCGTGTAATACTGCTTTTCGTTGATCCAGCCTGCGGCCATATCTTCGTAACTGAAAGCGTTTGCCGTGCCTACCCACAGGTTTTCACCCTGGCCTTGCCGTGAGCTTCCTGGGCTGTGTCGGAAATTGCCTGTTCGCGCCAGTTCTTCGGCATACTCCAGAGCCTGGCGGCTCAAATCTGCATCGAGGACAAGGTTCGCAGTTCCGACTTCGCGCCTGGCCTCGTTATGATCGCGCAGCATTACCGCCAACATGTCATCCTGCCGGGTCGAGCCGGTGCTCGGCGAGGGCGATGGCGACGGACTGGGTGAAGGACTGGGCGACGGGCTCGGCGATGGCGATGGCGACGGGCTGGGCGATGGCGATACCACCCCCGTGCTGCCGCCAGGCGCAGCCGAACCCTCACCGCCGCAGCCGGACAGGATGAGAATGGACGTGATGACAAGCGCGCTCGAGGAGCGTAGCAATTCGCGACCGGATTTCATGGGCTTGAACCAACCCTCTTGTGATTTAGATCGGCTTAACGAGCATGCTTAATCGTCCTTAGTCAAAACCGTCCGGCGCGCTTTTGACACCGCCGGTAGCCGAGCGGTTCAGCGTTTGCGCCCACCTGCCGGATTGGCTTTTTGCTTTCCACATCCCATAGGATGCGAACCGTGGCACGCGCTCTCTACATTCACTGGCCCTTCTGCGCGAAGAAGTGCCCCTATTGCGACTTCAACTCGCATGTTCGCGAAAGCGTAGACGTGGACATTTGGCGCAGCGCCTTGCTTGCCGACATGCGGGCCGAAGCCGAGGCAGCCGACGGAGAGACGCTGACCTCGATTTTCTTTGGCGGCGGGACGCCTTCACTGATGCCTCCTGAATTGGTCGGAAGCCTGCTTCGGGAGGCGGAGAGGCTTTGGGGCTTCGATCCCGGCATCGAGATAACGCTCGAAGCCAATCCCTCATCGGTCGAAGCTCGCAATTTCTCCGATTTGGCAAGTGCGGGGATCAACCGCGTTTCACTCGGCCTCCAGTCGCTGGACGATAAGACCCTGCGCTGGCTGGGCAGGCTGCACGGCGCGGATGAAGCGGTTGCGGCGCTCGAAGTGGCTCAAACGAATTTCCAGCGGGTGAGCTTTGACCTGATCTACGCTTTGCCCGATCAAACGCCCGAAGATTGGCGTGAGCAGCTTTCGCGAGCGCTCGGCTTCGGCACTTCGCACCTCTCGCTCTACCAATTGACGATCGAGCCGGGCACCCGCTTCGCCACCGATGTGCGTCGCGGCGTGTTTGAGCCGTTGGGTGACGAGCCGGCCGCAGAGCTATTTGATCTCACTCGAGAATTGACAGAAAATTGGGGCAGGTCGGCTTACGAAACCAGCAATCACGCTCGACCCGGAGAGGAAAGCCGCCACAACCTTACCTATTGGCGGTATCAGGACTATGTCGGGATAGGCCCCGGAGCACACGGGCGGCGGGGCGGTTTCGCGACCACGCGGCACAAGAAGCCGGAAAACTTCCTCAAGGCTGTCGAGGAGCGCGGGCACGGTATTGCCGAACAGCGTATGCTTGGCATGCCTGAACAAGCGAGTGAGGCACTGCTGATGGGCCTTCGTCTGGTCGAGGGCGTCGATCTCACTGATTTGGAACGGCGGTTCGGTCTGTCACGCTGGTCGATGCTGAACAAAGGGGCCGTGTCGACCTATACCGATCTCGGTTTCGTGTGGAGCGATGCGGACCGCCTCGGTGTCGAGCCGAAGGGGCGTGCTGTGCTCAACGCACTCATTGAGGCTCTCGTCGATGATGAGATCGTGCAGGCATGAGCCGCGCTGACATACTCGAAGCGTGGCGCGCTCACCTTGCCGACAGTCGCAGGCGCAGTCCTCATACGGTTCGCGCCTATTGTGCGGCCGCGCAGCGCATCATCGAGGACCGCGACCTTTCCAGCTTCCAGGACATTGCAACGCTCGAGGCGCACGATCTGCGCGCCCATCTCGCATCGCGGCGCGCGGAGGGTCTCGCCAATACCAGCGCCGCACGCGAGCTCTCGGCGCTAAAGGCCTTCATTGCATTCGCCCGAAGAGAAGCGGGCGATCCCGACCCTGCCGCACCACGAGTTTGTGGCCCCCGGCTGAAGAAAGGGTTGCCCCGCCCGGTCACCCCGGATGAAGCGGTCAACATAGCCGACCTTATCGATGGAACCGCAAATGAAGACTGGATCGGCGCACGCGATCGCGCGGTTCTGCTCCTAATGTACGGCTCCGGCCTTCGCATCGCCGAAGCGCTCTCACTGCAAGGTCGCGACATACCGCTCGGTGAAACGCTGCAGGTGACCGGCAAAGGGGGCAAACAACGCCTCGTCCCCGTTCTGCCGATCACGCGCCAGGCGGTGGCGTCCTACGTGGACGCCTGCCCCTACCCCCTGTCGGCCAAGGAACCGCTGTTCCGGGGGGCCAAAGGCGGCGCTCTGTCGCAAGGCATGGTGCAAAAAGCGATGGCGAAAGCCCGCCGCGCACTGGGCCTCCCCGATACCGCCACACCTCACGCCCTCAGACATAGCTTTGCAACGCACTTGCTGGGGGCAGGTGCAGACCTCCGGAGCCTGCAAGAACTGTTGGGTCACGCGTCTCTCGGCTCGACCCAGATTTATACCAAGGTCGACGCTGCGAGCCTGTTGGAAAACTATCGCAGCGCCCACCCAAGGGCGAGGTCAAAGAAGACACCCTGACAGGCCGTCAAGCCGCCTACTTCTTAAGCCGCCAGGTGATCGGAATCGCGTGGTGAAAAGGCGCGTCTGCCGGATCGACACCTTCCATCGGTTCGAACTCGAGAACCTTCAAAGCGTATTTGCAGGCGGCCGCGTCGAGCAGGATCGTGCCCGAGGTCTCGAATATCCGGCACGATTGCACCGATCCATCCATTCCCACCGACAGGAGCATGCGGCTCGATCCTTCCAGTTTTTCGCGCAAGGCAGCGCGCGGATATGCGGGGATGTAGGGCGGCGCTTTCAGCTTGGTCGGATCGTCCCTCACGCCCTGGAGCTCGTCAGCACTTAGGGGTTCGAAGTCCAGATACTCGGTCGAGCCGAGGTCGTTCAGTGCAAAAGCGAAGGGCGATGCGGTTTTGCCGCCTGCGATCGGAATGCCCTGCAACTGCGTCATCGGCTGCTTGTTCACGGCAACGATACCGTCACGCCCGCCGAGCGAATATCCTTCCCAAATCTCGACCTTGGCGTTGGTGAGGAGATCGGTGCACAACCGCGTTCCAAGGTCATCAGGGATATTCGCCGCAATGATCTCGCATCTTTTGGGTGTGCCGTCCGGCCGGACCGTCAGCAGGAATTCGGGGTCCCATGATGCGGACATGCCCTTCCAGTCGTCATAGCGTGCCTCGTCGGGCCGGAATTTCAGCGTCGCAAGACTTGTGAGGTTTACCGGCGGCTTCTCTGCCACCGCGGTCTCTTCTAGCGGTGCTGAATCGCGAGCGGATGCTGCAGGTAATGAGACAATGCCGGAAGCTGCGGCGAGCGGAATGAGGACGCGCTTTAGCATGCGAAATCAACTACATCGCCGCGCAACGACTTTCAATAGCGTCCCAGATCATTCCCGCAGTATCTGTCCCGTTGAACTTGTCGATCGCGACGATACCGGTCGGAGAAGTGACATTGATCTCGGTCAGGTATTTTCCGCCGATCACGTCGATACCGACAAACGTAAGGCCGAGGCGTTTCAGGTCCGGGCCCATCGCCTCGCAAATTTCGCGTTCGCGTGTCGTTAGTTCCGTCGCCTCCGCGCTGCCGCCCATGGCGAGATTCGAACGGAACTCACCTTTACCCGGTATGCGGTTGATTGCGCCTGCAATTTCCCCATCAACTAGCACGATGCGTTTGTCACCCTCGGCAACTTCCGGGAGGAAGGGTTGCAGCATATGCGGCTCGGGCCAGGTCATGTTGAAGACCTCGAACAGCGCCGAAAGATTATCGCCATCGGCCGGGATGCGAAAGATCGCTTTGCCGCCATTGCCGTGGATCGGCTTCATCACGATCGCGCCGTGCTCTTCAATGAAGCGACGCGCCTCTTCGACCGAGCGGGTAACCAGTGTCGGCGGCATGAACTTCCGGTAATTAAGCACCATGACCTTTTCGGGGGCATTGCGTACATTCACCGGATCGTTGACCACCAAGGTCTCGCTCTGAATCCGCTCGAGCAAGTGCGTCGCAGTGATGTAGCCCATGTGGAACGGCGGGTCCTGGCGCATCAGCACGACATCGATATCCTTGCCGAGATCGAGCCGTCTTGCCGCACCCTTCTCGAAATGGTCGCCGACCACGCGCCGGACCTTCACCGGGAAGCATTCGGCGAACAGGCGATCATGGGCGTCGAGCGTCAGGCTTTCGACGTGATATTCGTAGACCTCGTGCCCGCGTTCCTGCGCTGCGAGCATCAACGCAAATGACGAATCCCCGGCGATGTTGATGTTCTCAATTGGGTCCATCTGGACCGCGACGCGCAAGCTCATGCCGGTTTCCCCCTAGGGTTGGAATGCGTTTGTGATGTGGCGCGGGCGGCTGCCCGGTGCAAGCAGGATCACGTCGATTGTCAGATCGTCACCTTCTTGCGCATACTCATGTGCGACCACTTCGGCCGCAGCCGCGACGCGAATAAGACGGCGCTCGTCTATTGCCGTAGCGAGATCGCCCATACGCTTGCGCCATTTGACTTCAATGAAGGCGGTGAGCGTGCCTTTCCTTGCGATCAGGTCGATCTCACCGACCGGGGTTTTCACCCGCTCGCCCAGGATGACCCAACCCTGCTGCGCAAGCCATTGCGCGGCCTCAGCCTCGCCCTCGCGCCCGCGCCGCTCGGCGATCTCGCGCTTCGCGGTCACTGTGATTTGAGCTCCACGGCGCGGGCGTACAGCGCCTGTCGGTCGAGTCCGGTTGCCTTGGCCACCTTGCCCGCCGCCTTGCTTGCGCCCATTTCATCCAAGGCTTCGCGCAGGAGGTCGTCGGGGTCTTCCGTGGAGGCGATATCGCCGGGAGGGCCGACGAGCAGCACGATTTCTCCCTTTGGCGGGTTGGCTTCGTACCACTGGGCCAGTGCTTCGGCCTCGCCCGTGCGGCACTCCTCGTGCAGCTTGGTCAGCTCGCGCGCAACCGCGACCTCGCGATCCGGCCAGACCCCCGCGATGGCCCGAAGACTGCGAACGAGGCGGGGGCCGGTTTCGTAAAAGATCAAGGTCGCATCTGCCCCGCCAAGTTCCGCCAGCATATCGCCGCGCGCCTTTTCCTTCACGGGCAGGAAGCCCGCAAACAGGAAGCGATCGTTCGGCAGGCCCGCCAGGGTAAGGCCGGCGATTGCAGCACACGGTCCCGGAATGCTGGTGACGGCGATGCCTGCGCCACGCGCCTCGCGAACGAGCCGATATCCCGGATCCGAAATCAGTGGCGTCCCCGCATCGCTTACCAGCGCCACAGGCTCCGAGCGCGCCCTGTCGAGAATCGCAGCCCTCTGACGATCCGACGCGTGGTCATCATAGCGCTGCATTCGGGTCTGAATTCCGAGGTGCTTCAGGAGCTTGCCAGTCACCCTTGTGTCTTCACATGCAATCACTTCGCAACGGCGCAACACATCGACCGCACGCACCGTTATATCGCCAAGATTGCCAATCGGCGTCGCGACAATATAAAGCCCGGCCTCCAGAGGTTCACTAAGGGCTGATTCAGGTTGGGGCGTGCTCATTGATCGCACCCATGGAGCAGCGAGCAGGGGTCGGCAAGAATGAAGCCATTGCACAATTGCGTTTCGCGCGTTTTTTCAAAGCGGTTTGCGGCTGTTGCCATTACCGCCGCGTTGCTTGGTGGCTGTCAGGTCATTCCCAAAACCCAGCCTGTAATTACCGATTCCGGCCCGGCACCAACCCCCGAACCGAGCGCGACTGCGCTTCCGACCGATGCGACCCGCCACCGGGTTGCTCTGCTGGTGCCGATGTCGGGCAACACCGCCGAAGTCGGCCAATCGCTTGCCAACGCGACCACAATGGCTCTGCTCGATACAAACGCCAACAATCTGCGCATCACCACCTATGATACCTCGCGAGGCGCCGGTTCCGCGGCGCGTCAAGCCATTGCGGACGGAAACAAGCTGATTCTCGGACCGTTGCTCGCTGCAAACGTTCCGGCCGTGCAAGCCGCTGCACGCCCCGCCCGCGTCCCGGCGATTTCATTCTCGAACGATGCAAGCGTTGCGAGCGCGGATGTTTTCGTCATGGGCCACATCCCCGAACAATCCATACGAAGGACTGTCCAGTACGCGCGAGGTCGCGGCTCGAACAACTTCGCAGCGCTCGTGCCAGAAGGAGAGTATGGCCAGAAAGCGTTCGATGCCCTCACCAACGCGCTACGCGATTATGGCGGCAGCCTCGTCGGCTCGGCGCGCTATGCTCGCGGGAACACCTCCATCGTCAGCGCAGCTCAAAGACTGCGGGCCGCAGGCGGCTATGACACCGTGCTGATCGCCGATGGAGCGCGGCTTGCGGTTCAGGCGGCGGGCGAGCTCAAGAGGCAGGGTGCCGAAGGCACGCGCCTCCTCGGCACTGAACTGTGGAGCGGCGAATCCGTTCTCACGCGTTCGAGCGCGGTAAATGGCGCGTTGTTTTCAGCCGTATCAGACAATCGCTATCGTCGCTTTGCCGATAGTTACGAAGCGCGTTTCGGCAGCAAACCCTATCGTATTGCAACGCTGGGATACGATTCGGTGCTTCTTACGCTGCGCGTTGCGCGCGATTGGCGGATTGGTTCAAATTTCCCCAAATCCCAGCTCTTCGATCGCGGGGGTTTCCTGGGTGTCGACGGGGCGTTCCGGTTTGGCCGCAACGGGGTGGTAGAACGCGCGCTTGAGGTCCGGGAGGTCCGTTCGGGCAACGTCGTTGCCGTCGATGCCGCGCCGAGCAGTTTCGGCCGCTAAAACCCGCGCAAAACGGGTACAGATGCGCTTGTGGCTGCGGCGCTGTGTGTCCATATCGGTGACATGTCCGACGACCTTTTTGAAAACGCGCCCGCATCAAGCGGCGACTACGATTCCTCCTCAATCGAGGTCCTCGAAGGGCTCGAACCCGTCCGTCGCCGCCCCGGCATGTATATTGGCGGAACGGATGACCGCGCGCTGCACCACCTCGCAGCCGAGGTGCTCGACAATTCGATGGATGAAGCCGTCGCAGGCCATGCTAACCGGATCGAGGTGCGGCTGGAAGAAGGCAACCGGCTGAGTATCTCGGACAATGGACGCGGCATCCCGGTCGACGAACACCCCAAGTTTCCTGGCAAGTCCACACTCGAGGTCATCCTTTCGACCCTGCACTCTGGCGGTAAGTTTTCCGGAAAGGCCTACGCCACCAGCGGCGGTCTTCACGGCGTTGGCGTCAGCGTGGTCAACGCGCTGTCTTCGCACACTCGGGTCGAGGTGGCCCGCGACAAGAAACTGTACGCGCAGGAGTTTGCCAAGGGCGAGACGCTCGGCAAGCTCGAAGAGGTAGGCGCAGCGCCCAACCGTCGCGGCACGACCGTTACCTTCACTCCGGACCCGGAAATCTTTGGCGACCGCAAGTTCAAGCCAGCGCGCCTGTTCAAGCTTGCGCGGTCGAAAGCCTACCTTTTCGCTGGCGTCGAAATCCGCTGGAAATGCGCCGAAAGCCTCACCAGTGAGGATGTGCCGTCCGAGGCTACGTTCAAGTTTCCAGGCGGTCTTGCCGATCATCTTGCTGAACAGATCGGTGCGCGCGAATGCGTCACCGCCCAGCCCTTCACGGGCAATCAGGACTTCCCAGCGGATGATGATGGCAAGTCGAAGGGGCGTGTCGAATGGGCGGTGGCCTGGCCGCTATTCTCCGACGGTTCGACGAGTTGGTACTGTAACACCGTGCCAACCCCCGACGGCGGGACCCACGAACAGGGTCTGCGCGCTGCGCTGACCAAAGGATTGCGCGCATTCGGTGAGCTAGTCGGAGCAAAGAAAGCCAAGGACATCACCGCCGACGACGTAATGACGGGCGGCGAAGTGATGCTTTCCGTTTTCATTCGCGACCCCCAGTTCCAGTCGCAGACCAAGGACCGGCTGACATCGCCCGAGGCCGCGCGCCTCGTCGAGAACGCGGTGCGCGACCATTTCGACCATTTCCTTGCCGACAACATGGAACGCGGCAAGGCGCTGCTCGGCGAAGTCATGGAGCGGATGGAGGAACGGCTCAAACGCAAGCAGGAGCGCGAGGTCAAGCGCAAGACCGCCACCAATGCGAAGAAGCTGCGCCTCCCCGGCAAGCTCACCGATTGTTCGGGCGAAACCGACGCCGATACCGAGCTGTTCATCGTCGAGGGCGATAGCGCGGGCGGCAGCGCCAAGCAGGCGCGCGATCGCAAGACGCAGGCGATCCTGCCGATCCGAGGCAAGATCCTGAACGTCGCCTCCGCCACAGCTGACAAGATCCGCGCCAACAGCGAGATCGCCGACCTGACGCTCGCGCTGGGTTGCGGGACGCGCAAGGATTGCGACCCGGAAAACCTGCGCTACGACCGGATCATCATAATGACCGATGCGGATGTCGACGGCGCGCATATCGCGACGCTGCTGATGACCTTCTTCTTTCAGGAAATGCCGGAGGTGGTCCGCCGCGGGCACCTGTTCCTCGCCCAGCCCCCGCTCTACCGCCTGACAGCGGGCAAGGAGAGCCGCTATGCCCGCGACGACGCGCACCGCAAGGAGCTGGAAGAAACTGTCTTCAAGGGCAAAAAGGTCGAGGTTGGCCGCTTCAAGGGTCTTGGCGAGATGAACCCGCAGCAGCTGCGCGAGACGACGATGAATCCGGAAACCCGTTCGCTCGTGCGCATCACACTGCCGCCCGAATTCGAGCAGCGCGCGGCGGTGAAGGAACTTGTCGACCAGCTGATGGGCCGCAATCCCGAACATCGGTTCAACTTCATCCAGAACCGCGCGGGCGAAATGGATCGCGACATGATCGATGCCTGAGGACGATAAGCCGCATTATCCCAACCCCCGTGAAGAGGACATCGTCTACGGCGACCGGCGCATTTCCCGACCCGATGCCTCGTTGCCCGATTGGGAAATGCCCGACACGGCCTATCGACCGATACCCATCGTGTGGTTTACCGGTGCTTTTCTTCCGCACCTCTTCATTTCGGGCGTCTTGCTTGCGATCCTTTCGTTCGACCGTTGGCCCTCATTCGTGTTGTCGTCGGTTGTTGCAGCCGTGCTTTGGAAATGGACCTGGGATCGCGGAATGAAGACGGCAGCTTCAGGGTGGAAGGTCGCCACGGTCGCGATGTTGCTGTTTCAGCTTCTGTTCATTTACGCTGTCACCGATCCCGGCTTTGGATAGTTACAACTTCGGTGGCGTAAGAGATCTTCGGCACCGCAAACTAAAAAGAGGATGACCGAGCCGGAGTAACAGCTTTATCGGCGAGCCTTCCCAACCACATGACAATACGGGAGAATTTATGATAATCCGGTTAGTATCCTTGCTCGCCGCACTCGCCTTGAGTGTTGGTTTGGTTACCCCAACAGTCGCGCAGGATGTAAATATGAACAAGCAGACGAGCGAGATGTCTGCGATTGCCGAACGCAGCCAGCAAGTCGTCGACCTCATCAATGGCGAGCTCGATGCTCCGCTCGAAGATGTTTTCACCCCTGAATTCCTCGCCGCCGTGCCGCCTGCTCAACTACAGGCAATCTCCGGCCAGTTGACCGGCCAATTCGGCCGTGCCGTGGCAATTGAGAAGCTCGAACCGGCGGATGGTGTCCGCTCCGCACTCGAAGTGAGGATGGAACGCGCCATCGCCAAGGGCGGGATTGCAATCGACACCTCACAGGGCAATCGCATCAGCGAACTCCTTTTCCAGACATTCGATCCGATCGACGATTCAGTCGAGAAGATCAGCGCCGACCTTGAAGCGCTGCCCGGCGAAGTCAGCGCCTATTTTGGACCGCTGGACGGAAACACGCCGACTATCTCCGTCAATCCCGATGAACAATTTGCCATCGGATCGACCTTCAAACTATACGTGCTTGCGGCTCTCGGCGCCGAGATCAAGGAGGGCAAGCGCAGCTGGGACGATGTCGTCCCGCTGACCGTTAAGAGCTATCCCAGTGGTATGATGCAGGATTGGCCCGAAGGAGCGCCGGTTACGCTACAAACCCTGGCAAGCATGATGATTTCGATCAGCGACAACACGGCAACCGACCAGCTGATCTCGGAGATCGGACGCGAGACCGTGTTTGAAACGCTGGAGGCGACTGGCCATTCCGACCCTCGGCTCAACGAGCCATTCCTCACCACCCGCGAGATGTTTCTTTTGAAGAGCGGCGATCCCTCCTGGATCACGGCCTATTCGAATGGAGATGCTGACGCGCGGGCCGCAATACTGAAAGAACTCCGCAGGGCTGAGGTTTCGGTCGAAAAGATCAGGCAGGCATTTTCCGGTGGTCCGGTCGCAATTGACATTGAGTGGTTCGCCAATGCCTCTGACCTTGCCGCGTTGTTCGAATTCATGCGGGCCAATTGCGACCCGGGCGTGTTCGATATCATGGCAATCAATCCGTCAATGTCTTCAGACACAAAGGCCCAATGGTCCTATGCCGGCTACAAGGGAGGGTCCGAGCCGGGTGTTCTCAACCTTACCTGGCTGTTGACCGACGCTGCGGGCGAGGACCATTTGCTCGCGCTCAGCTGGAACAATCCAGAGGCTACGCTTGACCAGACGGCGTTTGAGCTGATCGCCCAACGCATTCTTTCTCTGCCTCGCTAAAGCGACAGGCTGCTGCCCCCTTGCGCGCGCCACCGCCGCGCCCTATCGCGGCGCAGCATTTAAGTTTTAAATCCGGACCAATCCAAGGATCACCATGACCGATCAGCCCACTGGACAGCAACGCTTCGAAGGAACGAGCGACTACATCGCAACCGAAGACCTCAAGGTCGCGGTGAACGCCGCAGTCACCCTGCGCCGCCCCTTGCTCGTCAAGGGTGAACCCGGCACCGGCAAAACGGTACTTGCGCACGAGATCTCCAAAGCCATCAATGCGCCTCTGATCGAGTGGAACGTCAAGTCTACTACTAAAGCGCAGCAGGGCCTGTACGAATACGATGCTGTTGCGCGGCTTCGCGACGGACAGCTCGGTGAAGAGCGCGTCCACGACATTCGCAATTACATCAAGAAGGGCAAGCTGTGGGAGGCTTTTACTTCACCCGAGCTTCCCGTGCTGCTGATTGACGAGATCGACAAGGCCGACATCGAGTTTCCGAACGATCTCCTCCAGGAGCTCGATCGAATGAGCTTCGATGTTTACGAAACGCAGGAGCGGATCGAGGCGAAGGAGCGCCCGATCGTCGTCATCACCTCGAACAACGAGAAAGAGCTGCCCGACGCATTCCTGCGCCGCTGCTTCTTCCACTACATCAAGTTTCCCGATCGGGACACGATGCAAGCAATCATCGACGTGCATTTCCCCGGCATCCAGAAGCAACTCGTCAAGAAGGCGATGGATATCTTCTACGAGCTACGCGAGGTACCGGGTCTTAAGAAGAAGCCATCGACCAGCGAATTGCTCGACTGGCTGAAGCTGCTCCTGAACGAAGATATGCCACTCGAAGTGCTGCAGGATTCAAACCCCAACAGCGCGATCCCGCCGCTTCACGGTGCGTTGCTCAAGAATGAACAGGATGTGATGCTGTTTGAACGGCTCGCCTTTATGGCGCGGCGCAACCCGACCTGAAGCGGCGTCGGTGCGCTAAGAACCGCGGAAAATGGGAGCCGTTGGCTGGTCGCAGGCTAGGCCTTCACCTTCGGCGTGGCCTTGATGGCACTCGGAATAAGCACCGATATTGGCCCAGAAAGCGGCCGCAATGCGCGTGTCGGAGGTTTTTACGTGGTCTTGCTCGGGACACTGTTGGCATCTTCGCTCGCGGGAATGCTACTCGCCATTGTAGGTGAAAAGTCCGATCAATCGAAGCTGTAGGCCAGCTCGAAATCGCCCCAGCGGCGACCATTGACGATCAGCGGAATGTAGACGTTGCGCACGACGATATAGTGCTGCCCGTCGCCCTCTTGCCGGTACACTGCCATCATGTAGGGCGCGGTTGATTGCTTGGCCTTGCGGTCGATCGGGCCGAAGATCATGCGCCCGTTACGGCAATACTGCGTGTCGTGAGTCACATCGCCAGTCGGCTCGCGTGATCGATCGGTAAGGTGGGTCGGGAGGAAGCCCCGCATGTCGGTGCATGCAGCCGCGAGCACGCGGCTGTCGCCAGCCTTGCTCTTGTCGAGAAACGGGCGCCACTCCTTGTGGGCCCAATCCGAAACGCCAGTACGATATCGGACCGGATTGCTGCCTTCGATTTCGACATAGTTGCAATCGAACAGTGCGGCTTCGGTCAGATCGCCGCGTTTGAGAGCCGCCTCGGTGTGAGCTACGATCTCTGCGGCGTGCTCCTGAGCCTGTGCAACCATCGCGCTGTCTTCGGGAGCCAGACCAGCCTGCACGATCCGGTCGAACATTTCGCTCGCTGTGAGCTCGAGTTCCTCCATGCGCGAATGCGCGCCCTGCAGCTGCTCCTCGTTGGTTCGCGCTGCCTTGTCGAAACTTACAAGCACGTCCTGCACCGCATCGACGTGCCCACTGATCGTGCCGGTGGAGCGGGCAATGACATCGTTCTGTTTGTCGACCTCTTCAACGAGTTCGCCGACACTTGCGATGGTCGTCTCGATCCGCGCTACCGAAGCCTTGGCTTCGTTGCTCGCCTGCGAGCCCTGCTCGATACGCCCGATGACCTCGCTGGCTTCCATGCCCAATGCTTCCACTGTCTGCGAGATTTCCTCGGTCGCCTTGCGGGTATCATTGGCGAGGCTTTTCACTTCGCTTGCGACCACCGCAAAGGTGCGCCCCGCATCGCCTGCCCGCATCGCTTCGATAGTCGCGTTCAGCGCAAGGATATTGGTCGTCTCGGCAATATCGTCGATATCCTGCGCGCTGCGACGAACCTGTTCCATGGCGGCGGAGAAACTGGTTACATGCTGGCCCAGCGCGTCGACCAGTTCGAGCAAACCATTAATCTGCCCAAGCGATGACTGGATCAGAGAGGTACCTTCGCCCAAGCGCTCGATCGCGCGCTCCGAAAGGAGGCGCGCTTCGTCACTGGCCTCGGCGACCTTCGCTTGATCGGCTTCGAGCGCTGCGACAGTCCCGCGCAGCGCTTCATGCTCTTCGCGCAGCTTTTCGGAAGACTGGATGACTGCCTCAACTACGCCGGCGACGTCCGTACAACCCACCGTAACTGCACCGCAGCTCTCCGGAATTTGATGGAGGGCAGATGCGTTTTCGGTGTCGATTGTTATCGGTTTCATTATTGTGCGACCCTGATGGTTTTCCCGTAGATCTCGTGGGTAGTCAGCGATGGTTAGCGAAGGATTAAGCCCGCGCCTGCCCTTGCACGCGAAGGGACTGGAAAGCCGGTGGAAGCACCGCTACATCCGCATAATGTTTTTCAACTTTACCGACGAATTGCGTGCGGCCGGCATTGGCGCGAGCTTCAAGGAGCACCTCACCCTGCTCGAGGCGCTCGACAAGGACGTGATCGAGCAGACGCCCGAAGCGTTCTATTATCTGAGCCGCGCAACCTTTGTGAAAGACGAAGGCCTGCTCGACCGTTTCGACCAGGTGTTTCACAAGGTGTTCAAGGGCATCATGTCCGACTACGGCCAAAACCCGGTGGACATCCCCGAAGACTGGCTCAAATCCGTCGCCGAAAAATTTCTCACCGAAGAGGAAATGGCCGAGATCGAGAAGCTCGGCGACTGGGACGAGATCATGGAGACGCTGAAAAAGCGGCTCGAGGAACAGGAAAAGCGCCACGAAGGCGGCAACAAGTGGATCGGCACCGGCGGCACTTCGCCATTTGGCAATTCCGGCTTCAATCCCGAGGGCGTGCGGATCGGCGGCGAAAGCAAGCACAAACGCGCGATCAAGGTCTGGGAAAAGCGCGAGTTCAAGAACCTCGACAACACCAAGGAACTCGGCACCCGCAACATCAAGATGGCGCTCCGCCGCCTGCGCAGATTTGCCCGCGAAGGCGCGGCGGACGAGCTCGATCTCGACGCCACCATCGAAGGCACGGCAAAACAGGGCTGGCTCGATATTCACATGCGCCCCGAGCGGCACAATGCGGTGAAGCTGCTGCTGTTCCTCGATGTCGGCGGTTCGATGGATCCTTTCATCAAGCTGTGCGAGGAGCTGTTCAGCGCGGCGACCAGCGAGTTCAAGAACCTCGAATTCTTCTACTTCCACAACTGCCTTTACGAAGGCGTATGGAAGGACAACAAGCGCCGCTGGCAGGAGCGGACCAAGACCTGGGACGTGCTCCACAAATACGGCCACGATTACAAGGTGATCTTCGTCGGCGATGCGGCGATGAGTCCTTACGAGATCACCCATCCGGGCGGCAGTGTCGAGCACATGAACGAGGAAGCCGGCGCGGTGTGGATGCAGCGTGTCACCAACACCTATCCCGCGACCGTGTGGCTCAACCCCGTGCCCGAAAAGCAGTGGAACTACTCGCAATCGACCAAGATGCTGAAGGAGCTGGTAGACAACCGCATGTATCCGTTGACGCTCGACGGGCTCGACGATGCGATGCGTGAGCTCTCCCGCAAGCAGGGTCATTGATACCGGCGCGCTGGAAAGTAGGCGCAAAAACAGGTATGAGCTGGCTTCGAGAGGAGACGTTGGATGCGTGTTGTTCTGCTTCCGATTTGCGCCGTCGCCCTGATCGGCGCAAGCGGTGAAACGCCTCAGGTAAGCGAGGTTGAGCCAACACCCGAAACGTCCGAGACCCCCGCCTTGGCCCAGTTGCTTCGCGATCCGAGCGAAGTGACCACGCCCAACGATTTCGGACGGTGTGCCGACCGCATTCGCCAAGCTCGCGAGGAAATGGGTCTGCCCGAACTGAAAAATGAACGCGCTTCGCCCGACAGGCCGTTGCTGTTCTATGCCGTCAACCGGATCGAGGAAGGTTGCGGCGTTCTGGTCATGAAGGGAAACCCGAACGACATCCGAATGATCCCGGAGCCGCCCGAAGGCCCGATCCGGATGATCTCTGCTGAAAGCGGCCGGTGAACGAAAGTTAAGGCCTGCCAAGTCGGCTGTTGTATGTTTCCCAGCGGTCGTCCGATTGTCGATAGCTCGATGCCGCAAAAACGGACCCTCCGTTCGCGAGGGTCAATTCTCTTCCGATCAGGATTGTCTCTTCATCCAATGGCTCTTCGTACGAGAAGTTTCTCGTGCACGAAGAAGCGGGCGCCAAGATCGGGATGTAGTTCGGGCGACCAACGATATTCTTTGGTAAGAGGCGAGTGAGCCAATATATATATGGGTTTATCTCGGCTGCTACTCCGATGACGGAGAACCCCCGTAACTCCACATCCTTTTCTGCGACATCGACTTGTTGAGCAGCGCGCCATTCGTCGAACTCTGGCACTTGGTTGGTCAAGTGTACATGTCTAACTTCGAACCCCTCGGGAACTTCGTCCGGCACGTCCTTAAAGGTGATGCGGGCGTGTAAACCCGCATGGATGCAAGCTGAAAGCGGGCGGAACGGGATCGCCGCAAGGGTTACGCCTAGTCCTGCTATCAACGCTCTGCGATCTAGTCTCATCATTGCATCCGAACTGACAAAAGAAGTTCCGGGAAAGCGCCGCAACTCAATAGAACAAATGCCCGCGCACGTTGGCGATCCACGCCGCTTCGTCGGCTGACGCGGCAGCGTCAAGATCGCCCGGAGATGCCGAGGGATCGTCGACCCATTCGCGAAGGCCCGGCCCGCCATTGATCACGTCGATGGCGAGGACATCGTCGGTGTATTCGTACTTGAACTCCTTCCCGCGCCAGATCGCATAGCTGGGATAGAGGCTGCGGATCGCCTTGAAGGCTAGCGCCTGCAGGCGCCAAGGCTTGAAGGCGTCGTGATCATAGTGCGGCCCTTCGGCATGGACCATCAGGGCGTTGCAGAGCTTTCCCGCATGCTTGTGGAAGGTCGGCTCGAACCAGCAAGGCCTGAGGACGCATCCGCCCATCCATTCGGGCGCAATCCGGTGCATTTCGGCGAGCACCTTTTCCGCATCGACATCGGGTGCACCGAACAGCACCTCTAGCGGGCGGGTCGTACCCCTCCCCTCGCTCAGCGTCGCGCCTTCGATCATCACCGTCCCTGCATAGGCGCGCGCCATGTTCACGCTCGCCGCATTGGGTGACGGGTTGATCCAGATGCGAGAAGGCGGCCAGCCATGGCCTTCGCGATCGGGCTCCCAGCCCTCCATCGCCACGACCTTGTAGGCGACTTCGAGATCGAAATGCTCGACGAACCAGTGACCCATCTCGCCCATCGTGAGCCCGTGACGCATCGGCATCGGAGCGGCTCCGACGAAACTTTCATGCCCGGGAATGAGCATCGTCCCTTCGACCGGACGACCCGCGGGATTGGGACGGTCGAGCACCCAGACCTCCTTCCCCGCTTTCGCCGCCTCCTCAAGCAGGTAGAGCAGCGTGGTCACAAAGGTGTAGATGCGGCAGCCAAGGTCCTGGAGGTCGAACAGGAAGACGTCCGCGCTCGTCATCATCTGGCCGGTCGGACGGCGCACCTCGCCATAGAGCGAGAAGATCGGGATGCCGTATTTCGGATCGATCTCGTCCGCGGTCTCGACCATGTTGTCCTGCTTGTCACCCTTGAGCCCGTGCTGCGGGCCAAAAGCGCTGGTGACGTTCACCCCCGCCGCAATAAGGGCATCGAGGCTGTGGGTGAGGTCCTGTGTGACGCTCGCGGGATGTGCGACGAGCGCGACCCGCCTGTCATTGAGCTCAGCAAGCAAATCCCGGTCTGCGAGAAGATTGTCGATTCCAAATTTCATTGTGCTGGGTTGGAACAGGCCTGCGCCAAAGGCAATCCCGTTGAAGCCTGGCCCATTCGCGTTTGGCGGGAACATCCGGGCTGGTGTATCGCTCCAACCGTATGGACATCGAGTGGACACCCGCAATCATCGCTGCCCTTTGGGCCATTATCCTCGGAGGCGCTGGCGGTGCGCTGACCGAGATCGGTGAGTGGTATCACGACTTGAAAAAGCCCAGCTGGCAGCCACCCGACTGGCTGTTCGGTCCGGCGTGGACGCTGATCCTCGGCCTGTCTGCGTGGAGCTTCTACCTCGCGTGGACCGCAGCACCCGACGCGGAGGGTCGTACGCTCGTCGGCGTGCTGTTCGGGATCAATTTCATGTTGCACCTTCTCTGGTCGCCGCTCTTCTTCAAATGGAAACGGCCCGATTGGGCGCTTTATGAGAACGTGTTCCTTTGGCTCTCGGTTCTGTCGCTCTGCGTTGTGCTGCCGCGCTTCTCGGAGCTCGCTGGCTGGCTCAACGTCCCCTACATTGCTTGGGTGAGCTTCGCCTTCCTGCTCAACTGGAAGGTGGTGCAGTTGAACAGGCCGTTCGGCAGCCATCCATCCGAAGCGTGAGGCGCGATGCGAAATTGACGAAACTGACACCGTGTCAACTTCAAGTTCGGGCGATATCGCCCTGTTATAGATGATTTTTTCGCTAGATTTCGAGGTTGACACTTCTCCAACTCGAAATGCGTTTTGGGAAATGTCAGCGGACGTAATCATCGCCCAACATCTACCCGCCGGGTGCAAAGTAGGAAAATCCCTCTCCGCCTAATCCCGCTCGACGATCATTTGGCGACAAGCCTCCGAGTGAAATTCCGGCTTCCCGGGCGGAAAAGCGAGCGCCCAGAATTGCAGACCGCCATCGGGATGCTCGACGATTGCATTGAGCGCGACTTGTGCAGGATCTGGCAGCTCGGCTGCTATGCTCGCCTTCAGCACCAGCTCATCACCAGAGTGCGAACAAGACACAGCAATTGCTTCCACCGGTGCATCGCGCATTCCTTCGCGGAAGGAGTCGAAATCGTAGCACGCCCACTTGCCAGAAGGTGAAAGGTTGAATTCGCGGTAGAACGTCCCGCCAATCGGCTGCCAGAAGATCTCGAAACACGTCGTCTTCCAGAGATTGTCCTCGCGCACCGAAGCCGCGGGCTTCGGGATCACGATGCCATCGACGCGGCCGTCGAGCCGGAATTCGGCTTCACAACCTGCCGAAGTCGGCGCGATGGAAGCGGTCACGGCGCGGATCGGGCCGAGGTCGCAGGTCTGGTGGAGCATGAGAGGTTGCATGGCACTTACTATCCACATGCCAGCCAATTGCGGCAAGCGGGCGCATCCTCACTTCCCCAGCCCGATTGCCGCTGTTAAGCGCCTATCCCATGAGCCAAGCATACGAATCCGACCTGCTGCGCCTGCTTGATGAGCGCGGCTACATCCATCAGGTGACCGATCCCGGAGCTCTCGACGAGCTCGCTGCGAAAGAGGTGGTGCCCGGATATATCGGCTTCGATGCCACAGCTCCCTCGCTGCATGTCGGAAGCCTCGTCCAAATCATGATGCTGCGGCGGCTCCAGCAGGCGGGACACAAGCCTATCGTCGTCATGGGCGGCGGGACGACCAAGATCGGCGACCCGTCGGGCAAGGACGAGAGCCGCAAGCTGCTGACGCCCGAGGTGATCGACGAGAATATCGCCTCGATCCGTACCGTGTTCGAGCGCCTGCTGACCTTCGGCGAAGGCCCGACCGATGCGATCATGGTCAACAACGACGAATGGCTTTCCAAACTCGGCTATATCGAGTTGCTGCGCGATGTTGGCCCGCATTTCACGATCAACCGGATGCTCACCTTCGATTCGGTGAAGCTGCGTCTCGACCGCGAACAGCCGCTCACCTTCCTCGAATTCAATTACATGATCCTGCAGGCCTTCGACTTCGTGGAGCTTGCCAAGCGGTACAATTGCCGCCTGCAAATGGGCGGCAGCGACCAGTGGGGCAATATCGTCAACGGAATGGAACTCGGGCGCCGGATGGAGGGGTTCGATCTGTTCGGGCTGACCACCCCTCTGCTTACCACCGCTGACGGATCGAAAATGGGCAAGACCGCGGCAGGTGCGGTTTGGCTCAACGAGGATGCCCTGCCCGCCTACGATTTCTGGCAATACTGGCGCAATTGCGATGACCGCGATGTGGGCCGTTTCCTGCGTCTATTCACCGATCTGCCACTCGATGAAATCGCCAAGTTAGAGGCGCTGGAGGGTGCGGCGATCAACGATGCTAAAATCGTACTCGCCAACGAAGTCACCAAGCTTGTGCGCGGCGACGAAGCCGCAAAAGCTGCCGAGGGGACCGCACGCGAAACCTTTGCCGGTGGCGGCGCAGGAGATGACCTCCCCACTCTTTCCGTTGGCATGGAGGGCATGCGCGTTATCGCGGCGCTGACGGAAATCGGCTTCACGTCGTCCAATGGCGAGGCGAAGCGCAAACTTGCAGAGGGTGCGGTAAAGCTCGACGGCGAGCCGCTTTCAGACCCCGGCTTCGTATTGCTGCCAGGTGATGGCGAAGCGCTGAAACTCAGCCTCGGCAAGAAGAAACACGGCCTCGTCACGCGTTAGTCAAACCCGCGCGATTCCGGCCTTTACCAAATGTCAGCCTTTATGCGGCATTAGGAAAGGTAGAGAATTTAGTGGAGGTCGTATAACCGTGTCAGCCGGAGCAAACCTTAGCGTAACCGATTTGCGCCGCGCAGCGCGTCATCCGGTTGATTTCCCGGTAATCGTCGAGCATTTCGCGCATGGCGACCTCAACCTTCACGTCAGCAATATCTCCGCGCACGGCTTCATGGTCGACGATGCGGAGAAGCTGGGTCGCGGCGACCGTGTGATGATCCGCCTGCCCGTCGTTGGGCGGATCGAGGCTTACGTCATCTGGACTCGCGACAACCGCGCCGGTTTCCAGTTTGAGCGCATCATCCGTCTCGACGATTTCGTGACGCTGATCGACACGTTGCAGCCCAACCCGCGCCTGCGCCGGAACCGCTGATCTGCGGGCGTAGCCGCGCGAACACCGCTGATAGATTAGCTGTCTTGGCAGGCGTGCTCGCGCCTGCCATTGCGCGTGTGTGACAGACGCCGCAGACACCGCCCACCCTTTCCGGGTGCACAATTTCCGCGCCTATTGGGTGAGCCGCTTTGCAATGACGCTCGCCCAATACGCGATGCTACTCATCATCGGATGGCAGACCTACAACATCGCGCGCGATGCGGGGATGAGCATTCCCGAGGCCTCGGGCCAGCTTGCGCTGATCGGCTTGCTGCAATTCCTGCCTCTTTTCGTGCTCACGCCTTTCTCCGGTCTGGCTGCCGACCGATTCGACCGCCGCGCGCTCGGGCGTTTGACCGTGTTCCTCCAGTTGCTGTGCGCCGCAGCGCTTGCCTGGACCACCTGGAGCGGTGCCATCAGCCTGCCGGTTTTGTTCGGCATTGCAGTGATACTTGGCGTGGCCCGCGGCTTCGCCGGCCCCGCTCTGTCCGCCCTCGCCCCGAACCTCGTGCCCAAGGCGATCCTGCCCACAGCTATCGCACTGTCTTCGATAGCATGGCAGGTCGGAATGATCGGAGGCCCTGCGCTGGGCGGGTATCTCTACGCCATCGAGCCGGCACTACCCTATACAGTGGCGACCGCCCTTTTCGCCGTCTCAATGGTTGCCCTGACCCTGATCGGAAAAGTCCCGCAGCCTGCTGTACGCAAGGACCAAAGACCGATCGGCGCGATCATCGACGGTGCGCGCTATGTTGTGAAGAACAAGATGGTTCTCGGCGCGATTACGCTCGACCTTTTCGCCGTTTTTCTCGCCGGGGCCACGGCCCTCTTCCCGGTTTATGCTCGCGATATCCTGCAAGTGGGAGAAACCGGGCTGAGCCAGCTTGCCATGGCCCCCGCCATCGGCGCCGCGCTTACCGCGCTGTTCTTCTCATTCCGACCGATCAAGACCAACGTTGGTCCCAAGATGCTCTGGGCCGTCGCGATATTCGGCGTGGCCACGGTAGTCTTCGGCCTGTCGAAATCCATGCCTTTGAGCCTCGCCATGCTGTTCATCGTCGGCGCGGCGGACATGTTCAGCGTCTACATCCGGCAGTCGCTGATCCAGCTTCACACGCCTGACGACAAGCGCGGGCGCGTCTCCTCGGTCAGTCTGCTAACGATCAGTGCGTCGAACGAAGGCGGTGATTTTTTCTCGGGCACCCTCGCTTTCCTGATAGGCCCCGTTGCAGCCGTGGTGGCGGGCGGAATCGGTGCGATTGTGACCGTCGCGGCGTGGAGCCGCATATTCCCTGTGTTGCGCACGACAAAGACCTTCGATCCGCCCCCAGACCTGCTAGAAGACGCCCCGCAAGAAGAACCGCAAACGACAAAAGATCCGAACCCCCAGGAGGCCTGACATGAAAGCCAACAGCATTCTCGAGACGATCGGCAATACCCCGCATATCCGCCTCGCGCGGATGTTCCCCGATCATGAAGTCTGGCTGAAGTCCGAGCGCGCCAATCCCGGCGGCTCGATCAAGGATCGCATCGCCCTTGCCATGGTCGAGGATGCGGAGAAAGCCGGCAAGCTTCAGCCCGGCGGAACCATTGTGGAGCCGACCAGCGGCAACACCGGCATCGGCCTTGCAATGGTCGCTGCTGTCAAAGGCTACAAACTGGTGCTCGTCATGCCTGAAAGCATGTCGATCGAGCGGCGCCGCCTGATGCTCGCTTATGGAGCGACTTTCGACCTCACGCCGAAGGAAAAGGGAATGAAGGGCGCGATCGAACGCGCAACCGAAATCGTCGAGGGCACCGACGGTGCATGGATGCCTTCGCAATTCGAGAACCCTTCGAACGTCGAGGTCCACAAGCGGACCACTGCGAAGGAAATTCTCGCAGATTTTTCCGAAACCCCCATCGACGTGATGATCACCGGCGTAGGGACCGGCGGCCACATCACCGGCTGCGCAGAAGAACTCAAGAAGCATTGGAGCGGTTTCAAGGCATATGCCGTCGAACCCGAGCTTTCGCCGGTCATCAATGGCGGGCAGCCCGGTCCACACCCGATCCAGGGCATTGGTGCAGGCTTTATTCCCGACAACCTCCACACCGATGCCATCGACGGCGCGATCAAGGTCGATGCGGAAGACGCCAAGGAAATGGCCCGTCGCGCCGCGCGCGAGGAAGGTATGCTGATCGGTATCTCGAGTGGCGCGACCCTTGCTGCAATAGCTAAAAAGCTGCCCGAACTGGATGCAGGTGTGCGCGTACTCGGATTCAACTACGACACCGGCGAGCGTTACCTGTCCGTGCCCGACTTCCTGCCGGTCGAATAGGTCCCTGCCAGACCACTTCGGCGCTTCATCGAAGACCGCATTGACATCGCACCGGCCCGCTTCCGAAAACGCGGGGCAATTGTCGAGTCCATGCAAGCGCTCCCGCCAAAGCTTGCCTAGGAAAGCTTAACGGAGGTGCCGGGTGGGCTGGTCTAACGGATTCGGATTGCTGTCGAACGATCCCGGTCGCCCATTGCACTACCGCTTTCTGAAGCGGCAACGGCACCGGGTTAACGACCAGATTGCAAAAAGCTCGCAAATATCGAACGACCCCGTGCTTCGGCCGGATACGTTCGACTGGACCGCCGAGCTTGCCGCAAACTGGCAGGTCATTCGTGACGAGGCGTTGGCGATCTATCAGCACAGCGAGGCGATTCCTCCCTTGCGCGAGATTTCACCGGACCATCGCGGTATCGTCAAAGACAATGCGTGGCGCAGTTTTTTCCTGATCGGTTACGGCCATCGCCAAGAAGAGAATATCGCCCGCGCGCCGCGTACGGCGGAGCTGGTCAGCCGCATTCCCGGCCTCAATTCGGCGTTCTTCTCGATCCTGGCGCCCGGTACCGAGATCACCCCGCATCGCGGCGTTACGAAGGCATTCATCACTGCCCATCTCGGCCTTGTTGTACCCGACGAACGAGAGAAATGCTGGATGCGTGTCGATGACCAGCGCGTCGGATGGCGCGAGGGCGAGTGGACCGTGTTCGACGATACCTACGAGCACGAGGTCAAGAACGCGACAGACGAAACCCGCATCATCCTTCTGTGCCAGGTCGAAAGGCCGCTGGACCAGCCCGGCAAGTTCCTGGCTGCTGCGCTGATGGGCTATGTCCGGCGGAGCCATTTCGTGCAGGAGGCAAAGGAAAATCTCGCCGACTGGGAAACGGCATACGCCAAAGCGGAAAAGGAGCTCACCTGATCCGCGCACGAAAAAGCCCGGCAGGCCCCCACCTGCCAGGCTTTTTCTGTGACGAACTCCAATCCGGTTAAGCTGCGGTCGCGAATGCGTTTTCCGGCAGCTTCATCATGTTCTCGCTGCCCGCTTCGAGCTTGCGGCGAAGGGCACCAGCATCGGGCAAAAAGCGCTCCGAATAATAGTACGCAGACGTCAATTTTGCTTCGTAGAAGCCCTTGTCTTCGGTGCCTGCGGCGAGGGTCTCGGCGGCGACCTTGGCCATCTTCAGCCAGAAGAATCCGAGCGTCACGATGCCCATGATGTGCATGTAGTGGTGTGCGCCCGCGCCAAGATGGTTCGGGTTCTGCATTGCATTCTGCATGAACCACATGGTCGCGGCCTTCTGCTCGCCAAGTGCCTTTTCGAGACGTTCGGCGATATCCTTAAGCTCGGCGACTTCCTTCGCCGCGGCGATCTCGTCGTCGATCATTTTGAAGTAGGCCTGGATCGCCTTGCCGCCCTTTGCCGGAAGCTTGCGGCCGCAAAGATCCATCGCCTGAACACCATTGGTGCCTTCGTAGATCATGGCGATACGGCTATCGCGTACGAACTGCTCCATGCCCCATTCCTTGACGTAGCCGTGCCCGCCATAGACCTGCTGCATATTGTTCGCGATGTCGTAGCCCTTGTCGGTGCCGTAGCCCTTGATGACCGGGGTCATCAGACCGATCAGCTCGTCGGCGAGCTCGCGCTCTTCCTCGGTCTGGGCCTTGTGCGTGAGATCGACCTGCAGGGCACCCCACAGGCACAACGCACGCATGCCTTCATTGAAGACCTTCGCGTCCATCAGCATCCGGCGAACGTCGGGGTGGACGAAGATCGGGTCGGCCTTGGCCTCGGGATCAGCCGGACCGGTGAGCGCACGTCCCTGACGGCGATCGAGCGCGTAGTTGACGGCGTTCTGGTAGGAAACCTCAGCCTGCGCGAGTCCCTGAAGACCCACGCCGAGGCGCGCGGCGTTCATCATCACGAACATTGCGGCGAGGCCCTTGTTTTCCTCACCGACCATGTAGCCGGTCGCCTCGTCGTAATTGAGCACGCAGGTCGCATTGCCGTGAATGCCCATCTTCTTCTCAATCGATCCGCAGGTCACGCCATTGCGCTCGCCAGGCTCGCCATTCTCATCGAGCAGGTACTTCGGCACGATAAAGAGCGAAATGCCCTTCGAGCTGTCAGGAGCGCCCGGTGTCTTGGCGAGAACGAGGTGGATAATGTTGCTGGTGAGGTCGTGCTCACCGGCTGAGATAAAGATCTTGGTGCCGGTGATCTTGTACGAGCCATCCGCCTGAGGTTCCGCCTTGGTGCGGATCAGGCCGAGGTCAGTGCCGCAATGCGGCTCGGTCAGGTTCATGGTGCCCGACCACTCGCCAGAAATCATCTTTGGCAGGTAAGTCTTCTTCTGCTCTTCGCTCCCGGCGGCTTCGATTGCTGCCGATGCGCCATTGGTCAGGCCCGGATACATGCCGAACGCCTGGTTTGCGGTGGCGGTGAATTCTTCCATCACGAAGCCGAGAACGTGTGGGAGGCCTTGCCCGCCATATTCCTCGGGCTTGGCGAGCGTGCCCCACCCGCCTTCGACATAAGCCTGATACGCTTCCTTGAACCCGTCAGGCGTCGTGACCGACCCATCTTCGTGGCGGGTGCAGCCCTGCTCATCGCCGATCTGGTTGATCGGTGCGAGGACTTCCGACGCGAACTTGCCAGCTTCGTTGACGATCGCCTCGACCATGTCGGGCGTTGCATTCTCGAAGCCCGGCAGGTTGCCGTAGCTCGCGAGGTCGAGCAATTCGTTGATGACGAAGCGGGTGTCGCGGGTCGGAGCGGTGTAGGTCGGCATCAATAGGTCCCCTTGATGTACGAAGTTTAGAGAGGGTTCGGGTCGGCGGTGTCAGCCGAGTTCGAGGTTTTCGATCTCGGTGACGAATTCGGTGAGTTCCTTGATCGAGGAATCGATATCGGCGCGCTGGGCCTTCAACTTAGCGATGTGCGCCTTGCACTTCTCGACTGTGACGCGGCGCTGTTCCACTCGGCCATCGTCCAGGTCGTAGAGGTCGATCATCTCACGGATTTCGGTGAGGCTGAAGCCGACATTCTTCGCGCGCATGATCCATGCAAGGCGCGCGCGGTCGCGCTTCGAATACACGCGGGTCAGGCCGACACGAGCCGGACTGATCAGCCCTTCGTCCTCATAGAATCGCAGCGCTCGCGCCGTGCAGCCGAATTCCGACGTTAGGTCAGAAATCGAATACTGTTCGCGCTCGTGTTTGTCCGGACGATCGAGATGCGCGCCGTTGCGGCGCTGTTCGGTGCCGGAATCCTTACCGGCGTTTTCATTTGCGGGTGCGGTAGCCATGAATGCCGACTACCTTACCTTTACGTGAACGTCAAGTAATGACCTTTACGGGAGTTTCGTCAACGCATGCTCGTCATCGGCCCCCGGATCGAGCCTACGATAGAAGCACGAATTTGCACCCGTATGGCAAGTCGGCCCGGAGGGATCTGCATGGATCACGAGAGCGTCCTGATCGCAGTCGACGAAGATATCACGCACTGTCAGGAAGTTTCCCGAAGTCTCCCCTTTTAACCATAAAGATCCGCGGGAACGCGACCAGAAGTGAACCTTTCCGGTTTCTCGCGTTAGGGAAATCGCCTCATCATTCATAAAAGCCACGACCAGGACATCACGGCTGGCCGCGTCGACGACAACCGCCGTTAGCAAGCCGTTCGCATCGAATTTGGGTGCAAAGCGCGTCCCAGTTTCGCGCTCCTGGTTTGAAAGTGTTTGAGCGTTCACGTCTCTATGACTCCACATCGCGTGCGACTCAGATACGCGCCAACGGCGAACGGGTCATCACCTGCGACGACTTGTTGCACGATAACAACAGATGCGTCCCAAAATCGACCGTCATAAATCTTTCAACTTCCGGAATCGCTGTTCGGATGGAACAACTCCCTCCACGAGCCGCGAGGCTCTCCACCGAACAACGGTGCTTCAAAGTGCCAGGTTCAGGGGGTGATCGGATCGCAGGCCGACAGCGGGGTGTCGGATTGATCCGGTTTGAACGATGAGGGATAGGATCCTGAAGCCGAAGTTAGGGGGTCGGCTTCTGAGCTCTTTAAGAGCGGTTCCGTTTCATTTCGTCACGTGGCGCCCGGGGTCTTCATGGCCTCGGGCGTTGTGTTTTGCAGGACAGGGGTACTTCCCGCCCCATCCACCACTCTGGCAAAGCAGGCAATCCGGACCGATTTCGCTCCTGCATCAAGGAGCGCGGCAACGCAGGCATCGCTAGTCGCACCGCTCGTGAGTACGTCATCGACCAGAATCACATCACGATTCGCAATTCGTGCCTTGCGTGACCGGCGCACCGCAATCGCCCCCTTGAGAGCCACTTCGCGTTGCACCCTGCCCAGTCCTCCAAGGCTCGGGGTACGTCTTGTCCGCATAAGGCCATCAACGACGAGCTGCCCCTTTCGCAGTTTCTCGAGCTCGATCGCGAGCAACGTCGCCTGGTTGAACCCCCGGCTCCACAATCTCCAGCGATGAAGCGGAACCGGGATGAGCAGAGGCACTTCACTGCCCAAATCAGGCAGTCGACCGGCAATCATCCGTGCCAGCAAGCCCGCGAGAGCGATCTTGCGTCCATGCTTGTAAGACAGAATGAGCTTGCGCGAGGCATCGTTATAGATGGTGGCCGCATGGACACCGACGTGGCGCGGAGGATCGGCTTCACACATGAAACATACCCTCTTCCCTGATCCGACTGGTCGCATGCAGGAATTGCAGGAAGGATCGCCCGGTATCTCAAGCTCGGACCAGCAATCGAGGCACAAGCCACCCTGGTCGGCTATCGCATCGCCGCATAGCGGACAACGCGGCGGATAGACGAGGTCCACGACCGGCCTAATGCTTTCAGTTACTTGCGCCCCAAATTTCACAAGACCCGTGTGGCACGACTTGCACTGGCTGGGCAAGCGCGGCAGAGGCCGCAGCGATGGAACACGCTCCGCCCCGCATTTTCGATCCTGCGCAAACCGCAGCCAAATGGTCCCGTGCCCGCGACCGCCAGCGGCTGCATGGCGGCGCGACCTATCTGACCGGTGCGATTGCGGAGGACATTGCCGAACGGCTGGAGTTCATGAGATTTGAGCCGAAGAGCGCGCGCATCGTCGGCGACGCAGAGGCAATTTTATCGGACAGGCTCTCCAAAGACGGCGTCATTGTCGAGAATGCATCGCTTGGCGAATTCGATGAAGCAGGCACGAACGATCTCGGCAAGTTCGATCTCATCGTGCACATGCTTGGCTTGGGCACGGTGAACGACCTGCCCGGAGCTCTCATCCGTGCGCGTAACGAACTTGCCGAAGGGGGACTGTTCCTCGCTGCGTTCCCCGGAGCAGGGAGTGTTCCGGCATTGCGCCAGCTTGCGCTTGTCGCGGACGGAGACAGGCCCGCTGCGCGCATCCACCCGCAAGTCGACAACCGCGCCGGCACGGCCTTGTTGGAGCGGGCAGGTTTCGCGCGGCAAGTTGTCGATTCCTACCCGCTCAAGGTTCGCTATTCCTCGCTTGGGCGGTTGATCGGCGATCTTCGCGATCATGGGCTGACTTCATCGCTGGCAAGCCCTGCTCCGCCCATCACCCGCGCCGGATGGGAACGCGCAAAAAAAGCCTTCGAATCGATGCGCGATCGCGATGGCAAGGTCACGGAGACCTTCGAAATCCTCGTCCTTACCGGCTGGCGTTAGGTCTTTAGCGCCGGTTACTTGAGCGCGGCCTGGGCCGCCGCAAGCCGTGCGATCGGCACGCGGTAGGGTGAGGCGCTGACGTAATCGAGGCCGACCTTTTCGCAAAAAGCGATGCTGGCCGGGTCGCCGCCATGCTCGCCGCAAATGCCGAGCTTGATATCGGGGCGGGTTGCCCTGCCCCGCTCTGCCGCCAGTTCGACCAGCTGGCCCACCCCATCGATGTCGAGGCTTACGAAAGGATCGCGCGGGAAAATCCCCTTCTCGACATATTGCGCGAGGAACTTCGCCGAATCGTCGCGCGAGACGCCGAGCGTCGTCTGCGTCAGATCGTTCGTGCCGAAGCTGAAGAATGCGCCTTCCTTCGCAATTTCGCCCGCCATCAGCGCGGCGCGCGGCAGCTCGATCATTGTGCCGACGAGATAATCGACCTCTACGCCCTGCTCCTCGAATACCTCCTTTGCCACGCGATCGACCAATGCGCGGAGCAATTCCAGCTCACGCTTGGTGGCGACCAGTGGGATCATGATTTCGGGCAGTGGAGCCTCGCCCGACGATTTCTGCACGGCGCACGCCGCCTCGAAAATCGCGCGGGCCTGCATTTCGTAGATCTCGGGGAAGGTTATGCCGAGCCGGCACCCGCGATGGCCGAGCATCGGGTTGAATTCGTGCAGTTCGCTCGCCCGGCGCTTGAGATGGTCGATCCCCAGTCCCGTCGCATCGGAAAGCTCGGCGAATTCGTTATCGCCGTGCGGCAGGAATTCGTGGAGCGGCGGATCGAGCAGGCGGATCGTGCAGGGTAGACCCGTCATCACCTCGAAAATCTCGGTGAAGTCCGCGCGCTGTTCGGGAAGCAGCAAATCGAGCGCCTTGCGGCGTCCTTCCTCGCTCTCAGCAAGGATCATCTGGCGCACCGCGCTGATCCGGTTTGCATCGAAGAACATATGCTCGGTGCGGCAAAGACCGATGCCTTCAGCGCCGAACTGCCGCGCCATCCGGCAATCTTCCGGCGTTTCGGCATTGGTGCGCACCCGCATCCGGCGATGCGCGTCGGCCCATTCCATGAGCGTGCCGAAATCGCCTGCGAGCTCCGGTTCGACCGTCGGGACGATGCCCAGCATGACCTGACCGTTTGCCCCGTCGAGCGTGATCTCGTCGCCTTCCTTGAGCTCATGCGATCCGATCCGCACCGTGCCCGATGCGCGGTCGATCGAAATCCCGGTTGCGCCCGAGACGCATGGGCGCCCCATTCCGCGCGCGACCACGGCCGCGTGCGACGTCATGCCGCCACGCGCGGTGAGGATGCCTTGCGCCGCGTGCATGCCGTGGATGTCTTCCGGGCTGGTTTCGACGCGCACGAGGATCACCTTTTCCCCGCGGCTCGCCCATTGTTCGGCTGTGTCGGCATCGAGCACGATCTTGCCCGCGGCCGCGCCGGGCGAGGCAGGCAGGCCCGTGGCGAGCACGTGCCGCTCCGCTTGCGGGTCGAGCGTCGGGTGGAGCAACTGGTCAAGCGCCATCGGATCGACGCGCAGGATCGCAGTCTTTTCGTCGATCAGCCCTTCGCCCACCATGTCGACCGCCATCTTGAGCGCCGCCTTGGCCGTGCGCTTGCCCGAGCGGGTCTGCAGCATCCAGAGCTTGCCGCGTTCGACAGTGAACTCGATGTCCTGCATGTCCTTGTAGTGCCGCTCGAGCAGGTCGAAGACCCGCGCAAGCTCGGCATAGGCCTCGGGCAGCGCCTCTTCCATCGATGGCGCCTTGGCTCCGGCGGCCTCGCGCGCGGCCTTTGTGAGATATTGCGGCGTGCGGATCCCTGCGACCACGTCCTCGCCCTGCGCGTTGATCAGGTATTCGCCGTAATAGGCGCGCTGCCCGGTTGCCGGATCGCGGGTGAAGGCGACCCCGGTTGCGCTGGTGTCGCCCATATTGCCGAACACCATCGCCTGCACGTTGACCGCAGTGCCCCAGTCGGCCGGGATATCGTTCAGCCGCCGATAGACCTTGGCGCGCTCGCTGTCCCAGCTGTCGAACACAGCATAGATCGCGCCCCACAATTGCTCCTTGGGATCGGAGGGGAACGGCTTGCCCAACTCGCTCTCGACAATGCCCTTGTATTCGGCAACCAGCGCGCGCCAGTCATCGGCGGAAAGCTCGGTATCGGCGTAATAACCGTTGTCTTCCTTGGCGATTTCGAGCGCTTCTTCGAACAGTCCGTGATCGACGCCGAGCACGACATCGGAATACATCTGGATGAACCGGCGATAGCTGTCCCACGCGAACCGCTCATCGCCCGAGGTCCTGGCAAGCCCCTCGACCGTCTCGTCGTTGAGCCCGAGATTGAGCACGGTGTCCATCATGCCCGGCATCGAGACGCGCGCGCCCGAACGGACCGAGACGAGCAGCGGGTCGGCGGCGTCGCCAAATTTCTTACCGACAGTGCACTCGATATGGGTGAGCGCCTCTTCCACCTGGCTTTCGATCAAGGGGCGCGTGTCGATCCCCTCGAGGTGCTTCACGCTCACCTCGGTGGTGATGGTGAAACCCGGCGGAACCGGCAGGCCGATGCTCGCCATCTCTGCAAGGTTTGCGCCCTTGCCCCCGGTAACGGTCTTGTCCTTCTGCCGGGGATCGTCGTGCGGGGCATCGCCGCCGAAAGTGTAGACCGTCTGAACCATCAACCTTCAATCCTTGAGAAATCGGCGACGCGGTGGACGGCATCGCGGAACCGCGCGAGCAGAGCGAGGCGTGCCTCGCGCCTTTCGGGGTCCTCGTCGTTTACCGTCACCTCGTCGAAGAACGCATCGATCGGTTGCCGCAGGCTCGCGAGCGCTGCCATGGCCGCCTCGAAATCCTCCGCTTCGATCGCCTCGGAGACTTTGGGCTCGACCTCGTCGAGCGCATCCATCAGCGCCTTTTCCGCCGGTTCGGGGGTGTAGGAAAGCGCGTGGGGCTTCTCCCGCTCGCTGGCGATGGCTGCGACCACCTCGTCGAACTCGGGATCGCCCGCGAGCGCCAGCGGGTCTTCCTCGCCGGTATGCTCGGGTTCGGCGTCGTAATCCTCCTTCTTGAGGATGTTCGCCGCGCGCTTGTAGCCTGCGAGAAGGTTGGTGCCGTTTTCGGTTTCGACGAAGGCCTGAAGCGCCTTCACCCGCGCGAGCAAACGGACGAGATCGTCTTCGCCCCCGAGCGCGAACACCGCGTCGATGAGGTCATGCCGGACGCCAGCTTCGCGTTGCTGGACCTTGAGACGGTCGGCGAAGAAGTCGAGGAGGTCTATCGCAGCATCGACTGCACGTTTTCCGGTCTCATATCCCTCGTTGGCATCTGCCTGCTCCCTAGACTTTAAGAGAGCCATCATCGCTTTAGCAGCCGCCTCAGTACCGTAGTCTGGAACCAAGTCAGCAAAGTGCCTCAACCCGGTTTTTGCCAATGATGGTTCTGTCTTTAGAAGCAGCTCACCAGCCTGTGAAGCTAGTGGATACGCAAGGTTGAGCCGGAGTCGGTTCTCTTCGATAAGCTGCAGTACGCCAAGCGCTGCACGTCGCAAAGCAAACGGGTCCTTTGACCCTGTTGGCTTCTCATCAATCGCAAAGAACGAAACCAATGTATCCAACTTATCCGCCAGCGACACAGCCACCGTCACCGGCGCGGTTGGAACCTCGTCGCCCTGCCCGACCGGCTTGTAGTGATCGCGGATCGCGTGCGCGACCTCTTGCGGCAGGCCTTCCTTCTCGGCGTAGTAACCGCCCATCAGACCTTGAAGCTCAGGGAACTCGCCCACCATTTCGGTGACGAGGTCGGCCTTGGCGAGCCGCGCGGCCTGTTCGACGAGGTCTGGATCGGCCTTGATAATGCCTTCTTCGGCAAGCCATCGCGCGAGCTTCGCGACGCGGTCCACCTTGTCGACGACGGTGCCGAGTTTATCGTGGAAGGTGATCCGCTCCAGCTTCTTCGCGTGCTCGGCGAGCGGGGTTTTCTGATCGAGTTCCCAAAAGAAGCGCGCATCCGAAAGCCTCGCGGCGAGCACCTTGCGGTTGCCATCGACAACCACCGCAGGATCGACCGCCTCGATATTGGCGGTGCAGACAAAGGCATTTGCGAGATTGCCCTGTTTGTCGGTGCAGACGAAATACTTCTGGTTCACCCGCGCGGTCAATTGGATGACCTCGGGCGGCACGTCGAGAAATTGCTCGTCGAACCGGCCAAGCAGCGGCACGGGCCATTCGGTGAGGCCGGCATTCTCGATCACCAGCCCCTCGTCCTCGACGAGGTTCAGACCTTCGGCCTTCGCTGCCGCACTCGCGCGTTCGCGGATCAGGTTCTGGCGCTCCTCGTGGTCGACGATTACGCAGGCCGCACGCAGCTTCTCGGCATAGTCGTCCGCGCCTTCGATGGTTATCGCACCCTCGGAGTGGAACCGGTGGCCCATCGTCTCGCGGCCTGAAGACAGCCCGTCCATCACGCACGGAACCACCTCGCCATCGAGCAGCGCGACGATGCCGGAAAGCGGACGCACCCAGCGCAAGGACTCGCTCGAAAGCGAGGCCTCGCCCCAGCGCATCGACTTGGGCCAGGAGAAGTCGCGGATGATGTTGGTAATCGCGTTGGCGAGCAGGTCGGCTACCGCCTGTCCGGGCTTCTCGATAATCGCGAACCAGGTTTCGCGACCCTTGACCTCGCGCACTTCCAGCTGTTCGCGCGAGACGCCGTTCTTGCGGCAAAACCCGTCGACAGCCTGATCGGGCGCGCCGACCGGCGGCCCCTTGGCCTCGTCGCGCACCGCTTCAGTTTCCTTCGGAAGACCCTTCGCGATCAGCGCGAGCCTGCGCGGGGTCGACCAGACGGTCAGATCGCCCACCGCAACGCCCGCCTCGTCCATCTCGCGGCGGAACAGCTTTTCGAGTTCGGTGCGCGCCCCCGCCTGCATACGGGCGGGAATTTCCTCGGAGCGCAGTTCGAGCAGGAAATCGGCCATCACACGAGACTCCAGCCCGGAAACTTCGCTTCCCATTCGGGCGCCATCTGTTCCGCATATTTCTTGCAGGATGAGCGCGCGAGGTCGCGCACGCGGCCCATGTAGCTCGCACGTTCCTGCACGCTGATCACGCCGCGCGCTTGCAGCAGGTTGAAGATATGGCTCGCCTCGACCGCCTGTTCGTAGGCGGCAATCGGCACATCGTGGTCAAGCGCGTTGCGGCATTCCGCCTCCGCCTTGGCGAACAGATCGAACAGCGCATCGGTTTCCGCGACCTCGAAATTCCATTTCGACATCTGCTTCTCGTTTTCGAGGAACACCTCGCCATACGAAACGCCGCGACCGTTGAAATCGAGGTCGAAGACATTGTCGACGCCCTGGATATACATGGCGAGCCGCTCGAGACCGTAAGTGAGTTCGCCCGCGACCGGCTTGCAATCGAAGCCGCCCATTTGCTGGAAATAGGTGAATTGGGTGACTTCCATCCCGTCGCACCAGACCTCCCAGCCCAGGCCCCATGCGCCGAGCGTGGGCGATTCCCAGTCGTCCTCGACAAAGCGGATATCGTGCCTGAGCGGATCGATCCCGATAGCCTTCAGGCTGTCGAGATAGAGATCCTGAATGTCGGCGGGCGATGGCTTCAGGATAACCTGGTACTGGTAGTAGTGCTGGAGGCGGTTCGGGTTCTCGCCATAGCGCCCGTCGGTCGGACGGCGGCATGGTTGGACGAAAGCGGCGTTCCAAGGCTGGGGGCCGAGCGCGCGCAGGGTCGTCGCCGTGTGGAACGTTCCCGCCCCCATCCGCATGTCATAGGGCTGCAGGATCACGCAGCCATTCGCCGCCCAGAAATCGTGCAGCGTCAGGATCATGTCCTGAAAAGAGCGCGTCGGATCGCGTTTCATCGCAGACGAGTCTCGCGGAGCAATTGTTACCTCGGATTCCATGCGCACGCGCAATGGCCGATGCCCCTTGAAGCGTCAATGCCGCAGTGCAGCAAATGCGCCGATCGGGGGATAGAGCGGCGATTGCGATCTTGACTTCGCGAGCCTTGCTGCGAGCATGGGTAACTCACTGAAATCTCCACAAGACCGGAATAGATCTCGATGCGCTTCACGCTTGCTCTCCCCCTGATCGCCCTCACCGCCGGCGCGCCTCTCGCCGCAACAGAAACCGAGGTGACGTCAGCCCCCACGGAGCTCGTGTGCGAAGCAGGGTCAGGGCAGAAACTTTCGGATATCGAGGCGGTCCCACCTGTTCAGGACTACGAGCCCTCGCCAGCCATGTGGAAGATCGCGGACGAGGACACAACGATCTACCTGTTTGGAACCTATCACGTCCTTCCCGAAGGATTCCGCTGGCGCACGCCATTGTTCGACAAGGTGATGGCCGAGGTCGATGAAGTTGTCTTCGAATCGCGCGACGATGAGGAGGTGGAACCGGGCGATCTTTCGGTCGATCAGCTGCGGCTGATGCTGCTGCTGCGCGAGTATCGTAGCGACACTCCGATCTCCGAGCGGCTGTCAGAGCAAAACCGCGAGAAATTCCTGCGCTTGCTGGATGCCGCCGACATACCGGCAGCGCGGGTTGAGCACGGCCCTCCCCTGATGGCGATGCTGGCAATCGTAATGGCAATGATCGAAGCCGAAGGTTCCCAGCGCGAGCTTGGTGTGGAAACCATTATCGAGGCAGAATTCAAGGAAAGCGGACGGCCGATCTCGGCAATCGAGGATTTCATCCAGGTGCTCGAAAACATGTTCAACATCGATGAGGTGACCATGATCGATGCGCTGGAACAGGGTCTGACCGAATGGGATGGTTGCGAACTGTTCGATCCGGCAGACGTCGACTGGTCGAACGAGCATTCGTGGGCCCAGGGCAAGCTGGATGCGGCGGATCTGGAGGAGATGTTCGAGGATCCCTTTGGCAAGGCGCTCTACGAAGTGCTTCTGACCGATCGCAACCGCGCCTGGACGGATTGGGTCGTGAAGCGTCTGGAGCAACCGGGCAACCTGCTCCTCGCTGTCGGAGCAGGTCATATGGAAGGCCCGGATTCGCTCGTGACCATGCTTGAACAGCGCGGTGTAACCTCAAACCGCATCCAATAGCGAACCAATCTCTGATGCGCAGACGCCCGCATTCCCAACGGTTTGCGGGCGTTTTGACATGAACTTGCGACATAAAGTCAGGTCTTCTTGACATAGTCAGCGAATCAAGACATATAGTCAGGACAACCTGACATATCGGAAGGTTGATATGACTTATCGAGGTCCAGAGGAGAACCTGACCATGCGTATTGCCCTTGCCCTTATCGCTTCGACCTTCGCCTTCGCTGCCACTCCCTCGCTCGCCGCTGGTCCCAATGCGACCGACTTCGATGAAAATGTGAAATATGCGGATATCGACCTCACAACCGAGAAAGGCGTCTCATTGCTCGATGAACGGGTGAAAACGATCATCCGCCGCAAGTGCGCAAATGGTGGTCGCGACAGCGCTTCGATCCGCCTCGAACGCGCATGCCGCAAGTCCGCCTTTGCAGCTGCAGAAACACAGGTCCGGGTGGCAGTCTCCAATGCCCGTGCCAACCAGGTTCGTCTCGCTTCCAAAGAACCAGTTGCACCGGAAGCCTGATGAAACAGCGCCGTTTCCCGGTGGATGAGGTGGCCTCCCCCCTGTCCTTATCCGCCGGGAACGGTCAGACATCCCCCCGACCAAGCCGAAAATCCGGAGAGCCCATGATGCTTAAGCTGAAAACAACGATCCCCCTGCGTTATTGGCAGCTTTTCGTCCTTCTTGGCTTGTCGGGTTACGCGGTCGGCGTGATCGCTGCGAAAATCATGAACGCAATCGGAACCTGATGCGCGATGACTGACCGTCAGAAGATAGTCGACAAGTATCTGCGGGCCGCCAACATCGGCACAGCGGCTGCGGTTGCCTTTCCGTTTCTGCACATCGCGATGGACATTGTGTTTCTTGATGATGCGGATAGTGACAGCCTTCTAATCCCAGCATTGCTGCTTCTCGCGTTGATCATTTACCTGATCGCTGAGACATACTCGATCTTCTACGTCTTCCTTCGCCGCAAGACCGATGAATTCACGCAGGCGATGTGGCACGGCGGTACAACCTTCGCCTTCTTCGCCGCGATCCTCTGGCTCATCATCGGTGGCTATGTCGAAATCTTCTTTGAAGGCGCCGCTGCTGGCGAGGCCTTTCAAGAAGCCAAAGCGCAAGGGATCGACCCCAGCGAGATTGAGATAGCTAATGGCGACGACATCATCCGGCGGTTCGCAACCCCGGTAATTCTTGCCGCCTTCTTCCTTGGGTTCCAGATCAAGCGTTTCAGGGGCTGAGCCGATGAACAAAGCCTCCATCTTTATGAATGCCAGCTGGGTCGGCCTTATCGGCCTCGCGATCGGCGGGCTGAGCCTCATTCCAGCCGTCTCGAGCGCGCTTGCCTTTCCCGGAATGATCCTCGCAGTGCTCAGCGGCTTTGCCATGCTCGCCACACGCAACGCCGATGAGTACACGCTCGCATTGTGGACGGCCGGGGCCAGCGTCGCGTTCGCCACAATGCTGATAATCTTTATCGGATTGCCAGCTGCCGAGGGTATCTATGACGGCGCAACCGGAGCCGAACGACGCCAAGATATTCCTGCTTCCATCGTGCCCATTCTCACCATTCTGGCCTTCTATGCGGGCCTCTTCGCGAAGCGCCTATTGGGAGACGCCTGATGCCATACGATCCCAAGGCAATTACCGAGGACGACCGGTCATACTCCTATAAGATCCTGTGGCTCGGCTTACCGTTGTCGCTGCTTCTCGTGATTGGTCTTGCATTCGATGCAACCAGCATCTTCGTAACCCTGAGCGGCGGCTTTGTGAGTGGGACATTCATCGCCATGGCTTGGGCCGGGTATCACGATGAATTCGCCCGAAAGGAGCTAGCCTTCGCCTCCGGCTGGGCGGTGAGTTTCGCAGGCTTGGTCCTCTTTTCAAAAGTCATCCCCTACGGCCGCGACTTCAGCCCTGAAATCGGATTCGTGCTCGCGATCATGTCAACGATTTTTCATGCAGCTCTATGGATATACCGGATCAAAAACGGGGCATTCGTAGGAGTAAGCGAATGAACACCGCCATCGAACACAAGGATCCGTTGCGCTATCGCGCTTACTACTGGCTCTTGAACCTTTCGTTTGTTTTCGCGCTTATTGGCTTTGCCGAGTTTCTGACACGTTTTGTCATCGAAAAGCAGGGTTTTGGGCTCGAGGGGTCAGCCAACTCCATCGCGGCGCTTATCGTCGCTGTGTTCGGGTATTTTCTTCCGTTCTTCCTCATGATCGCCCGATTTATGCGGGACGACTACATGGAAGGCCTTTGGAAGCGCACGGTTGTAGTGCTCGCCTATTCCGTTGCCGTCTGGCCCTTCGTGTCGTTCATCGTCGCCTGGAGCGCAGAGCTTGGCCTGCCGCATGATAGCGCGGCCTATGCCGTGTGGCGCAAATACTACGTTCCATTCATCAGCGAAGGGCAGCGGGGCGATGTGATCGCTTCGACCGTCTGGCAAACCTATATGTGGCTCTTTGTCTTTATATTTCAGTTCCTCCGCTGGCGGGACACGCGTGGATGAACGGGATGCAGGACATTACTCCGCGCCAGAAACGAGTGAACCGGTTCATGACCGCAGCCAAAGTGGGCGGCGGCGCTTGGTTGCTCTCTTTGTCTATGTATCTCGTCCTGATCGCATCCGGGCAAAACACGGGTACGTGGTTGGTCTGGTTCAATTACGCGATTTTCCTCCTGTTTTTTGCCGCTCTTATCGTCCAGTTCCGCAACCGTAATGCTGATGAATTCACCGCTCAGCAATGGGGCATTGCGAGCAGTACTGCGTTCATCGTGACGGTGGGCTGGATGCTTTTTGCAGGTCAAATCGAAGCGATCGTCGGCGGCATCATTTCACAGGCCACGGGCAAACCATTTCAGACGTCCTACGCCCTCTGGTGGGCGTTCCAGATGCCGATGCTTACGTTTTATGCGGTCTTCTTCTTCCGGCAGTTCCGAGAATCCAGATGAAGAACCGTCTCAAAGTCTTGCGCGCCGAACGCGACTGGTCGCAGGCCGAACTGGCGGTGCATCTCGACGTGTCGCGACAGGCCGTGAACGCGATCGAGACTGGCAAGCATGACCCCTCCCTTCCCCTCGCTTTCAGGATTGCGCGCCTTTTTGACCGACCGATCGAGGAGATATTCGATGACGAAACTTGATCTCGAGCAAGAGAAGTATCCCGGCCTGCGCAAAGGGCTGGTGATGATTGTCGGCGGGCTTTCGCTGCTGTTCCTCACCGGAGTGCTTTTGGGCTTTACGGTCGCAACGTTCGAACATGGTGGCCCCAACGTCACCGACGCCGCGATCATCGCCGCCATCCTTGCGATGATTGCGGCCGTGGTATTCGCAGGCTGGAAGCTCTGGCCCAGAGATATCGACGAACCGCTTTCACCCAGCACCCGGAAGGCGCGCAACTGGATGAACGTGATTATCGGCTTCAGCGTCGCTGCCGGGTTCGCCTTCGCGGTGATGGAAGGGCCGGAGTCCGCCTCGCTTTTTTCAAACGGACCGCTCAATCCAGTGGTCGCCATGCTCGCGCTGATCGGATGGCTGGTGGTCACGCCGGCTGTATCATGGGCATGGTGGCGCAACGTCGACGAACACGAAGCCGCTGCGTACCGGGACAGCGGGATCGTCGCGATGCATTTCTACTTTTTTCTCGCACCCGCCTGGTGGCTAGCTTCGCGCGCGGGCTGGGTTCCCGCGCAGGATCCGATGATCGTGTTCGCGATCGTCACCACGGTGTGGCTGCTGGCCTGGGCCTATCGGAAATACACCTGATGATGCCGAGCCGACGATTCTCGCGTTTCGCTGAGAGCCATTCTCCCCTATTCCGTAAGAAAGGTACCCCGATGAAACTACGTCCACTCCTAGCCTCCTCCGCCTCTCTGGTCTTGGCGTTTGCGGCCCCGGCCCATGCCGGCGAGGCTTCGGTCCCAAGCGCACAGGAGCCGTCGGAGGAGGCAACGTCCTCCGAAGCACCCGGCGTCCCCGCGCTCTGGAAAGTCGCTGACGAGGACACGACGATCTACATGTTCGGCACCGTCCACGTGCTGCCGCCCGATGTGGACTGGCACACGGGCGCGATAAAGGATGCGCTCGCCAAATCGGGCGAACTCGTCACCGAAATAGACATGACGCCCGAGGCAATGGCCGAAATCGCCGGCTCCATGCAGTCCAAGGGGATGTTGCCGCAGGGTGAAACCCTGCGCGGCCTGATGAATGAAGAGCAGCGCGCGACATACGAGGCGGGCCTTGCAAAGCTCGGCATCCCGGCCAATGCGTTCGACCGTTTTGAGCCGTGGTTTGCGGCCATCGCGCTCCTTCAGATATCACTTCAGGCATCCGGCTATACCGACGACAAGGGGGTCGAAAACGTGCTCGAAGCGACGGTTGCCGATGGCACCAAGCGCGTGGCGCTGGAGACAGTCGATTTCCAGATCAACGTCTTTGACGGGCTGCCGATCGACCAGCAATTGCTATTCCTGCTCGAAGGGGCCGAGGATCCACTGGCGAGCATCGAGATGCTCAACCAGGTCGTGGAATTGTGGTCGACCGGTCGTGCCGAGGAGCTTGGCGCGCTTATGACCGAGGCGATGATGGCGCATCCCAACCTTGCCGAACGGCTTCTCTATTCGCGCAACGCCAACTGGGCCGAATGGATCGACGAGCGGCTCGACGAGCCGGGCACCGTTTTCCTGGCAGTGGGCGCTGGTCATCTTTCGGGTGAAAAGAGCGTGCCTGACCTGCTTGCTGAGCGCGGGATCGAGACCTCGCGGGTGCAGTGATCGCGAGGCGGGTAACTTCGGCTGTTGCATTTTTCGGGGCACTGGCGCTCGCCGGTTGCTCCGAGGCGCCGACTGAGGTGGACCCTACGGCCGATCCGCTCGTATTCGAGATCACAAGCGCAAATGGCCATGTAGAAGGCTGGTTGCTCGGGACGATCCATGCCCTCCCCGATGATGCGAAGTGGCGCACGCCGGCTATCACAGATGCGATCGAGAAGGCCGATTACCTGCTCGTCGAGGTCGGCAATCTCGACGACAGGGATGCGATCGCCGAAACCTTCACCATGCTCGCGACCTCTCCGGGTCAAACGGGATTGTCGAGCCGGGTCAGCCCTCAATTCCGGGACCGGCTCACTGCGGTGATGAAGGAGGCGGACCGGACGCCTTCTGACTTCGATGCAACCGAGACCTGGGCCGCAGCACTAATTCTCGCCCGCGTAGGGGCGACCGGCGATCCTGCCAATGGGGTGGACCGGGTGCTGATCGAGGAGTTCGGCAATCGCGAGGTACGCGAGTTCGAAGGTGCGCTCGGCCAATTGCGCATCTTCGATGCTCTCGCTGAGGAAGATCAGCGCGACCTACTCGAAGGCGTGATCGTCGAGATTGAAGCGGCGCGCGAACAGCCCGACAGACTTCGCAGCGCATGGCTCACGGGGGACGTGCGGGAGCTTGAAAAATTCACCCGCAGCGGGATCATGGCCGATCCCGAAGTCCGGGACGCCCTCCTCGTTCGTCGCAACGAGCGCTGGACCAATGATCTGACCGAGGCACTCGGTGAACCGGAAAAACCCCTCGTCGCAGTCGGAGCGGGCCACCTGGTGGGACCGGACAGCCTCCCGGCGATGCTGGAAACCCGCGGATACACTGTCACCCGCCTTGCCCGATAATGCTTGCCAAGCCGCCCTTCCCCCTGTAACGGCGCGCCCTTCGGTGTCTTGGTCATCCCTGGAGGCGGGCACCGGATGAATAATTTCAACATTGCATTCGAAAGGCACGTACTATGAGCGAAGCTCTTATTCTGCCCGCCGAAGCGCGCGAACGGGCTGGCAAGGGAGCCTCCCGTGCACTTCGCCGCGAAGGTCGGGTCCCCGCTGTCATCTATGGCGGCAAGGAAGAACCCACTCCGATCCACGTCGAGGAGAAGGAACTGGTCAAGCAGTTGATGACCGGTCACTTCATGAACTCGATCGTCAAGATCGAAGTCGGCGGCGAAACCGTCCGCACCCTGCCAAAGGACGTTGCGCTTCACCCGGTTTCCGACCGTCCGACCCACGTCGACTTCTTCCGCCTCGCTCGCGATGCCAAGGTCGAAGTGTCGATCCCGGTGGTCTTCATCAACGAAGAAGCATCGCCTGGCCTCAAGAAGGGCGGCGTTCTCAACGTAGTCCGTCACGAAGTCGACCTCGTGTGCGAAGCCGACAAGATCCCGAGTGAGATCGAAATCGACGTCACCGGCAAGGAAGTTGGCGATTCGATCCACATCAGCGAAGTAACGCTGCCTGCCGGTAGCGAAAGCGCAATCACCGATCGCGACTACACCATCGCAACGCTGGTCGCTCCGTCGGCTCTCAAGAAGAGCGAAGAGGAAGAGGCCGAAGGCGCAGAAGAAGTGGATGCAGATGCAGTCCCCGCAACCGAACAGGGCGAGGACGGCGACGACGCAGAAGGCGGGGAAGACAAGAGCGAAGATTAAGCCCTTCGCCCTTCCCGCAGGAAATCACCGAGGCGCCGGGCCCCTTTCGAGGGGTCCGGCGTTTTGCTTTTCGGTTGTCGGCACGGTTCACTTGGTCAGCAGTATGCCCGCCGAGGTTAGAGCGCCTGTCGCAGCGACAATAGCGGTGCCTTTGATGATAAGACGCAAGCGCTGGTCCTCATACCTTTTGGAAACGAAGAACAGCGTTACCGCTACCAGCAGCAAAAGCAGGATCGCAGGTTCCATGGCTTTTTCGCAAAACCGCAATAGTTAGAGACGCAAGAGTACAAACATCGCAAGCTCATATTCGTCAAGCGCGCATATGGGAAAGCCGCACATGGCGAGCGAGGTTGAGCGCTCACGCGTTCGCCCTTATTGGCCGAAAGATGCAAATATGGGTTGGCCTTGGAAATCCCGGTCCGCGCTACGCGATGCACCGGCACAATATCGGCTTTATGGCGGTAGACGTCATCGCCGAGATGCATGGCTTTGGCGCGGTTCAGAAGAAGTTCTCCGGCTGGGTGCAGGAAGGCAGGATCGGATCGGAGAAAATCCTTCTGCTGAAGCCGGCGACGTTTATGAATGAGAGCGGCCGCAGCGTCGGCGAGGCTCTGCGCTTCTACAAGCTCGGCACCGATGCACTCACCGTATTCCATGACGAACTCGATCTCGCCCCGTTCAAGGTCAAGGTGAAGCACGGCGGTGGCCATGCCGGGCACAACGGGCTGCGATCGATAGACCGGCATGTAGGCCCCGATTTCCGGCGCGTTCGCATAGGGATCGGCCATCCGGGTCATAAGGATCGGGTGAACGGCCACGTGCTCGGCAACTACCCAAAGAGCGAGGAGGACATTCTCGTCCAGATGCTCGGCGCAATCGGCGCGGAGGCCGAATGGCTCGCCAAGGGAGACGATCCGCGCTTCATGAGCAATGTCGCGCTGAGGCTGCAGGAGTGAGTAATGCGCTGGATACGTCGACGTTGACGCGCTCCACCCTGCTTTCGCTCATTGGCGGACAGGCAATAGCTTTTTTCGGGACAGGACTGGCCTTCTGGTGGCTCGCAGGACGTGAGATCGGTGCATTTCTCGTGTTCAGCTCGGACGGCATCCTGATCGGCGTCGCGCTCGGCGCTGGCCTTTCAGCCATCGCGGCGATCGGGTTTTTCGGCTGGCAGCATCTGACCGATCGCCTGGTACGACTCCAGGCCGAAGGATACGGAATCTTCAACACGCGGCTCAATTTGCCGACCATTATCGCCATTTCGTTATGCGCTGGTATTGGTGAGGAGGCGCTGTTCAGAGGCGGTATGCAAACCTTCCTCGGCGACTACACTGGCCCATGGGTCGCAATCGCGATCAGTTCCGCACTCTTCGCCGCGCTGCACCTACCGAAGCCGATCATTGCCGTCCTCGTATTTTCGATCGGGGCGCTTTTCGGCATAGTATACTGGCTGACCAACAGCCTGCTTGGCGTGATGGTCGGGCACGCCCTCTACGATATCTTTGCGCTATGGTATGTGCAAAAGCGAGTGATCGAATTGGGGATCAACGGACAGGATGGAGAGCCGGAAAATGACTGACATCAACCGCCGCACATTGTTGGCCGGTGCTGCAGCAACGGGCGCGCTCGCCGCGACCGCCAAAATCTCCGCACAGGACGTGTTCGCCCCCGCCCCCGACCTTTCCGGCAAGAGCATCCTCATCACCGGTTGCTCAACCGGTTTTGGCAGGCTTTCGGCGGAGCATTTCGCCCGCGGCGGTGCGCGGGTCTTTGCCACCATGCGCAACACGCCCCGGGCCGAGGCCGAGGAGCTGATCCAGCTCGCCGACGACGAGGGCCTCGACCTCCATGTAATCGAAATCGACGTGATGTCGGATGAGCTCGTCGCCACAGGTGTTGCCGAGGCAGAGCGGATCAATGGCTGCCCGATTGATGTGCTCATCAACAATGCGGGCATATCCTATGGCGGACCGATCGAAATCCAGGATATGGAAGCCACACGCCACACCTTCGACACCAACGTATTCGGGCCGCAACGGCTGATCCGCGCGGTCCTGCCAGGGATGAGGAAGGCGAAGTCTGGCCTCATCATCAATGTCTCGTCTCAACTCGGCCGCGTGATCGCACCATCCTACGGCATGTATTCTCCGAGCAAATTCGCGCTCGAAGCCTTGAGCGAAGGCCTCGCCTATGAGCTCGTGCCGCACGGCGTGGACGTGACAATCATCGAACCGGGCGGGTACCCGACGATGATCTGGTCCAATGCCAACAAGAACAGTCTTGCATTGCTCGCCCGATCGGAAGGTACCCATACCGATGGGTATCCGGCTCTCGTTGCCAGACTGGGCCAGCGCACAGGGGGCGGTTCGACCGATCCGATGGACGTGCCGCGCGCCATGGCGGAGGTCATCGCGATGCCTGCGGGCACAAGGCCGCTGCGCCGTCCGGTACACCCCGGCCCCAAACCGCAGACACCAATCAACGAGCTCACGGCCCGGGTTCAGGTGGAGTGGCTCGGCGCATCGCCATTCGGGCCGTGGGTCAAGGCAGTTCACGGCGCGTGAGCGCAAGGCTGGCATTTCCCTTCGGCGCGCGGTAAGGGCGCGCCAAATCACACTTTAGAAAGCAATCACCCATGGGTTTCCGTTGCGGGATCGTGGGCCTGCCCAATGTCGGCAAGTCCACCCTTTTCAATGCTCTCACCGAAACGCAGGCTGCGCAGGCCGCGAACTACCCGTTCTGCACGATCGAACCGAATGTCGGGCAGGTAGCTGTGCCGGACGAGCGGCTGGACAAGATCGCCGCCATCGCGGGCAGCGCGAAAATCGTTCCGACGCAGCTCGCTTTCGTCGACATTGCCGGCCTCGTGAAAGGCGCGAGCAAGGGCGAAGGCCTTGGCAACCAGTTCCTCGGCAACATCCGCGAGGTCGATGCAATTGTCCACGTGCTGCGCTGTTTCGAGGATGACGATATCCAGCACGTCGCCAACAAGGTCGATCCGATTGCCGATGCCGAGGTGGTCGAAACCGAGCTGATGCTCGCCGATCTCGAAAGCCTCGAAAAGCGCGTTCCCAATGCGCAGAAGCGCGCGACCGGCGGCGACAAGGAAGCCAAGATCATGGCGAGCGTTCTGGGTCAGGCGCTCGACCTGCTCAGGGAAGGCAAACCTGCGCGCCTCACCGAGCCCAAGGACGATGAAGAGGCGCGGGTATTCCGCCAGGCGCAGCTGTTGACGGCAAAGCCTGTGCTTTATGTGTGCAATGTCGCCGAGGAAGACGCAGCCGAGGGCAACGAGCTATCGGCCAAGGTATTCGAGAAAGCGAAGGCGGAAGGTGCGGAGGCGGTCGTGGTCTCCGCTGCAATCGAGGCCGAGCTCGTCGCGATGCCGCCCGAGGACCGCGCCGAATACCTCGCAGAGCTCGGGCTTACCGAAAGCGGCCTCGCCCGCGTGATCCGCGCGGGATACAAGCTGCTCGGCCTCAAGACGTTCTTCACCGCCGGCCCGAAGGAGGCGCGCGCCTGGACATTCCCGGACGGCGCCAAGGCTCCGCAGGCGGCAGGCGAAATCCACACCGATTTTGAAAAAGGGTTTATCCGCGCTGAAACAATATCCTACGAGGATTACATCGCGCTTGGCGGTGAGGCGGCAGCGCGCGAAGCTGGCAAACTGCGGCAGGAAGGCAAGGAATACGTCGTTCAGGATGGCGACGTGATGCTGTTCAAGTTCAACGTCTGAGAGAGCTGGACCCGACCGCTTGATTCATACCCCATAGGGGTATATCCCGTCCGCGTTATGGACAAGGCCGCCCAGCTCTATCGCATGGTCACAGACGATCAAGTGTGCCCCTATGGCATAAAGGCAAAGCACCTGCTGGAAAGCCGTGGGTACAAGGTGGAGGATCATCCCCTCGCCTCGCGCGACGAAACCGATGCCTTCAAGGCACAGCACGGCGTGGATACGACCCCGCAGGTTTTCATCGATGGCAAGCGAGTTGGCGGTTACGATTCGCTGCGCGAGCTCTTCGGGATCGCAAGAGAAAAAGGTGGCAAAAGCTACCGCCCGGTTCTCGCAGTGTTCGCGGTCGCCCTGGCTCTCTCGGTTTCGGTCTCTTTGGGCATGCTGGGGAGCTTGGGCGTCCGCACCATCGAGTGGTTCGTCGCATTTTCCATGGCGATGCTCGCCATGCTCAAACTGCAGGATGTCGAGCAGTTTTCGAGCATGTTTATCGGCTACGACCTGCTCGGGCGGCGCTATGTGCCATACGCCTATGCCTATCCCTACCTCGAAGCGCTCGCTGCGGTGCTGATGGCCGGGCGCGTCCTGCCGTGGATCTCGATCCCCGTCGCGCTCTTCATCGGGACGGTCGGCGCGGTGAGCGTGTTCTACGCAGTCTATATCCAGAAACGCGAGCTCAAATGCGCCTGCGTCGGCGGGAGCGGCGATGTGCCGCTGGGGTTCATTTCGCTCAGCGAGAACCTCGCGATGATCGGGATGGCGCTGTGGATGGTGTTGCAGTTTTAGATTTAAGGAACCACATCTACGCCAAGCGAACAATTCAAGATGCAATAAGTGTGATCGCTTCTCGAACCTCGTAAATAGCCCAAACGAAAAGTCCTAAAGAGCCAACGGCTGTCAAAAACGCAAGTGCATGACAGCCAGTCTTGAGTACACTGTACGCGCCCTCCTCTCGGCTGTCATGTTCGGCAAATGTATGACCAACCGTCATTAGGTTCGTGAAATACGCAAACATCATCGCGATGACGCTGGCTGCAACACCCCAACCGAGTAAAACTAGCGGAAAGCTCAAAGCGACCAATACGGACGACAGATTGATCTCATTCTGGTTTGCGATGGAACCGATGAAAGCCAAAAGTGCGACCGCTGCACCACCATTTATAACGAGCAGCGACCGCAGCGCCGCGTTCGATGACTCAATCGTCTTCTCGTTAACGCTTTTCGCAAATTCGAAATCGTCATCACCTGCCATTGGTTTCCCCTCAATGCCTCCCGAACAGCTTCTCGACGTCTTCCATGCTCAGCTTCACCCAGGTGGGCCGTCCGTGATTGCATTGGCCTGAGCGCGGGGTTGCTTCCATCTCGCGCAGCAGCGCGTTCATCTCGGCCACCGATAGCACCCGCCCTGCCCTGACCGATCCGTGGCAGGCCATCGTTGCAAGGACATATTCGAGCTTTTCGGAGAGCAGCAGCGCGCCCGATTCCTCGTTCTTGCCGTGCTTAGCGATGTCGTCGGCAAGATCATGCAGGAGCTTGGTGGTATCGGCCTTGGCAATGGCAGCGGGTACGGCGCGCACCAGCATCGCCGCCGGGCCGAACCGTTCGATCACCAGCCCGTAGCGCGCAAGACCCTCCGCCGCATCCTCGAGCCGGTCGCAATCGGCCTCGTCCATTTCTACGACGTCGGGGACGAGCAGCGCCTGCGAACGCTGCGCCGCCTCCCCCGCCCCTGCGGATTTCAGACGTTCGAGCACGAGCCTCTCGTGCGCTGCATGCTGGTCGACAAGCACCAGCCCATCTTCGCTCTCGGCGACGATGTAGGTATTCGCAACCTGCCCGCGCGCAATGCCGAGCGGATAGTCTTTTGCCTCCTCGGTCATCGGTGAGGCTTCCTCGGCACGTCCCGTGGGGAGAGCTTCGGGCTGCTGCGGCGTCCATTCGGGACGAGGTTCAGACACGCGGGTTTGAGGTGCGTTCCAGTCGCGGCCCTCGAAGATCGAGCGCAGTGCCGGTGCCTCATCGCGAACGGGCTCCTGCTGCCAGCGCTCCATCGCCTTGCGGTCCGGACCCTGTGCGCTCCGCCTATCGCCTGTCGCGAGCGCCTGCCTCAGTCCGGAAACGATGAAACCGCGCACTCCGTTTGCATCGCGGAAACGCACCTCGGTCTTTGCCGGATGAACATTAACATCAACGTCTTGCGGCGAGATGTCGAGAAACAGCGCGAGCACCGCATGGCGATCGCGTGCAAGCATGTCGGAGTACGCACCGCGCACCGCTCCTGTCAGCAGCCGGTCCTTCACCGGACGGCCATTCACGAACAGATACTGATGATCGGCCACACCGCGATTAAAGGTCGGAAGGCCAGCAATACCCGTCAGCCGCATCGCGCCATGCGGCGTCTCGCGCGACAAGTTTATCTCGACCGCATTGTCCTTGAGTTCCCGCGCTATGATCTGTGAAACGCGTGTCGCGAGAGGCTCGTCCATCTGCGTGGTCAGAGCCTTGCGGGTCTTGCCCTCCGCCCCGTTCTCGAGCGTGAAGGCGATCTCCGGCCTGGCCATGGCGAGGCGGCGCACTATATCGAGGCAAGCGATGTATTCGCTGCGCGGCGTGCGCAGGAATTTCCTGCGGGCAGGCACTTTGGCGAACAGGTTTTCGACCCTTACGCGGGTGCCCGGAGGAAGCGCGGCAGGGCCTTCTTCGACGAGTTCGCCGTGATCGACGACCATGCGCCAACCATCATCGACACCGCGCACCCGGCTCTCGATCGTGATCCGCGCTACGCTGGCGATCGAGGGGAGCGCCTCGCCGCGAAAGCCGAGCGTTGCGACCATCTCGATCGCGTCGTCGGGAAGTTTGGAAGTGGCATGGCGTTCGAGCGCGAGAGCCATGTCGGAGCGGCTCATGCCGCAGCCGTCATCGGTGACCTCGAAACGCGTCAATCCGCCATCGTTCAACGCTACGGCGATTCGGGTCGAACCGGCGTCGATCGCGTTCTCGACCAGCTCCTTGAGCGCGGACGCGGGGCGTTCGACCACCTCTCCGGCGGCGATCCGGTTCACCAGATCGCTTGGCAGGCGGCGAATGCGGGGGTGGTTTTCGGGCATTTGTCGCACGCTACAGGTCATACGCCGCAAATTCGAGGGTAACCGGGCAATTTGGTAATGCCGATCAACAATTATTTTGGCCTTTTGGCGATGGATTCGCTACGCGCATCGGGTCATGTCAAAACGGGGTCAAACGGCTTGCGAGACGTTCGCAAGTCCACACCCCGACATCCATGGATTAAAACGATAAAATGAGCTTCTTCTCAAATCTCTTTAAGTTCGGTTCCCAGAACATGGCGATCGATCTCGGCACCGCCAACACGCTCGTCTACGTGCAGGACCAGGGCATTATCCTGAACGAGCCTTCGGTGGTAGCGATCGAGACGATCAACGGCATCAAGCGGGTGAAGGCCGTAGGCGACGATGCTAAAATGATGATGGGTAAGACACCGGACACGATCGAGGCCATTCGACCGCTGCGTGACGGGGTCATCGCCGATATCGAAATCGCCGAAGAGATGATCAAGCACTTCATCCGCAAGGTCCACGGCAAACGTAATCTGCTGCGCTACCCCGAGATCGTGATCTGCGTCCCCTCGGGCTCGACCTCGGTCGAAAAGCGCGCGATCCGCGATGCGGCCTCGAATGCGGGTGCTTCGGAAGTTCACTTGATCCTGGAACCGATGGCAGCGGCCATTGGCGCGGATATGCCGGTTACCGAGCCGGTGGGCAGCATGGTCGTCGACATCGGCGGCGGCACGACCGAAGTTGCGGTGCTTTCGCTGCGCGGCCTTGCTTACACCACCTCGGTCCGTACGGGCGGCGACAAGATGGACGAGGCGATCGTTTCCTATGTCCGCCGACATCACAACCTGCTCATCGGGGACAGCACTGCCGAGCGGATCAAGAAAGACTACGGTATCGCTGTGGTGCCGGAAGACGGCGTAGGCGAGACTATCACCCTCAAAGGCCGCGATTTGGTGAACGGTGTGCCTAAGGAAATCACGATCAACCAGGCACACGTCGCCGAAGCTCTGAACGAACCGATCGGCGCAATCGTCGAAGGTGTTCGCATCGCGCTTGAAAACACGGCGCCGGAGCTCGCCGCCGATATCGTCGACCAGGGCATCGTGCTGACCGGCGGCGGCGCGCTCATCCGCCGTCTCGACGAGCATTTGCGCGAAGAAACCGGCCTGCCGGTCTCGATCGCCGAAGATCCGCTCACCTGCGTCGCCATCGGCACAGGCCGGGCCATGGAAGATCCGATCTATCGCGGCGTCTTGATGAGCGCATAACAGTAGCCGCTCCGGGGCAAATCGCGGAGCGGAAAAGAAGGGAATCGCGGACATGGCGCCGCCGTCATCGCGCCGAACATCGGGTTTTTCGAAGAAGGCCCAATACTCGGTCTTCACCGGATACCTGCTGGCAGCGCTGGGCGCGTTGCTGGGCCTCGCCCTGCTCGCTCTCTCATTGTGGCAACCCTCCGCCCTCGCCCCGTTACGCGGCGGCGCGCAAGATGCAGTTGCCCCGGTCGGCGAAGGCACCGCCGCCGTCCGCAGCACATCGGTCAGCTTCTGGGATTCCATCGGCGGCTATATCCAGGCCGGATCGCAGAATGCAGCGTTGCGCAAAGAGGTCGAGATCGCGCGCATCCGGCTCAAGGAAGCAGAAGCGATCAAGCAGGAAAACGAGCGGCTGAAATCGCTCTTGGCCTTGTCCGAAAGCGAGATCGAGCCTGTAGCCGTCGCACGGCTAGTCGGCTCGAGTTCGACCAGCAGCCGTCGCTTTGCCTATATCGCTCGGGGCAGGAACGACGGCATAGAAGTCGGCATGCCCGTCCGCTCACCGCGGGGAGTAATCGGGCGCGTGCTGGAAGTTGCTCGCGGGTCTTCGCGCATCCTGCTGCTTACCGATACGGAAAGCGTGCTGCCGGTGCGCCGGTCGAGCGACGAGACTGTCGCCTTTGCCGAAGGGCGTGGGGATGGATTGCTGCGTATTCGCCTGATCAATCTCGGTCTCAACCCGCTTGAAGTCGGGGATGTTTTCGTCACCAGCGGTGCAGGAGGATATTATCGTCCGGGCGTCGCAGTCGCGGTCCTGAGCGAGCTGACTGCCGATGGCGGCATCGCCCGCCTAATCGCCGATCCGTCAGCAACCGATTTCGTGTCGGTAGAACCCATATACGTGCCCGAAGCGGTCGAGGCTGCGAGCATTCCCGCGACACGGGAGCTGAACGACGCAGAGCTCGAAAATTGAACGACCGCCTTTCCTCTGCACGTCCACGTCGCCGGGTGACCTCTTATGGCACTGGGATCAACCGCGTAGAATCCCCGCTCCGTGCGCAGACCGTCCCGTACATTTCGATACTGCTCGGCTCTTTCCTCCCGACTTTCCTCCTGGCCGACGTGATGCCGCTCTTGCCGCCTATCGGCTTTATGATGCTTCTTGGATGGAGGATCATGCGCCCCGGCTTCCTTCCTCTCTGGGTGGGTGTACCACTTGGAGCGTTCGACGATCTATTCAGCGGCCAACCCTTCGGCAGCGGAATATTGCTATTTTCGGTCGCGATGATCACGCTCGAGCTGATTGAGACGCGGTTCCCCTGGAGAGGATTCTGGCAGGACTGGTTCACCGCAGGTTTTGCGCTCGTACTCTATATACTAAGCGCAATGGTGGTTTCCGGCGCTAGTTTGACAATACATCTGTTCCTTGCAGCAATCCCGCAGATCCTGCTGGCTGTGCTGCTTTATCCTGTTATGTCGCGCATGATCGCGTGGCTCGATCGCTATCGCCTGGCCCGCGCGCGGAGGCTGGGATGATGGCGTTGTTCGGAAAAAAGAAGGGTGTTCGCAAGTCCGGCCCGGTGATCAATGCCTCCATGCTGCGGCACACTTTCGACCGGCGCAGCGTTGTCATAGGTTCGATCCAAGGCGGTATCGGTGTTCTGCTGGCTGTCCGCATGGGCTACATCGCGATTGCCGAGAATGAGAAGTATAGGCTCGAATCCGAAAGCAACCGCGTCAACCTGACGCTCATCCCACCTCGCCGGGGATGGATTCTCGATCGCAACGGAGCGCCGCTCGCTTCGAACCGCGCCGACTTCCGCGTCGATATCATTCCAGAGAGGTTGGAAGATCCTGACGCGACAATCGACCAGATCGGCGAGCTCCTCGAACTCGATGAAACGCGCATCCTCGATCTCAAGCGCGAGGTCGAGATCTCAGGCGGTTACCAACCTATCGAGGTCGCGAGCGGCCTCGATTACGAACAGTTCGCCTCCTTGAGTGTGCGCCTGCCCGATCTGCAAGGGGTTGTCCCACAGCGCGGTTTTTCGCGTTTTTACCCGACCGGATCGAGCGTCGGTCATCTGATCGGTTATGTCGGGCCTGCGAATGCCGAAGAATATGCCGAGGAGGACCGCAACCCATTGCTCGTCACGCCCGGCTACAAGATCGGCAAGGACGGGCTCGAGAAGCAGTTCGAGAAAGAGCTACGCGGTGTACCTGGGGCGCGAAGGGTCGAGGTCACGGCCGGCGGACGGATCATTCGCGATCTCGAAACCCGCGAGGATATCCAGGGCAACCCGGTCCAGCTGACCATTGACGGGCCTTTGCAGGACTTTGCCGCGCGCCGGATCGGGCTCGAAAGCGGTTCGGTCGTCGTGATGGATTGCGACACCGGCGATCTTCTCTGCATGGCATCCATGCCGAGCTTCGATCCCAACAGTTTTTCAGACGGTATCGGCAGCGTTGAATACGCGATGTTGCGCGAAAACGAGCGCGTTCCTTTGCGCAACAAGGTGCTCCAGGGCCTCTACCCGCCAGGTTCAACGGTCAAACCGATGCATTGCATGGCGTTTCTCAAGGAGGGGATCGATCCGAACGAAACGATAATCTGCGGCGGCGGTCGCAGGATTGGCAATCGATTCTTCAATTGCTGGAACAATCACGGCGTCGTCGACATGGCGAAGGCGATCTACCAGTCGTGCGACAGTTACTTCTACCATTTCGCGCAGCAGGTCGGGTTCGACAAAGTTGCGGCGATGGCGAAGGATCTCGGCTTGGGCAAACAGTACCCCCTTCCTGTAACGACCCAGTTCTTCGGAACGGTCCCAACGCCGGATTGGAAGCTGGAAAAATTCGGTCGCGAATGGCAGCCCTACGACACGGTCAACGCCTCCATCGGACAGGGATACTACCTCACCAGCCCGCTGCAACTTGCTGTGATGAGCACCCGGCTTGCAACCGGCAAAAGGCTGAACCCGCGTCTCGTTATGGACGGACCGGTGAAAGAACCGCCCAGCTACAATTTTGCAGATGAGCAGATCAACTACATCCGGCAGGCCATGAGCGACGTGGTCAATGGCCCCGGCACCGCTGGTCGCGGTCGGCTGCCGCTCGATGATGTGCAGATGGCAGGCAAGACCGGCACTGCTCAGGTCGTTTCTCTCAGGTTCTCGGACGGGCGCAGCGGACCGTGGAAGTATCGCGATCACGGCCTGTTCGTATTCTTCGCCCCGGTCGATAAGCCCAAATATGCAGGCGCAGTCGTGATTGAACACGGGGGCGGATCGGGTGCTGCCTATCCGATTGCACGCGATGTCATGACTTTCATGTTCGATCCGGCGAAAGGGCTCGAAGCGCTGACCGCGCTCGAAAAGCAGTGGGGCGGTACCGCACAGGAACGCCTCGAAGCTCAGTATGCCGCCTACGCCGCCAAGCGCGGAGCCGATGTCCCGCCCCAGCCCCGCCGAGACGAAGAGATTTTCGATCTGGTCGAAGCGGAAGCGCGCCTCGATGCGAACCGCACCCAGGAGGCCGGCGACGATTTCGTCGCACCCCGCCCCGATCCGGTCGCATCAGGTTCCCCGGTCCAGAGCACGGATAACGCGCGGTGAGAACAGTAATTCCCGAGCCCATCGCGAGGCAGCCGTGGGGGATGCTGATCCCGCTCTTCCTGCTTGTCGCGTTCGGAGCGGCAGTGCTTTATTCTGCAGCAGGCGGATCAATGCAGCCGTTCGCCGCATCGCACCTGCTCCGCTTCGGGGTTTTCCTCGTCATGGCGTCCGTCATCGCCTCTTTGCCGCGCGAATTGGTGAAGTTCCTGACCTATCCGGCCTACGCCGTCGTGCTCATCCTCCTCGTCGCGGTAGAAATCATCGGGCAGGTCGGAGGCGGTAGCCAGCGCTGGCTCGACCTCGGATTCATGGTGCTCCAGCCGTCCGAGTTGATGAAGCCGGTCATCGTGGTGACGCTTGCGCATTTCTATTCGACGCTACCGGTCGGCCTCATTGCGACATGGCGCGCGCTCGTATTGCCAGGCGCTATGATCGGGGCTCCGGTCGCACTTGTCCTCTTGCAGCCGGATCTCGGTACATCGCTTGCGATCGCATTTGGCGGCGGGGTCGTGATGCTGCTCGCGGGTCTTCCACTCAGGTGGTTCGTGACCGGAGGAGCGATTGCCGCCGCCGCGACGCCGCTGGTCTATTTCTTCGGCCTGCAACCGTATCAGCAACGCCGGGTGATGACGATGTTCAATCCCGAAGCGGATCCTCTGGGCGCGGGATATCACATCACCCAATCGAAGATCGCAATTGGATCGGGCGGCATATTCGGAAAAGGCTTCAACAACGGCTCGCAGAGCCACCTTCAATACCTGCCGGAACCGCACACCGACTTCGTTTTCGCGACGATGGCGGAGGAATGGGGTCTGATAGGCGGACTATTCGTCATCGTCATTTTCGCCGTGATACTGCGGTGGGGCTGGAACGTCGCCCGAGCTTCGCGCGATCGCTTCGCCACTTTGGTCGCAGCAGGAATGGTCGCGACGATCTTTTTCTACATTGCGGTCAACTTGCTGATGGTCATGGGCATGGCGCCAGTTGTTGGCATCCCGCTGCCATTCATGAGCCATGGCGGTTCCTCGATGATGACCAACATGATCTGCATCGGCGCTCTAATGATGGTCAATCGATGGAACAGGGAAGCGCCGCGTGGCGGGCTTTCCGGATAAAGTTCAGGCAGTGACCAGCCCGAGCTTGAGTGCCTTTACCACCGCTCCAACCCGGTCATTGGCATCGAGTTTCGCGTAAATCCGCTTGGCGTAAGTCTTTACCGTATCGGGTGAGAGACCGAGTATGTCCGCAATGACCGAAAGAGATTTGCCCTTCACGATCCAGCTCAGCACCTCAAGTTCGCGCCGGGACAGTTCGATCGGCTCTCTCTCCGCTTCGAGGAGGACGCACACGCGCTGATGAGCGGCCTGCGAAATCATCCGCACATTGCCAATGATCGTTTTGTCGACTTCTTCCAGCGGACGATCGAAATCGATCGAGGCATAGGCGTTTCGGCTGCGCGGTCCGAAGAGCGGTAGGCCGAAGCCATGAACAAGGCCGAACTCCTTCATGGCGGCAAAGTATTCTTCGTTGTCGGGCGTGTTTGGAGCGATGGTCTGGGCGTCTTTCCAAGTCAACAATCGCCCATGCGCCATCGTCCGCGGAGGGATTGGATCCTTTTTCCGGAAATCCGATTCTTCGTAGATCTTGATCCATTCCGGATCGAAACCGTGTGCGTGAACAACCGTTCTTTCGGAATTCTGTCGTTGGAAAAGTGGAGTAAAATGATAGCTTTGGCGAATAGCGCCCAAGTCTTCACATACGCCAACGGCGTACCAAAGCACCTCGCCTAGGTCCTCAATCGATTCAATAGTCTCGAAATGCTGTTGCATCGAACACCTTGATTACCACGAGGTCACCCGATTGGGCGACTTTCCGTTTACGTAAGGTCAGGCCATATAGTTGCAAGGTTGCTCGCAAGAGCGCCCGCGTTCGGGTCGTACGCTGCCGTCCAAACGAGCAGCATAGTTGAACGCGTAAGTCCTGACGGCAGGCCCCTCTCTCCCCCCTTTTTCAGGGAACTGTCGTCAGGCACCAGGTTACATCATTCGAGGGTCGACCAATGTTCGGAATGCGCGCTCGCGCGGCATCTTTCTATCGCCGATTTTCCGGCAACAGGTCGTCCGTGGAAAGCGAGCGGGAAATGCTTGTCGCAGATGCCATTCTTGTGGCGCAAGCAATTCACGCAAGGGCCAGCGCGGGTGAGGCAACTACCCTTCGCCAGCTGCACAAGATCACGCAGCTCACCCAGCCCGAGGCGTTGAAGGTTGTGGCTGAGCTGGAGCGCGCCAACCTCCTTTCGATCGAGCACGACGTCCACGACGCGCTGGAGTCAACGGTAATTCTCGATGATGCGATGCGCGTCAGCCTCGCCCAGATCGCAAGGCGCAACGCCGCATAACCCCTTTTCATCTGCGAAGCGCACGCTATATGCAGCGCCTCACGTGATTCGGGACGCTGTCGTTGACGCCTCGAAGTCACGAAAATCCGATGTTTCGATCGGTATGGACGCATAGCTCAGTTGGTAGAGCAGCTGACTCTTAATCAGCGGGTCCTAGGTTCGAACCCTAGTGCGTCCACCAATTTTCAGCCTCGGTCTGTCCAGATACCGCACTTGTTGAGCGCCCGCATCGACGGTTGCGGTGACCTCACTGCGCTGTGTGTGAACTGCAAGGTGTACTTGCAATCACATTATGATGTGATAGGTGGCCCTTATGAACACATCGCTCATCACACGAATCCGCGACCTAATCGCATCGGGCAGATTTACCAAGGCCGGCCTAGCCCGGGCCGCGGGGCTTCATGCCAACACCCTGCGCGATGCGGCCGAACCCGACTGGAATCCCACTGCCGAAACACTTTCGAAGCTCCAGAACTTCCTCGACGCCAATGATGATACGCCTGTGCTGGTCGGGATCGAGGAGATTATCGATGAAGCACGCAACGGTCGCATGTACATACTCGTCGATGACGAAGACCGCGAGAACGAGGGCGACCTGATTATTCCCGCGCAGATGGCAACGCCCGCTGCGATCAATTTCATGGCGACGCACGGTCGCGGTCTCATCTGTCTTGCACTCGACAAGGCACGCTGCGAGCAGCTCGGACTCGAACCGATGACCCGCAACAACAAGGAAAGCATGCAAACCGCCTTCACAGTCTCGATCGAGGCGAAAGAAGGCGTGACCACCGGCATTTCCGCAGCGGACCGCGCGCGCACAGTCTCGGTTGCGATCGATGCGACAAAGGGCGCGGACGATATCGTCACGCCTGGACACGTCTTCCCGCTGATGGCGCGCGACGGGGGAACTCTTGTCCGCGCAGGTCACACGGAGGCTGCCGTCGATATCTCGCGTCTAGCAGGCCTCAACCCTTCAGGCGTAATTTGCGAGATCATGAACGAAGACGGGACGATGGCCCGGCTCGACGACCTCATCGCATTCGCACGGAAGCACAACCTCAAGATCGGGACCATTCGCGATCTTATCGCCTACCGCATGCGCAACGACCACCTCGTGGAACGTATCGATGAGAGCAGTTTCGAGAGCGATTACGGAGGCCAGTGGCGGCTGATCACCTATCGCAACCGTGTCGAGAACAGTCAGGCATATGTTCTGCAAAAAGGCCATGTGACGCCTGGAGAGCCCACCCTCGCACGGGTCCATCCCATCTCGGTATTCGACGACCTGCTCGGTCAACCAGGCCCGCGCAAGCGCACTTTGCAGCGCGCGATGGGTGCGATCGGCGATCACGGTTCTGGCGTGATCGTTATCCTGACCAGCAGGATCGGCAAAAGCGAATGGAGCGAGGACGAGGAAATCCGCAATATCGGGATCGGTTCGCAGATCCTTGCCGACCTCGGCGTCCACGATATGATCCTGCTGTCCAATTCGCGGCCCGACCTCGTGGCTGTGGAAGGCTACGGCATCAGCATTACCGACTTCAAATCCATCCCGGAGTAACCACCCACATGGCTCGTTTCCTCATCGTCGAAGCGCGGTTCTACGCGCACCTTAATGATATGCTCGTCGCAGGTGCGAGGGCTGCGCTTGAAGCGGAAGGACACGAGGTCGAAGTGCTGACTGTACCCGGTGCGCTCGAGATACCGGGAGCCATCGCACTCGCTGCCGAAAGTGGCGAATTCGACGGTTTCGTTGCAATTGGCGTGGTGATCCGGGGAGAGACTTACCACTTCGAAATCGTCGCTGGCGAAAGCGCGCGCGCGATCATGGCATTGACCATGGACGGCATACCAATCGGTAACGGCATCCTGACAGTCGAAAACGAGGAACAGGCAATCGTGCGTGCCGACCCATCGCAAAAGGACAAGGGAGGGGAAGCGGCCAAGGCTGCTCTGGCATTGCTAGCGTTGGGCGAACGCTTCGGTCGCTGACCCGCGCGCCGGGATAGGTATTTCTACGCATACAGAAATTCATAAGGCTGTTGTAAAAGGGCCCTCGCCGCTCACAGGATCATTGGGGGCAGAAATTAGGATCGCATCACTTTGGCGAGAATGGACGCCTCAATGTACGAACAGCCGCAATCGAAGGCTTGGGAAATCCAGGCCATAATCTACGCGTTGGAGAGCGAGCTCCAAAGGCTCGACGCCCTTGGGGCGGGTATCGCTGCTATCCATGTGAACGCCGCGATAGAGCAATTGAGATCGAACCTTGCGATAGTGAACGACAATTCGCTCGGCGCTTTCGATCCTTCGATGCTTTGTCAGGTCAAAGATCGGACAGGATCTTCTCCACAATCAAAATCCCACAGTAGGGATTAGTGCGTAATGCGTTAGCATAGTCAGCTGGTTAGAAGGCCTGCATCGAGGCGTTCGGTGCAGCATTTCAACTCCACGCTGCGGCGCCTTTGCAAGGGGGCGCTGTGACGTACGTGAGATTGGCACGCCATGTCCGACACGCGGTTGAAAGCCCGGTTGGGTGCAAAAACCCTGTTGCCTCGGATCATCGGATCGTCGTTGTCGAAGAGAGGGACTGCAATGGGTAAGCCGGGCGCTCCCCGGCTGCCCGCCGAAATCGCACCGATTTCTCAAGAGGTCGCTGACGCGCCACTTGATCTCGACAGATTGGCCCAGCAGCTCTCCGCAATAGCGGAACAGTTGCGCGACCATGACAGTCCGCAAGCGCGGGATCACCGTCGCGCGCCGGGAGACAGCAAAGCCTTCCAGGAAACGACGTCCGCAAAGCCGAACCGCGCCGACACGCGAGAGCAAATCAGGCAAAAAAACGCTCGAATTGCCCGGGCAATCTACGACAATCGGCGCAAGCGCGACGGCATCTTTGGTACGTCCGAACTGTTTGGAGAACCCGCTTGGGACATCCTGCTCGATCTCTATGTTGCCGAGGCGGAGGGAAAAGCAGTCTCAGTGTCGAGCGCATGCATCGGGTCGGCATCGCCATCGACCACTGGGTTGAGGTGGCTCGGTGTACTCAGCGAGGCTGGTCTGGTCGCACGCGAGCATGATCCCGAAGACCAGCGGCGTGTGCTGGTTCGTCTTTCAGCCAAGGGGCTGGAAGCGATGGACCGCTATTTCGATGAAGTCGGCTTCGCTCCCTGACAATGCGCTGGATCGATCAGCCAGAGAGCGCGCCGAAGCAACCCCGCCCTGCATAAACTGCGCTGTCGCCCAATTCCTCTTCGATGCGGATAAGCTGGTTGTACTTGGCGAGACGGTCCGAGCGTGCGAGCGAGCCGGTCTTGATCTGCCCGCAATTGGTCGCCACAGCTAGGTCGGCGATGGTCGCATCCTCGGTCTCGCCTGAGCGGTGGCTCATCACGCTGGTATAGCGTGCACGGTGCGCCATATCGACGGCGGCGAGTGTCTCGGTAAGCGTTCCGATCTGGTTGACCTTCACCAGGAGCGAGTTAGCCAGCCCGCGCTCGATTCCATCGGAGAGGCGCTCCGGATTGGTGACGAACAGATCGTCACCGACCAGCTGGACCTTATCGCCGATTGTATCGGTTACAGCCTTCCAACCCTCGAAATCGTCTTCGCTCATCCCGTCCTCGACCGACATAATCGGATAGTCGTCGCACAACCTCGCGAGGTAATCGGCCATCCCCGCCCCATCGAGGCTGAGGTTTTCGCCGGAAATCTCGTATTTGCCGTCCCTGAAAAATTCGGTCGCGGCGCAGTCGAGTGCGAGCACAATATCCTCGCCCGGCGCAAAGCCGGCCTGTTCCACTGACGCCATGATGAAATCGAGCGCCGCGCGCGTGCTGGCGAGGTCCGGGGCAAAACCGCCTTCGTCGCCCACCGCAGTCGCAAGCCCCTTGTCCGACAGGCCTTTCTTCAAGGTGTGGAACACCTCGGAGCCCCAGCGCACCGCCTCGGCAAGGCTGTCTGCGCCGACGGGCATGATCATGAATTCCTGAATATCGATCGGGTTATCTGCGTGCTCGCCGCCATTGATGATGTTCATCATAGGCACCGGCAGGACATGCGCCGAAACACCGCCGAGATATGAGTAAAGCGGCAATCCGCGCGCATTCGCAGCAGCTTTGGCAACTGCAAGACTGGTACCGAGGATCGCGTTGGCGCCGAGCCGTCCCTTGTTGGGAGTGTCATCGAGCGCAATCATGGAGAGGTCGATATCGCGCTGGTCCTCGGCATCGAAGGCCCCGATCAGCAGGTCGCGGATCTCGGTATTGACCGCCTCGACGGCCTTCAGCACGCCCTTACCCTTGTATCGCCCTTTGTCGCCATCGCGCAGTTCGACCGCTTCGTGCGCACCTGTCGACGCGCCCGATGGCACTGCGGCGCGGCCAAAGCTTCCATCATCGAGCAACACGTCCACTTCGACGGTGGGATTTCCACGGCTGTCGAGAATCTCGCGTCCGTGCAGGTCGATAATCGCAGTCATGCTTGGCTCCAATGCAAATGTGTTGTATAGGTGTAATACACCCGGTTCCGCGACGGATCAGGGCGCGCGCCAACCTTCTTTTCCGGAACCCCCTATGCGCCGGAACAAGCGGGCGCAAGGCGCGTTGATTCAGAAACGACAACCCCGCAATTTCCAACTGGAAAAGCAGACAATTGGAGGGCTATCAGAAACATCATGGCTACAACGAATACACCCAAGACTCCTGCCAAGAGCTCGGCCAAAGGCTCGACCACCAAGTCGAGCGGACCGAAGAAGGCATCCCCGAAGAAAACTGCCGCGTCCGCCAAGCCGGCCGATGAAGCGAAAAGTCGCTTTAATGCCGCGCTGGAAGAGGCCAAGGCAGGCGCCGCAGCGCTGCGCGAAGAAGCGAATGTGCGTGCAGGCGAATATCGCGAACAGGCCAAGACCCGCAGTGACGACCTTGTCGGCGAAGCGAAAGCCTATGGCGAAAAGGCCAAAGTACGCGCTGGCGAACTCGCAACCGATGCGAAGCACGCCACGAGTGACGGCATCGCGTCAATCGGTAAAGTCATCGCAGACACCGCTCCCGAGCTCGATGAGCGTTTTGGAGAGCAGTACGGCGATTATGCCCGTAAGGCTTCGCGCAGCCTTGCCGAGACTTCGGCAAAGCTCGATGCCAAAAGCGTCGATGAGATCGGCGAGGACGCTCGCGAATTCGTGCGCAAAAGCCCCGGCGTTGCCGTTGGTCTCGCTGCGGTTGCTGGATTCCTCATCGCGCGGATGTTCCGCGGCGGACGCGGCTGAAGCAAAGACATCCGGGGGGCTGTGAATGCGTGATGAGGAAAATCCGGCCGCGGCGGAGCATGATGCCCTGCCGCCGTCGGATTCAGCCGATACCGGCACGCCCCCCCTTGTCGATCAGGCAGTCGACAGCGACAACGAGGGCTACGATGAGGGTCTCGTCGACGAGATCGTTGCACTCATCGATGATGGCCGGACATATGCCGAAGCCGAGATCGCTTTCCAGAAAACCCGCGGCAAACTTGCCGGGCGCGGCGTCGGCAAGGCGATTGCATTTGCGGCGGTCGCGCTAATCACGCTTCACATCGCGGTGCTTGCCCTAGCGGTGGGTCTCGTCATAGCTCTTGAACCACTGGTCACGATCTGGGGCGCGATCGCCATCGTTGTCGGTATGCTCCTGCTGGTTACCGCCATCCTCGTTATGAAAGCCAAGGCGAGCGGTGAAATGGTCGGCAGCCTGTTCAGTTCTGGCGAGGACGGTTCATCGACATGAGCGATCTCTGGCAGCAATTCCTCGAAGATCGTGCTCTGCGCGATGCGGCAAGGGCGAATTTCCTCGCCGACCTCGAACATGCCAAGGAGAGTTTCTCGGGCAAAGGCGTTGCCGAACGGATCGTGGATCGCATTGGTGACGGTGCGCGCGACGTGTTCGAGCAGGCAAGCGAAACCGCCGAAGACAATCGTGGCATTATCGCCGCGCTCATCGGTGCGATACTCCTGTGGCTCTCACGCGGACCGATCATGGAAATGCTCGGCTTCGCAGACCCAGATTTGGAAACAGACAACGAAGGCGGTGGTGACGCGATCCTAGAAACCACCGGTAGTCCCCCTCCCCCACTACCTCCCGGAGAAGATGATGACTGATAACGACAACACTCCTCCCGCGATCGCCGACAAACGCGATGAACTGCGCGCCAAGATCGAAGCAAGCGAGCGCCGCATTGCCGAGCGTACATTCGCCGATCAGGCCAAGGAAGCAGCCGGGAAGGCAACGGATTTTGTCAAGGAACGCCCGTTTACGGTGCTTGGCGGAGCCATTGCGATCGGCCTTGCTATCGGCCTCGCGACCAAACCGGGTCGCCGTGCGGCTCGTAACGCTGCGACGGGCACCGTCAACGCCGTTAACAGCGCAGCGAAGGGAACCGCAAACGTCGCAAAGAACGCCTCGGTCAAGCAGGCGAGCCGGTTCGGTACCCTACTCGCCGATGCGCTGGTGGCCTATGGTATCAAGCTGATCGACGATGTGATGGATGCTGGTCGCAAGGGTCATGACAAACTCGAAGATATCGGTGACAGCACCAGTGCCAAAACCCGCGAAGTGCGGCGTGATGCGGAATACTATGCCGGAAGCGCAATCGACAAAGGCCGCACGATTACACGACGCACCCGGCGCCGCGCGGGTCGGGCTGTTCGCGATCTCAAAGGGCGGGTCACAAACTGAACGAGAAACACCGGTGCGATGATTTGCACCGGGTTTGCCCTTTGCCACGCATAGGCTAAAGGGCGCGCTGATTTTCGAGAAACTCCTCCCCAAGGACGAAGATAATGGAAGAAACAACTCCGAAACAGCGCCTCCACCTCGTTATGGGCGGGCGCGTAACCGATCCGCGCGGACACGAGTTCAAGGATCCAGAAAGCCTTCACGTCGTAGGCGTTTACAGTTCGTACGAAGATGCCGTTGATGCCTGGCGCGCGCAGGCGCAGCGCACGGTCGACGATGCCGAAATGAAATATGTCGTCGTCCATATTCACAAGCTGCTTACGCCCGACGCCTGATTAGACGGGCCTTGCACAAAATGGCCTACACAGTCCGCCAATTCACAGAAGTAGACGCCCAGGCACTTGCAGACATCACCCTGGCTGCCATTCGCGCGGTCGGCGCGCGACATTACTCTTCGGAACAGGTCGATGCATGGGCGGCACGCCATCCAGGGCCGCGGCGATTTCTCGAACGCGCACGCGGCGGCTCCCATATTCTGGTCGCTGCCGACCATGATGATTTAGCGGTGGCCTATTCGCTTCTGGAGCCCGACGGGCACTTGGACATGCTATTCTGCCACCCTGATCACACTCGGCGCGGATTGGCAGACGATTTGCTCGGATTCTCAGAACGACACGCACGTCGGGAGGGGATTACTCGCCTTTACACCGAAGCAAGCGAACTCGCCCGTCCCGTATTCGAGCGAGCGGGATATGCATTGCAGCACCGCCGAGAATTTGAAATCGACGGTATCGCGATTCACAACTATGCGATGGAAAAGCCCCTCGCATGAGCGGCTTCACCAGAATAAGTCAGATGAATTCGATCTTGTCGACGAGGTAGAACTTATCGCCCGAAGGCACAGTGACCTCGATTTCCTCGCCGACTTGCTTGCCGATCATGGCACGCGCGAGCGGCGAGGAATAGGAGATACGGCCCTTCGCTGCATCCGCCTCGGTTTGGCCCACGATCTGGTACTTGACCGGTTTGTCGTCTTCGTCGAGCAGGGTAACTGTCGCGCCGAAGATGATCTTGTCCCCCGATAGCGTCTTGGGATCGATGATCTGCGCGCGGCTGATCTTGTCTTCCAGATCGCCGATTTGAGCTTCGACCTGGCCCTGGCGTTCCTTGGCAGCGTGGTATTCGGCGTTCTCCGAAAGATCGCCATGCGCACGTGCTTCCTCGATCGCATCGACGATGCGCGGGCGTTCTTCGCGCAGGGTCTTGAGGTCCGCAGTGAGACGCTCGTACCCCTCAGCGAGCATCGGAACCTTTTCCATCGTTGCCATTCCCATTACTTTCCAATCTAGGCCCTACCCGGCCGCGAATTGCGTCATTTCGAGTGCACCCACCTCGCATGAAGCGGCTGTAAATCAACGAAATGTCGGGAAGGACGTCTGTATTTCTCAGCTATAATAGTCTTGCAAACTGCGGACTTCAAGCTGATCCGGTTTTACTGCCGCAATCGCCTTGGCTGCGGCAAGCGAAGCGGCGGCGGTTGTGTAGTACGGAACCTTCTTTTCAAGAGCCGTCGCGCGGATGGATTTCGAGTCGAGCAGCGATTGCCAGCCTTCGGTCGTGTTGAAGATCAAATCGACCTCACCGTCGATGATCTTGTCGACGATGTGTGGCTGACCTTCGGCAACCTTGTTGATGTGTTCGACCTTGAGGCCCTGCTCGCTCAGGAACTTCTGCGTTCCGCCAGTCGCGATAACATGAAAACCCTGCTCGATCAGCGTTTTCACCGCCGGAACGATGACGTCTTTGTCGGTGTTCTTGACCGAAACGAACACCGTTCCGGTGCGCGGAAGGACCATTCCCGCCCCCATCTGCGATTTGAGGAATGCGGCAGGGAAAGTCTTGTCGATACCCATCACCTCACCGGTCGATTTCATTTCGGGCGTCAGAACCGGGTCCGCGCCGGGAAAACGACTGAACGGGAACACCGCTTCCTTAACCGCCATGTAGGGCAGATCGCGCTTGAAAGGCTCGAAATTGGCGAGCTTTTCGCCCGCCATTACCCGGCTTGCGATCTTGGCGACAGGTTGTCCGATCGCCTTGGCGACGAAGGGCACGGTGCGGCTCGCGCGCGGGTTCACCTCGATGAGGTAGACCTCGCCGTCCTTCACCGCGAATTGGACATTCATCAGCCCCCGGACCTTGAGCGCGGTAGCCAGCGCCTCGGCCTGCCGTTCCATTTCCTCGACGATTTCGTCCGGCAGCGAATAGGGCGGCAGCGTGCAGGCACTGTCACCCGAGTGCACGCCTGCTTCTTCGATATGCTGCATGACACCGGCAATGCGGACCTCGTCGCCATCGCAAAGCGCATCGACATCGCACTCGATCGCATCGCGCAGATATTGGTCGACGAGCACCGGGCTGTCGCCCGATACGTTCACCGCGGTTTTGATGTAGTCATCGAGCTGCGCTTCGGAATCGACGATCTCCATTGCGCGGCCACCAAGGACATACGATGGGCGCAGCAACACGGGGTAGCCGATCCGCGCGGCGACGGCTGCAGCCTCGTCACGGCTGTAAGCGATGCCATTGTCAGGCTGTTTCAGCTTCAGCTTGTTGACGAGCCGCGCGAACCGTTCTCGGTCTTCGGCCAGATCGATCGCATCCGGCGAGGTACCGAGGATCGGGATGCCCGCATCCTCAAGCGCCTGCGCAAGCTTGAGCGGTGTCTGGCCACCGAACTGGACGATCACACCGACCAGCTCGCCGGTCGATTGTTCGACCCGCAGGATCTCGAGCACGTCTTCGGCGGTGAGCGGCTCGAAATAGAGACGATCGGAAGTGTCGTAATCGGTCGAAACCGTCTCCGGGTTGCAATTCACCATGATGGTTTCATAGCCCTGCTCGGCAAGCGCGAAGCAGGCGTGGACGCAGCAATAATCGAACTCGATGCCCTGCCCGATCCGGTTTGGGCCACCGCCGAGGATGACGATCTTCTTGCGGTCGGAGGGCTGTGCCTCGTCCTCGGGTTCGCCGAAGGTCGGCGCCTCGTAGGTCGAATACATATACGGTGTGATCGCCTCGAATTCGGCGGCGCAACTGTCGATCCGTTTGAACACCGGATAGACGCCAAGCTTGTGGCGAAGCTTGTGCACCTCTTCCTCGCTCGTCGCCCCGGCCATCGCCTGTAAGGCATCGTGGAGCAGACCCGAGCGCTTTGCCTGCGTTTCGGCCATACCGCCCGCAACACCGACCGAACGGACTGCGAGCGTTGCAAGCCGCTTGTCGGAAAAGCCCATCGCCTTGAGACGGCGCAGTTCTGCTGCCTCGCGCGGCAGGCCGTTATGGTCGATCATCCGCTCTTCGTAGATAATCGCCTCAATCTGGCGCAGAAACCAGCGGTCGTAGCCTGTGACCGCGTGGATTTCCTCGACCGTCAGCTCTTCGCGAAATGCCTGCGCGACCTTCAGCAAACGGTCGGGCGTACGGCGCGAAAGCGCGGCTGTGATGACGTCCTTTGCAACGCCCTCCAGCTCGGGCACGCGGTTGAACCCGTCTAGCCCGGTTTCGAGGCCGCGCAGCGCCTTTTGCATCGACTCCTGAAAGTTACGCCCGATCGCCATGACCTCGCCGACCGATTTCATCGCGGTGGCGAGCAGCGGCTCGGTGCCCTTGAACTTCTCGAAGGCGAAGCGAGGGATCTTGGTGACGACGTAGTCGATCGTCGGTTCGAAACTGGCAGGTGTCGCGCCGGTGATCTCGTTGGTGATCTCGTCGAGCGTATAGCCGACCGCGAGTTTCGCAGCGACGCGCGCGATGGGAAAGCCGGTTGCCTTGGAAGCGAGTGCCGAAGAACGTGAAACGCGTGGGTTCATCTCGATCACGATCAGGCGCCCGTCCTTGGGGTTGACCGCGAATTGCACATTCGACCCGCCGGTTTCCACACCGATTTCGCGCAGCACCGCAATGCTTGCTGTGCGCATGATCTGGTATTCCTTGTCGGTCAGCGTCAGAGCCGGAGCGACAGTGATCGAATCCCCCGTGTGCACGCCCATCGGATCGACGTTCTCGATCGAGCAGATGATGATAGCATTGTCCGCTTTGTCGCGGACGACCTCCATCTCGTACTCCTTCCAACCGAGCAGAGATTCCTCGATCAGTACCTCGGTGGTCGGCGATGCGTCGAGACCCTCGCGCACAATCCGCTCGAATTCCTGGGTGTTATAGGCGATCCCCCCGCCCGTACCGCCGAGTGTGAAGCTAGGGCGAATGATCGCCGGAAGGCCGGTCCGCTCGAGCACCGCGCGCGCTTCCTCGATCGTGTTGGCAATGCCGCTCCGCGCGCTTTCAAGGCCGATCTTGTCCATTGCCTCACGGAACCGCTGGCGATTCTCCGCCTTGTCGATGGCATCGGCCTTGGCGCCGATCATCTCGACGCCGTGCTCAGCGAGCACGCCCATCTCGTCGAGCTTAAGCGCGCAGTTGAGAGCCGTCTGCCCACCCATAGTCGGCAGCAGCGCGTCAGGCTTTTCCTTCGCGATGATCTTGGCCACGATATCGGGCGTAATCGGCTCGACATAGGTGGCGTCGGCAAACTCGGGATCCGTCATGATCGTCGCCGGATTGGAGTTTACGAGAATGACGCGGTACCCGTCTTCTTTCAGCGCCTTGATCGCTTGCGTCCCCGAATAGTCGAATTCGCACGCCTGCCCGATGATGATCGGGCCTGCGCCGATGACGAGGATGGATTGAATGTCAGTGCGTTTTGGCATCAGTTCGCGTTCTCGTTATCGGGATCGTCAGGAGAGGCTTGTTCGGATGGCGGTGCAGGCTGCCATGAGATGGCGATGAGACGCATCCCCGGAAGCTGGCGTTCGCACCCCGTAGGAATGATTTCATCGAATACGCGCGGTTCACCGCGAACGCGGTAAAGAGCAGGATCGCGACCGAGGAAAAACGCACCATTTTCATCGACCGATTGCGCCATGAAAGCCTCGACCGCGGCGTCGCTTTGGTTAGTCGATGCCATCCCGCGCGATCCAGCAGTCTCGTCGCTCCCCGTCACGAGCAGCGATTTCATGTCGTCGAGGTCCATCTTGGTGACATCGTAAGTGTAGGTCGGAACAAGAAGCCCGTCGCTTTCGGCGAGTTCGTTGCGCGTCTTATCCAACATCGTACCGAGGACGCGCGAGTAGCATGCCTCCGCACTCTCGCTGCCTTCGCGCGGATCACTGTTGTCGAACAATGAACATGCCGGAAGGATCAACACGAAGAAAAGAATTGCGGAGCGCTTCATTCTGGCGAGAGCCCCCCAATAAACTTCTCAAAAAGATAGAAGCTGTCCTGCGGACCGGGCGATGCCTCCGGGTGGTACTGCACCCCGAAGGCCTTTTTGCCCTTCACCGCGATGCCGCAATTGGAGCCGTCAAAGAGGCTCACATGGGTCTGCTCGACCTCAGGCGGGAGCGTGTCGGCGTCGACTGCGAAGCCGTGGTTCATGCTTGTGATCTCGATGAGCCCCTGCGAGTCGCCCCACCCTGCCCCGACGCGCTGGACCGGGTGGTTCGCGCCGCGGTGGCCCTGGTGCATCTTGCTTGTCTTCGCACCCACCGCAAGGCCCAGCATCTGGTGGCCAAGGCAGATTCCAAACAGCGGTACGTCGACATCGAGCAGTTGCTTGATCACGGGCACGGCATATTCGCCGGTCGCGGCCGGATCGCCCGGACCGTTGGACAGGAAAACTCCATCAGGCTTCAAGGCCATGATCTCTTCGAAAGTGCTGCGTCCCGGCACCACCGTGACCTTGGCGCCCGCCTTCACGAGATTTCGGAAAATGTTGTCCTTCGCGCCGAAATCCATCGCAACGACGTGCGGGCGCTCCGCATTGCTCTCGGTATAACCCAAGCCAAGTTGCCAGTGCCCGCCGCGCCAGTCCTCGTTCTCGGTGCGCGAGACATTGGGCACGAGGTCCAGGCCTTCGAGGCCTGACCATTCCTGTGCCTGTTTCAAAAGCGCGGGCACATCGAAGTTGCCGCCGGGCTCGTGCGCGATTACGGCGTTGGGGGCCCCTTCCAGCCTTATCTTGCGGGTAAGCGCGCGGGTATCGACCCCGGACAGACCGATCTTGCCGTGGTTCTTCATCCACTCGACGAACTCGTCGCGTGCGCGGAAATTGGAATGCGGCGTCACTTCCTCGCGCACGATACAACCGACTGCGCCCAAGCCCCGGCTCTCCACGTCCTCTTCGTTCGCACCGACATTGCCGATGTGCGGAAAGGTGAAGGTGACGATCTGGCTGTCATAGGAGGGATCGGTCATCACCTCCTGGTAACCGGTCATAGCCGTGTTGAAGCACACCTCGCCCACCGCGCTTCCGGTTGTGCCGAAGCCCTTGCCCCATATGACGGTGCCATCGGCCAGAACGAGGCAACCCGTCGCGCCTTTCGGCTGCGCAGGTGTGGCGGCGGATAGGGCCATGTGGGGCTCTCCGAGTCAGGTGTTTCCAGCAATGTCGCTAAGTCTCACCCGCTAGGCGCGGATGTGGCCCTCGTCAACCTAGGCGGCACGCTCGCAATGCGTTAGAGCGCACCCATAAGCCTATCCATCCACAACTATGATCTCAGCAAGAGCGAAACCATGATCCGTGACAACATAAGAGCCGCAACCATTTCCGCGATGAAGGCGGGCGATAAGGAACGGACCGCCACGCTCCGCCAGATCAGCGCAAAGATCAAGGACCGCGACATTGCCGAACGGACCAGCGCCAAGGAAATCAACGACGACGATCTGGTCACCGAAGTGCTGCAGAAAATGGCGAAGCAACGTCGCGAATCGATAACGATGTATGTTGACGGTGGCCGCGAAGAACTCGCCGACAAGGAACGGGCCGAACTCGCCGTAATCGAGGAGTTTCTCCCGCAGATGATGAGCGAGGAGGAAACAAAGGCCGCGATCGAGCAGATCAAAGCGGACATCGGTGCATCGAGCATCAAGGACATGGGCCGAGTGATGGCGGAACTCAAAGGCAGGTACGGCGCTGTAATCGATATGAGCAAGGCCAGCGCCTTGGTGAAAAGCAGCTTTTGAGGGGAACACCGCCCATGACCTATCGCCCGCTCCTGATTGCGCCCGTCCTTCTTCTTGCCGCCTGCGGCGATCCGGTCGGCGAGCGGATCGATGACGATCTGGACGCGGTTCCAAACGACCTCGACGTGGCAACAACCGATGGCGAGGTAGAGGCTCTTTCAAGAGCGATCGAGCCGGGCGATTTCGCCGATCTCGAACTTGGCGCAAGGATTGTCGGGCCACAGGGCACCGAGGTAAAGACCAGCCTCTCCAACGAAGCGGGCATCCTCGCCGATATCACATCTTACGTCGCCTGCCCCGCGGGCATGGAAGAATGCGATCCGTCCACCGCGCCGGAGGGCACAGTCTACACCTACGTCCACATCGTCTATCCGGGTGAAGACATGGATCCGCGCTCTGGTGCTGGAACCGGCACTGATGACGTCGACGTGGAATCCGCAGCCGGCTTCATGATGACCGCGCCCGCTTATGGATTTACCGGCGAAGCTGGATACTCTTCGGCGGAAGTCGCAGCAGCGGCAGGTACGAGCGTGAACGTAGTCGTCTCCTGCGAAATGGACGGGCAGATCTTCTGGACGGTCAATGCAGGCGATGGAGGCGATCAGTGGGAGGATGCCGAACCGATTACCTTTTACTGGCGCTCGACCCTCCCTCCAGCGGGCCCCTCGCCCGTATATTCGATCCGCGCGAATGGTGTGACCGCAACCGGCGAAGGCCCCTATCCCGCCGAAAACCCCGCTGCGACCAATGCGTGCACAGCTTCCTCCACAGACGGCTGACATCACCGCTTGAATGATCGGCGTGCGCGGCGCACTTTGCAGCGCATGACAATCACTCCGCAATGGAAGGACGAGCTGCGCGCCCGCATAACGCTTTCGAGCGTGATCATGCGCACCGACAAGCTCACCAAAGCGGGGCGCGAATGGAAAGGGTGCTGCCCGTTCCATGACGAGAAAACACCCAGTTTTTACGTCAATGACCAAAAGCAGTTCTACCATTGCTTCGGCTGCGGCGCGCACGGCGACGTCATCAGCTGGATGACCGAGCAGCGTGGATTATCCTTCATCGACGCGATCAAGGAGCTTGCTGCGGAAGCGGGAATGGAGGTTCCTGCCCCCGATCCGGTTGCAGCCAAGCGCGCGGAAAAGCGTGCCGAACTGATCGACGTGACGACCGAGGCACAGGACTGGTTCGTCGAACAATTGCGCGGGAGCGCCGGGCGGGAGGCGCTCGCCTATCTCAACCGGCGCGGACTGAAGCCCGAGACACTGCGGGAGTTTGGCTTCGGATACTCGCCCGAAAGCAAGCAGGCATTGCCCACCGCTCTTCCCCGCTTCGAGGACCACATGCTGGTCGAGGCGGGCATGCGGATCCGCACCGACGATGGGACAACCTACGATCGCTTCCGTGGTCGCGTGATGCTGCCGATCCAAGATGCCCGCGGACGGGTCATCGCTTTTGGCGGACGCATTCTCGAAAACCGAGACGGTGTTGCGAAGTACCTGAACTCGCCGGACACACCGCTCTTCGACAAGGGACGCACGCTCTACAACCTCCACCGCGCTTCGCCTGCCTCGCGTCAGACTGGCCGTGTGGTGGTGGTCGAAGGTTACATGGACGTTGTCGCCCTCGCGCAGGCAGGGATCAAGGATGCGGTAGCACCGCTGGGCACTGCACTGACCGAAATGCAACTGGAAATGCTCTGGCGCATGGTAGAGGTGCCAGTGCTATGCTTTGACGGCGATGCCGCCGGCCAGCGCGCAGCGATGCGCGCGATTTCCCGCGCACTGCCAATGCTCGCGCCGATGCGATCGCTTTCGATCGTGCGCTTGCCGAGCGGCATGGACCCGGATGACCTCATCAATGACCGCGGCGTTGGTGCGATGGAAAAACTGCTCGCCGAGCCCAAGAGCCTGCTCGACACGCTTTGGGAATTCGAACGCGACGCGATGCCGCTCGAGAGCCCGGAGGCCAAGGCAGGCCTCAAGAAGCGCCTGATGGAACACGTCGACACTATCGGCGATCCCGACATCCAATCGCTCTATCGCCGCGACCTGCTCGACCGGTTCTCAGCCTTCGCCTACCCACCACGCCAGCAAGCAAAACGTGGTCCGTGGAGAGGCCCCGCAGCCGCCCCGAAAACGCTTTCTAACGGCGCGCGCTCTACACTTCAAAAATCAATGTCGGGCGGCCAACGATCCGATCTTCTCGGCGCCGTCATTGCTGGTCTGGTGCGCCATCCGGGCGAGATTTCCCGCCATTCCGAAGCGCTCATCGAACTCGCGCGGCATGACCAATCTGCCGCACCTGCAATCGAATCGCTGATAGAACTTGCAGAAACGCTTGATTCGCGCATTCAAACCGCCATATCTGCCGAGCAAGGCTTTCCTGCCCCACCGGTAGACAATCGTTACGCCTTCCTTCGAGAAGGCACACCACCCGGTGAAGCGCGCGAGGAACTGGCCGAAGCTGTGTCGTTGCTGGCTCATAAACCAGCGCTCGAAGCCGCCATGGCGGCGACGATTGCGAGGTTCGATGAGGACCCGGAAGGATCCTTTGCCGAGCAGGCCCGCTTACGGCAACAGCTCATGACAGTTGATGAACGCCTGAAGGCATTCGGGCGCAAGAAGGCCGGTTCGGACACGGCCAGGGATGAAAATTCGGTTTCGTCGGACAGCTGACCGACGCGCACCGCACAACGGATTGATTTTGGTACATGGCCTCTACCGCGAAGAAGAAAACCAAACAGGATAGCGAAGACGCTCCGCTGATTGACCTCAACGAGGCAACAGTGAAGAAGCTGATGAGCAAGGGCAAAAAGAAGGGCTATCTCACGTACGATGAGCTCAACGAAGCCCTGCCTTCGGGCGAGATGAGCCCTGATCAGATCGAGGACATTCAGACCGCGATCTCGGAAATGGGTATCCAGATCGTAGAGAACGACGAAGAGGCCGAGGCCGAGGCCGAGCAGGAAGCCGAAGTCGAGGAAATGTCCGTCGGCGATGATGGCAAAAAGAAAGAGGTCAAAAAAGAAACCAAGACCGCTGCCACCAAGAAGACCGGGACCGGGGAACGGACCGATGACCCGGTGCGCATGTATCTGCGCGAAATGGGCGCGGTCGAACTCCTCAGCCGCGAAGGTGAAATCGCCATCGCGAAGCGGATCGAGGCCGGCCGCGACATGATGATCATGGGTCTGTGCGAAAGCCCGATCACCTTTCACGCCATCATCCAGTGGTCCGAGGCCTTGAACGCCGAGGATATGCAGCTGCGCGAAATCCTCGATCTCGACGCCATGCTCTCGAAAGAACCTCCACCCGACAAGATGGAGGAAGAAAACGAGGAAGACGATGGCGAGATTTCGGAAGAGACCGCCGGTCCGACCATCGTCGACGATGACGATACTGACAGCGACGATGACGCCGACGGTGAAGACGGCGAAGATGGCTCCAAGAAGGAGGAGGAAGAAGAGGAAGATAACACCCTCTCGCTCGCTCAGATGGAAGCTGCGCTAAAGCCGGAAGCAATCGAACGCTTCGCGCGCATCACAAAGCTGTTCAAGTCTTTCGAGAAGCTCCAGGCCGAGCGTGTTGAAACGCTCGCTGCCGGCAAGGAATTCCCGAAAGCGAAGGAAAAGAAATACGAGAGTCTCGGCGAACAACTCACCGCCGAGGTGGAATCCATGCAGTTCCACGCGACCAAGATCGAATTCCTGGTCGACAACCTTTACGCCTTCAACCGCCGCCTGACCGCTTTGGGCGGCCAGATGCTGCGCCTTGCCGAACGTCACAAGATCAAACGCATCGATTTCCTCAACGGCTATGTCGGCAATGAGCTCGACGATGCCTGGATCAAAGAGCGGGCGAAGAAGGACAAGAAATGGGCCGCCTTCCTCGAGAAGGAAGAAGCCGCCATCGACCGTATCCGCGCCGAAATTACGGACATAGCCGCGCAGACCGGCATGGCCCTTCCCGAGTTCCGTCGCATCGTCAACATGGTGCAGAAGGGCGAGCGCGAAGCGCGTATCGCGAAGAAGGAAATGGTCGAGGCGAACTTGCGTCTCGTGATCTCCATTGCCAAGAAGTACACCAATCGCGGCCTGCAATTCCTTGATCTTATTCAGGAAGGTAATATCGGCCTGATGAAGGCGGTCGACAAATTCGAGTACCGCCGCGGCTACAAGTTCAGCACGTACGCGACGTGGTGGATCCGGCAGGCGATCACCCGCTCGATCGCCGACCAGGCGCGCACGATCCGCATCCCGGTCCATATGATCGAGACGATCAACAAGCTTGTGCGGACATCACGCCAGTTTCTCCACGAGGAAGGCCGCGAGCCGACGCCGGAAGAGATGGCCGCGCGCCTCTCAATGCCGCTTGAAAAGGTTCGCAAGGTGATGAAAATCGCCAAGGAGCCAATCAGCCTCGAAACGCCAATCGGCGACGAGGAAGATTCGCATCTGGGGGATTTCATCGAGGACAAGAACGCCGTCATCCCGGTCGATGCCGCGATCCAGGCGAACCTCAAGGAAACCGTCACCCGCGTGCTTGCATCGCTCACTCCGCGTGAGGAGCGCGTGCTGCGCATGCGCTTCGGCATCGGGATGAACACCGATCACACGCTCGAAGAAGTCGGCCAGCAGTTCTCGGTGACCCGCGAACGCATCCGCCAGATCGAGGCAAAGGCACTGAGGAAGCTCAAGCACCCGAGCCGTTCGCGCAAGATGCGCTCCTTCCTCGATCAGTAGTGGAAGAAAAAACGCATGCGAAAGACGGTTCGAGCAAGATACCCTTGCTCGCCAACCGTCCTTTCGTGGTTGGAGTGTTGTTCATTCTCGGCCTTTGGACCGGCTTCTCAGTCCTCGTGGGCGTCGCGCTAGCCTACCTCTTTCGCTCGCGCGAGCACGAAGCGTGGGAGGCGAGTCACTTCGAGTTTCTCATACGCACGTTCTGGATCGGCTTTGCTGCGTTCGTTATGCTGGTGCCCGCGATGATTATCGCGACGGTCGAGACGAATGCGCCGTTCTGGATGTTCGGTCTTGGTGTCGTTTTGCTCCTCGTCGTCGTCTTCACTTCCGCACGCACGGTGCTCTCGATCATGCGTGCAATCGAAGCAAAACCAATGCCGAATCCGGGCTCTCTGACCTTCGGGAATTGATTGCAGACCATCGCGCTTCCTGACATATGCTGCACTGCAACAATGAGAGGCGCATATCATGCCGACTATAGCCATCGTCAGCCAAAAGGGCGGCTCCGGCAAGACCACTCTCGCCGTCCATCTCGCCACGCGCGCGGCGCAAGCGGGACATGAAAGCTGCGTGGTGGACACCGATCCGCAGGCGACCGCTGCCGCGTGGTCCGATTGGCGCGGCGATTTCCTGCCCGTGGTCGTCACCAGTCCCCCTGCCCGTCTCGGTCGCACCATCGAGAGCGCCAAGAAGAACGGCGTCGACTTTATCGTCATCGACACACCGCCACACGCCGATGCCGCCGCGCGCGAGGCGATCAAAGCAGCGGACATTGTACTCATTCCCTCGCGTCCGCGCGCATTCGATCTCCATGCGCTGGAACCCATTGCCGATCTGGTGAACTTTGCAAAGAAGCCTGCTTGGGTGGTGCTCAATTCCGTTCCCGCAGGCGCCACAGTGCTCACCGACGAAGCGAAGAAGTCAGCCAAGGACATGGGCCTGAAGATGTGTTCGGTTACCCTGGGCGACCGCGCAGCATTTCACCGCTCGTCGGGCAAAGGAGAAACCGCTGCCGAGATCGACCCAGATGGGAAAGCAGCGAAAGAAGTCGAAAAACTCTGGAAGTGGGTCGCTAAAAAGCTGCGCTAGAGAAACGGTTTAAGCCATAAACTTGCGCCGTTGGTCGAACGAAGGTTGCGCAATGCACGTCGTCGCGTCAGGGTCAGCAAATGCCCCACACCAAGACCGCTTCGCTCACCCTGATCGGCTGCCTTCTTGCAACGCCCCTCTCTTCCGCGGCTGCAAACGACCCGGAACCAGCGCGGATCGCAGCTTCCGAGACCAGCCAGCAGTCAGAGCCAATCGATCCGGCTATGCTCGCACTTGCAACACAGATCGTCGAGATCGGCTATCCCAAGGAATCTCGCGAGGCTCTTTTCCATGGGCCTATGGACCAGACCATCGTGCAGCTGCGCAAATCGCTTGGTCCATACCTCCCCTCCGATGATCCGGAAGCTATAAAGATCCTCGACGACTGGATCGACAAATACACTGCAGAATCAAAGGTTATTCTCGCCAAGCATATCCCTGCGATCATGGACGGTATGGCCGAAGCCTATGCGAGTTTGTTTTCGGAAGAGGAACTGCGCGATATCCTTGCTTTCGTGGAGACGCCGAGTGGCAAGCAATTCTTCGACCTGATGCCTCAGGTCATGGGTGAACCCGGTTTTGCCGACGCCAATCAGGCGTACATGGACGAGAGCATGGAGAAGCTGATCCCGGCTCAGCGAGAATTGCTCAATCGTCTCGAGGAACATCGGAAAAAGAAGGACGAGCCCGCAGAGACAACCTGAGCCCATGGAAAACCTCAAGGCAGCCCTCGAGTTCATAGGCGGTCCAGCGGCGCTCTGGATCCTGGGTGGAGTATATTTCGGCAGCATCGTTGCAGAGCGGCTTTGGTATCTATGGAAACGACGCGAGTACAACAGCGCGGATGCGTGGTGCTCGGTAGGTCTCAATCTCATATCGAGCGTTCTGAATCTGATCTTCGCAATTCTCGTGCCGCTCGCGTTCTATGTTCTGGTCTTCGAGGAATTCAGGCTGTTTGATAGTCTGGCGCTCTGGATCGCGTTACCGCTCGCGTTCCTGTTGCACGAATTCGCGTACTACTGGGATCACCGCTTGGGTCACCGTATCGGCTTGTTGTGGGCTTTTCACGCAATCCACCATTCTTCGAACGAGTTCAATCATTCGACCGCGGCGCGCGGTTTCGTGCTCGACGGGCAGCTGAAGGCCCTGTTCGCCCTTCCGGCCGCTCTGATAGGTGTCGAGCCGATCATCTTCATCGCGGTGAGCGTTCTCACCAACGCCTTCGGTATATGGAACCATGCGAGCTGGGTTCCACGCCTCGGCTGGATCGACCGAGTGCTGATGACACCCAAGATGCACAAGGTTCATCACGCCAACCAACCGCAGTATATCGACCGCAATTACAGTCAGGTCACGCTGCTGTTCGACCGGCTGTTTGGGTCAGTGGCCTACATCGAAGAAGAGCCTGATCCGGGCCTTGTCAAACGGGTCTATGACAACAATCCCTTCACCGCGCAGTTTGCCGGGCTGAAACAGTTGAAAGACCGGATGGATACCGCTGCGCGCTGGCAGGACAAGCTAGCTTATCTATGGCGACCGCCTGAATGGTCGCACGACGGTGTTTGTCGGTCCGATTGCCCGAAATACGCTGTCACACAGCCAACCTGATCGTAGAAAAGCGCCTTCTTCGGGGTGGAGAGAATCGCTGCACGCCCCTATGTAGGCGCCATGCGCATTGCCATAGCCTCCGATCACGCTGCGACCGACCTCAAGGCAGAGCTTGCCGAATGGTTGATCGATGAAGGACATGAAGTCGCCGACCTTGGCCCCAGTGAGGGCGAGAGCGTCGATTATCCCGACTACGGGTACAAACTTTCCGATGTCATTGCCGATGGCACTGTTGAATTCGGCATCGCCCTGTGCGGCAGCGGGATCGGTATCTCGATCAGTGTAAACCGCCATCCGGCAGTGCGCTGCGCGCTTGTTTCCGAACCACTCTCGGCCGCCCTCGCCCGCGAACACAACAATGCGAACTGCATCGCGATGGGCGCCCGGCTGCTGGGCATCGAAATGGCGAAGAGCTGCGTAGCTACATTTCTGAATACAGAATTTGCCGATGCCGGCGATCCCAATGGTCGCCATCACCGCCGCGTCGCCAAACTCGGCAATCCGCCTACCTCTCCCGACCATATCGAGACCCACCAATGAGCACGAGCCCCAGTACCCTCGCCTCCGACGTCCTTAATTCGATGGACTCTTTTTGGCATGACGATCTTGCTACAGCCGATCCCGAGATCGCGGAGGCCATTGGCAAGGAGCTGAAGCGCCAGCAGGACAAGATCGAGCTGATCGCGAGCGAGAACATTGCCTCGAAAGCCGTGCTCGAAGCCACGGGCAGCGTGTTCACCAATAAATATGCAGAAGGGTATCCGGGCAAGCGCTACTACGGTGGCTGCGACTATGCCGACGTGGTCGAAACGCTGGCAATAGAACGCGCCAAACAATTGTTCGGATGTAATTTCGCGAACGTTCAGCCCAACTCGGGCTCGCAGATGAATCAGGCGGTATTCCTTGCCCTTCTGGAGCCGGGTGACACCTTCATGGGCCTTGACCTGAATTCTGGCGGACACCTTACGCACGGTTCGCCCGTCAATATGAGCGGCAAGTGGTTCAACCCTGTCAGCTACGGAGTACGCGAGGGCGACGAGCTCATCGACATGGAAGCCGTCGCCGCGACCGCGCGCGAGCACAAGCCGAAACTAATCATCTGCGGCGGAACCGCTTATTCGCGGCTCTGGGATTTCGAGGCATTCCGCAGGATCGCCGACGAAGTAGGCGCTTACCTGCTGTGCGATATGAGCCACATTTCGGGGCTTGTCGCCGGCGGCGCGCACCCCTCGCCCTTCCCCCATTGCGATATTGTCACTTCAACGACCCATAAGAGCCTGCGCGGTCCGCGTTCGGGCATCATCCTCTGGAATGATGAAAAGCTGACCAAGCCGCTGAACATGGCTGTGTTCCCCGGCCTTCAGGGCGGCCCGCTGATGCATGTCATAGCCGCCAAGGCTGTGGCTTTCCGCGAAGCACTCCAGCCCGAATTCAAGAGCTATGCGCACCGGATTGTCGAGAATGCGCGCGCGCTTGCGGCCAGCCTCGAGGAAAGCGGCTTGCGGATCGTTTCAGGCGGCACGGACAACCATTCAATGCTGGTCGACCTTACGGCCAAGAATGTGACTGGCAAGGACGCGGAAAAGGGCCTCGATCGTGCCTGGCTCACTTGCAACAAGAACGGGATTCCGTTCGATACACGTTCGCCCTTCGTCACCAGCGGAATTCGACTTGGCACCCCTGCCGGCACCACGCGCGGATTTGGACCTGCCGAGTTCCGCACGGTGGGCAAGCTGATAGCTGAAGTCGTCGTTGGCCTTTCGAAAAACGGTCCTGAAGGCGACGCGCAGGTGGAAGAGAGCGTCCGCAACCGTGTTGCAGAGCTTTGCGCAGCCTTTCCCGTCTATCCGGAAGCCTGATCCCGCATGAGATGCCCATTCTGCGCTAACGATGACAGCCAGGTAAAAGACAGCCGCCCCACCGAGGATGCCACTTCTATCCGACGTCGGCGACAGTGTTCGTCGTGCGGCGCACGCTTCACTACATTTGAGCGCGTGCAGCTGCGCGAAGTCACAATCGTGAAGTCCGGTGACCGGCGCGAACCGTTTGACCGCTCAAAGATCGAACAATCGGTTGCGCTCGCCTGTCGGAAACGCGACGTCGATCAGGAACGGATCGATCGTCTTGTTTCTGGCATCCAACGGCAAGTCGAAACTGCGGGAGAACCGGAAATCCCATCTTCGAAGCTTGGCGAAATGGTGATGGACGGCCTCAAGCAGATCGATACCGTCGCCTATATCCGTTTCGCGAGCGTCTACCGCGATTTCTCCGAAGCACGCGACTTCGAGGAATTTGCGAGCACCGTCCAAGAAGCGGCGCAGGACTGACGCCTGTGTCGGCGCCTGTCATTGTGCTTGTTCGCCCGCAACTGGGCGAGAATATCGGCAAGGCCGCGCGTGCGATGCTCAATTTCGGACTGAGCGAAATGCGGCTCGTAAAACCTCGTGATGGGTGGCCCAACCCTTCCGCCGGGCCCGCAGCGGCAGGGGCTGACTTCATTCTCGACAATGCAAAGGTGTTTGAAACCACTGCCGAGGCCGTAGCGGATTGCCAGCACATTTATGCAACCACCGTGCGCAAACGCGGCGTTACCAAGCCGGTCGTTGGGCCGGATGAGGCCGCGCGGTTAATGCATACGAAAAAAGGGCGACACGCGATTCTCTTTGGACGCGAGGCATCGGGTCTGGAGACCGAGGATGTCGCGTTGGCGAGACACATTCTCACCGTACCGATAAACCCTGAATTCGGCTCTCTCAATCTCGCGCAAGCGGTGATCCTGGCAGCTTACGAATGGTCGCGGGTTGGCCGCGAAAGGAATGAAGATCAGGGGCTTGTTCAGCCGACCGCTGAAGAGGAACAGCTACCTCCCGCCCCGCAAGATGAACTCGACGGACTGATCGGGCATTTCGAAAAGCTGCTCGCCCCGCGCGGATACTTCTTGCCACAAAGCCGTGCGGATGCCACGCGGCGAACCTTACGCAGCGTTCTGACCAAGCCGGGTTGGAACCACCTCGAAGTGCGCACTTTGCGAGGTATCCTTAGCACGCTTGAACGGGACCCGCGTGAGTGAGCGCGGGATGATTTAATGAACCGCCCCGAAGCGGCCAGCGCCTTTCGACCCGCCTGGCCCGAACACGATCCGCAACGCATGGCTCGCGATTTCCTCCTCTGGAGGCACCTGCGTGTCGTGCGCGCCCGTTCGATGCGCATCCTGCACAAAGCGCTGAGTGGTGGGAGTTCATCCAGGCCTGCCAAGACAGTCTATGGCGTGACGATGTGGCCCAACTGGGGCGACAAGACCTATGCCTATTGCCATTACGGCACCTATGGCACTTATCTCGCCGACCTTATCGCTTCGATCGAAGAGCCGTTCTGCTTCGTGGACATTGGGGCGAACCAAGGGTTGTTTTCGCTGATTGCCGGGCAAAATGCCGCCTGCAAGAAGATCGTTGCGCTGGAACCCGTGCCGCAGACTTATGAGCGTCTCGTCAAGAACATCGCGGCCAACGATTTGGCTAGCCGCACCGAGGCACTGAACTTTGGCCTGTCCGACAAGGCAGGCACCTTCGAAATCACCCTCAGTAAGGGGCATAGCGGCCTGGCGACGCTTGGCGAGCATGGCGACCAGCTTCCGGGCGAGCATCCCAAAGCCAAAGTGCGATTGGAAAAGATGGAGAAACTCTCCAGACACCTGCCCGAAGACCTCCCGCTTTTCATCAAGGTCGATGTCGAGGGGCACGAGGAAACGGTCATCCGGCAATTACTCTCCTCGCCCGAAGCTTCGCGCATCATCGGTATCTTTTACGAGAATGACGATCGCTGGACTGACAAGCATGCGGTCAACGGACTGCTCGACCATGCCGGGTTCGAGCACTCGAGGATTTACGGCCGCGGCAAGCATTACGACGTTCTCGCCACTCCTATCGGTTACTAAGAGGCTGTTGGGCTAAGTCGTTCGTCGAATGATCGGCATTGGCGATAGACAGCGCGCAGCGCGCCCGCTACCTCTCGCTTTCCCTCTCTACCAAACCCAGTGAGATCATTGATGAATGTCACCTTTTCGCGTGTAGCGGTTGCTGCGGCAGTGTTTCTGGCGGTGCCTGCAATGGCCGATGAACCCGAAGCCAAGACGCCCGAAACAGAGCAGGAGGCAAAACCCGAAAAAGGTGTCGCTGCTCCCGCCGCTCCTGAGGCGAAGGAAGAAAAGCGTATCTGCCGCCGCGTAAAGCTCGACATGAGTAGCCGCCGCGGGACCAAGGTGTGCAAGACAGCCGACGAATGGCGCCAGTTCAACCAACGCCGTTGAGCTTGCAAATCCGCCGAGGCGGTAACACCTGAAACTTGACGATGCGCTCATTCCTGCTAATGGGCGCGCTTCTCGCAAGAGATTGGCTCCGCATCCCGGTGAAGCGGCAGCCGCACAGGGCACGATCAGGCCTTGTGGTGCGATGCCGGGTTGAACGTCCACCGCTGGGGTGGATCAGCAAATTGAAGGATACGACTTATGTCGAAGCGCAAGAGCGCCAAGTACAAACTCGACCGCCGGATGGGTGAAAACATCTGGGGTCGTCCGAATTCTCCGGTTAACAAACGTTCCTACGGCCCAGGCCAGCATGGTCAGCGTCGCAAGAGCAAGATGAGCGACTTCGGCCTGCAGCTTCGCGCAAAGCAGAAGCTCAAGGGCTATTACGGTGACGTCACCGAAAAACAGTTCCGCTCCACGTACAAGGACGCCACCCGCATGAAGGGTGACACCGGTCAGAACCTGATAGGCCTGCTCGAGCGCCGTCTCGACATGATCGTCTACCGTGCCAAATTCGCGCCGACGATCTTCGCCGCGCGCCAGATCGTGAACCACGGTCACATCTATGTGAACGGCGTGAAGTGCAACATTCCCTCGCGTCGCTGCGATGTCGGTGATGTTATCAGCCTCGGCAAGAAGGCGCAGGAGATGGCTCTCGTCATCGAAGCGCAGAGCCTGCCCGAGCGTGAAATCCCCGACTATGTCGTTCCCGACGGCAACGACAAGGTGAGCTTCACCCGCGTGCCGAAGCTTGACGAAGTGCCCTACCCGGTCACGATGGAACCGAACCTCGTGGTCGAGTTCTACTCGCGCTGATCCGCGAAGCACTGAAAACGAAACAGGGCGGTCCGAATGGGCCGCCCTTTTCTTTTCGTCCGCCTACGCCCTTGGCTAGTAACGAAAAAGGCGGTCCCGAACGGACCGCCTTCGTGTGTGCCTCTCGAAGAGATTGTTATTACGCGTCAGCCGCGCAAACGATCCCACTTTTCAAACTCGTAGGCGATTGAACCTTCGACAAGCCGTTCCCACAAGTCGGCAACCACCTCGCCGGGAATTCCGCGCGCCTTTGCATCGGCAACCGCAGCCGCGATGACGCTTGCTTTGCGGGCCTCGTCGCGCACCGCCTCACGGTTCGGTTTGATGCGAGCGGCTGCGCGCATGTATCCAAACCGCCGTTCGAGGAGCGCGACCAGCTCGCGGTCTGTGCAATCGACACCCTTTCGGACGTCTGCCATCGTTTCGCAATCTTCGGGGCTCTTGAAGTCACCTGACATGGCCGCCGCTCTGACGTGTCGCAACGGGTTTGTCGAGAGGCTAGATCGCCTTCCCACGCAGTGTCACCGGCCCAACGCTTCGGTAAGAAACGCGTCGATCTTCGTCAGCATTTCCGTGCGAACCTTGCTGTCATCGAGATTGTGCTGGAGATCATCGTATTCACTGTATTGCACTCGCTTTCCTGCGTCCTTCAGACGGTCCGCCATGGCGCGCGAATGGCGCACCTCAACGTTAACATCGCGAGTGGCGTGGAAGAGCGCGACCGGCGCATTGAACTTCTCCGCATGGCGAAGTGGACTGCCTGCCGCAATATGCGGGCCATCACCCAGCTGTTCATCCCGTATTCGTGATGAAGTATAGGCGCGTGCATCGCTGCGCAGATAATTGAGGTCTGTGACCGGAGCGATCGCAACAACGGCCTTATAGAGGTCAGGGGCAACGACCTGCGATTGCAGGGCGGCATATCCGCCATAGGACCAACCGGCAATTGCGAGCTGATCCGGATTGGCGATGCCTTCGCTCACGAGCCAGCGGCCCGCATCGTTTACATCTCCGATTGCGACGTCCCAGGCCTGATAGCCGTTCTTGCCAAACCAGTCCTCTCCATAGCCTGCCGAACCGCGATAGTTGGGTTGGAGCACCGCATAGCCGCGAGCCACCAAGAACTGGACGATCCAATCGAAGCCCCAGTAATCACGCGCCGCAGGTCCCCCATGCGGCAACACGATCGCTGGCAGGTTCTTGCCGTCCGAACCGGGCGGAAGCGTCAAGTAACCGGGAATCTCGGTCCCATCCGCAGCCGGAAAAGATACCGGCTTCATCGGACCCATCAGCTGATCGACGAGGAACTGACGCATGGCGAGCAACTGTTCGAGCTGGCGTGAGCCTTTGTCGTAAAGGTAGACAGTGCCGGGGTCAGTATCGCTGGACGCAATAATCAGCAGCTTACTCTCGTCTGCGCTTGCTCCGACAATGTTGATCAGCGGCTGATTTGGCAACGCCTTGCCAAGGTCTTCGGAAAGCTTCTTCAATTCCTCGTCGAAGTAGGCGACCGAGCGCTTTTCCGTTGCATATGAGACGCCCACTACGCGACGCTGACGACCGATGCGGATCAAGCCATCAACGTCGACATCATCGCGCGCAAACATCACGGAACCTGCAGTCGGATCGGACAGCGGGACTTCGGCGAGCGCGTCGTACCCATCCCTGGCGATGTACCCGAAAGCGCTGTCGCGTCGTCCGTCAACGGCCAAAGGAACAAAGCGCTCCACCGACTTGCCATCGACGACGACGTTGTCGAACTCCCGCCAGCGATTGCTGCCCGACGCACGGAAAAGGTAGAAGAATTTGCCGGTCAGCCGGCCATTCGCGTCATAGCCGGCGCGGATTTTGACCCGCACCTGGCCCTGTTCGTCGGCCACATAACGTATTGCACCGTTATCCGGCTGCTCCGCAACGCGCCTGCGACCATTGCTCACATCAATCTGATCGACGCCCAACCCCTCTTTGGTATTGGCGAGACGCGTTCCGGTTGAACGCTCTTTTACATAGTTTTTTGTCATCAGGATGCGGCCGTTTTGACCGGCCACGTCGAAAGCGACAATGTCACCACCGCTCTGATTGAATCCAAGAGCGCGAAGGCTGCCGCGTTCGGACAGTGACGCGACATCGGACCCGTCATAGTTGATCGCAAACATGCGGTCGAAGCCGACGAGCACGCCATCCGAACCACGACCCATGCCGTCTATCTGGCAGATCAAGCGTTCGTCAGTCGCCCAGCGACACCAAGACAAATCCCCAATCTCTTCAGTATTTTGAGCGATCTGTTTGACACCGCCACCCGCAGCAAGATCGACGACATTCAGCACCTCGCTATGCTCCGGACCGGCCGCGATCCACGCGATCTTGTTTCCGGATGGCGAAAGGCTGATGTCGAGTACCGAGGCGCGGACCCCGTAGCGAGCGGCTACTTCTTCAATGGACTCGCCGTTTTCTCGTGCATCCTGCGCGATGGCTTGCTGCGCTACCAGTCCGGACATGAGCGCAAGAGTGGCGGTGGCGCTGAGCGCCTCGGAAAGAAGTTTCAATGAACTAGACCCCGTTTCTGCGATTCCTACGACCATAAAGTCGAAGTGGTTCATTGCAACCGAAGTCTAGATTTCAGTTTTTGAGATAGTGGCGACGAAAATCGGCAGCGAACTCGGCAAAGCGACTGTCCCGGATAGCCCGTCGCATAGACTGCATGAGCTGCTGGTAGAATGACAGATTGTGCTCGGTCACCAGCATCGCACCCAGTATCTCGCCCGACTTTTGAAGGTGGTGCAGATAGGCACGCGAGTAATGCGAACAGGTGGGGCATTCGCAGCGGTCATCGAGCGGATCTGTATCCTCGGCGTGGCGCGCGTTTCGGAGGTTCAGGGGTCCATTCCAGGTGAAGGCCTGCCCATTGCGACCTGATCGCGTTGGCAACACGCAATCGAACATGTCGATTCCGCGCTCGACCCCACCGACGAGATCGTCGGGCTTGCCAACACCCATCAGGTAGCGCGGACGATCGACAGGAAGCATCTCAGGGGCATAATCGAGTACGCCAAACATCGCCTCCTGCCCCTCGCCCACCGCAAGACCACCAACTGCATAGCCATCGAAACCGATATCGATAAGTTTGTCAGCGCTGATCTTGCGCAGATCGGCGTCAAGCGCGCCCTGCTGAATACCGAAAAGTGCAGAGCGCGCCGCGTGCTCCTCGCCGCTATCGAACCCGTGCCGGCTGCGTTTAGCCCAGCGCATGGAGAGCTCCATGCTCGCCGCGATCTCGTCTCGAGGCCGGTCGGCGCGCGGGCATTCATCGAACGCCATGACGATATCCGAGCCAAGCAGCCTCTGGATCTCCATCGATCGTTCGGGGGTCAGCATGTGCTTCGACCCGTCGATGTGGCTGCGAAACTCGACGCCATCTTCGGTCAGTTTGCGAAGATCGGAAAGGCTCATGACCTGGTAGCCTCCGCTATCGGTGAGGATCGGGCGGTGCCAGTTCATGAAATTGTGAAGGCCACCGAGCATTGCGACACGTTCCGCGCCGGGGCGCAGCATCAGGTGGTATGTGTTGCCGAGGATAATGTCCGCGCCTGTCGCGCGCACGGCCTCTGGCTTCATCGCCTTGACGGTCGCGGCGGTTCCTACGGGCATGAAGGCCGGCGTCTGAATATCACCGCGCAGCATCGAGATCGTGCCCGTGCGCGCACGGCCATCCGTGGCCTCAAGTTTGAACGAAAATCGAGTACTCACGGGATCACTCGCGGAGCCGCCAACCGGTTTTGAAGATGAAGGCGATCACCGCCGTGCAAAGCGCGAGGAAGGCGAGCGTCAGGCCCAGCGACACGCCAATCGATACGTCGGACTGGCCATAGAAAGTCCAGCGCAGTCCGCTCACGAGGAACGCAATTGGATTGGCGAGCGCGATTTTGTCCCACGGCTCGGGGAGCATATCAATCGAATAGAATGTTCCACCGAGAAACGTCAGTGGTGTCAGGATCAGAACCGGAATTATTCCAAGTTTCTCAAAACTATCCGCCCAAATTCCGAGAATAAACCCGAACAGGGAAAAGCTCGCCGCGACCAACATGATGAAACCGACCGCGAACAGCGGATACTTGATCTCATAATCGACGAAGAGCGTGGCCGTGCCGAGGATCACCGCAGCGAGAATCAGGCTCTTGGTCGCCGCAGCCCCCACAAAGCCGATCAGCGTCTCGGCCACACCTACGGGCGCTGAAAGCAGCTCGTAGATCGTACCGGTGAAGCGCGGCATGTAGATGCCAAAGCTCGAATTGCTGGTCGTTTCACCCAACAGTGTCAGCATCAAGAGGCCGGGAATGATAAATACGGCATAATCGACGCCCTGTATCGGCGGCATGCGGTCGCCAATCGCCGATCCGAACACGATGAAATAGAGCGAGGTTGTGAGCACTGGTGCGATCAGCGATTGGAACGCGGTGCGAAACGCACGCATCAGTTCGCGTTGATAGATCGACCAGGCTCCGCGTGCGTTGAAGCTCATTCCGCAGCCTCCCGCTCCGACACGAGACCGACGAAAATATCTTCGAGCGAACTGTCGTGAATGTCGATGCCGGAATAGTCGATACCGGCCGCGATCAAAGCCTTGGTGAGGTCGGCGACTTCCTGCTTCCCCTTCCCGCTCCCATCGCCGCCGCGATAACATATTTCGGTCCCTTCGCGGCGCAGTTCGACGGGGAACCCGGCCACGGAAGGTGGCAGCTCTGTGAGCGGCCTGGCCAGCGTGATGATCGCCTCGGTCCGCCCGAGCCGCTGCATCATTTCCTCTTTTTCATCCACCATCAGGATCTGGCCCTTGCGGATGATGCCCACTCGGTCGGCCATTTCCTCAGCCTCTTCGATGTAGTGGGTGGTGAGGATGATGGTGGTTCCGCGCTCTCTAAGGGCGCTGATCTGCTTCCACATGTCCTTGCGCAGCTCGACATCGACGCCTGCCGTGGGTTCGTCCAGAAAAAGCAGATCGGGCTCGTGAGCCAGCGCCTTTGCGATAAGGACACGTCGTTTCATCCCGCCCGAGAGTTCGCGTATCTGGCTGTCGCGTTTGTCCCACAAGGTGAGGCTCTTGAGGACTTCCTCGATCCGCCCCTTGTCGGGTGCGTGACCGAAAAGACCGCGCGAATAGCTGACGGCGCGCCATACCGTCTCGAACATGTCGGTGCTGAGCTCCTGCGGTACAAGGCCGATCCGTGCCCGCGCTGCGCGCCAGTCCTTCGCGAGATCCAATCCAAAGGCGCGCATGGTTCCGCTTGAGGGCCGCACAAGGCCGCATACCGCACCGATAAGCGTTGTCTTGCCGGCTCCGTTCGGACCCAGCAGTGCGAATATCTCGCCTTTGCGAATCTCGAGGTCCACGTCGTCAAGCGCTTTCGTGCCGCCCTTGTAAACCTTGGTCAGGCCGGAAATAAAGAGGATCGGATCGGACATCTATCGCCGCTTAGGGAAGCAGGAGCGAGGAGTCACCATATGAATAGAAGCGATATTGTTCGCGGATAGCGTGTTGGTAGGCCGCCATCATGCGCTCACGGCCCATGAGAGCGCTCACCAGCATGACGAGGGTTGATTTTGGTAGGTGGAAGTTGGTCATCAGCCCATCGACGCCCTTGAAGCGGTATCCAGGGGTGATGAAAATGTCTGTATCGCCCGCAAAGGGTTGGATCGTGCCGTCATCGCAAGCTGCGCTTTCGAGCAAGCGCAGCGCGGTCGTGCCAACGGCGATGATACGGCTACCACCGGCCCTCGCCAAGTTCAGTCTGTCGGCGGCTTCCTGCGAAATACGACCGAACTCAGAATGCATCTGGTGATCTTCGGTGTCGTCCGCCTTCACCGGCAGGAACGTCCCGGCCCCGACATGCAGCGTAAGCGTCTCTCGCTTGATCCCGCGCGCGTCGATCGCCTCTATCAGCTCGGGCGTGAAGTGCAGGGACGCGGTTGGCGCTGCGACTGCCCCGTCCTCCTTCGCAAACATCGTCTGGTAATCGGCGAGATCCTGCTCGTCGATGCCGCGTTTCTGAGCGATGTACGGCGGTAGCGGCATGGAGCCTGCACGATCGAGCAACACCTCGACCGGCTCATCGCCCTCGAACAACAGGGTCATGCTGCCGTCCGAATGGCGCTCCTCAGCAATTGCAGTAACGCCGCCACCAAAGACCAGTTGATCGCCCTCTTTCACGCGCTTGGCGTTGCGGATGAACGCTTGCCAGCGGCGCAAATCCACACGCTTATGGAGTGTTGCCCCAATTTTCGCCTCACCGCTCGCACGGCGACCTTCCAATTGAGCGGGGATTACGCGCGTATCATTGAATACCAGAACATCGCCCGGCTCGAGAAGTGCCGGCAAGTCCCGCACGCCACGGTCTTCGAAAGGTGCATCCTGTCCACGAACAACCAGCATGCGCGCGGCATCCCGCGGGCGCACCGGTCGAAGAGCTATGCGCTCCTGGGGAAGTTCGAAATCGAAGAGGTCAACACGCATCGGACGCGCGCCTAGCCGCGTCGCTCTCGCGTGAAAAGCCCTACTGTTCGCTGATCGGCGCGCTCAGCATATCTGCAGTGACTTCTTCTTCCATCGTCGCAGGAGCCGAGGGCTGGACCGGGCGCGGCTTGTTATCACTGGCCAGCGATGCCTGCAGGATCCGCGTCGGGTTCTGTGGCGGCTCGCCACGATTTATCGCGTCGACCGCGGCCATGTTCTCGATCACCCGGCCGAAATTTGTGTACCGCTTGTCAAGGCTGAACCGCGGATAGAAGACGATGAAGAACTGGCTGTTCGCACTGTTCTCTTCAGTCGCACGTGCCATCGAGACTGTACCGCGTACATGCGGCATCGGGTTGAACTCCGCTTCGAGATCGGGAAGCTCACTGCCGCCCTGCCCCGTACCGGTCGGGTCACCACCCTGCGCCATAAATCCATCGATCACACGGTGGAAGATAACCCCGTCATAGAAGCCTTGACGGGTGAGCGTCTTGATCCGCTCAACATGGCTAGGCGCCCATTCTGGCATAAGACGGATCTTCACGCGCTCGCCATTCGACAGGTCGAGCACCCAGATATTCTCCAGGTCCTCGGTCGCATCATAGTTGATCGGCACGAAACTGCGCGAGGCCGGCTGAGGGTTCGCCTCCTCTTCATCCTGCGCAAATGCTGCGGAAGGAATGGCGAGTAGCGAAAGAGCGGCTAGCGTGCCGAGTATATTCCTGATCATCATGGTCTTCATCAATTAGTCCAATTTAAGCGCGGTTTAGCGGCGGCCGGCTGACACTTCAATGAATGAGGCGCGCCAATCTACAGCGCTGATCGTTACCAGTCGCCCTTGCGTCCGATCTTATCGACCCGAGCGACAACTTCATCCCGCACCTCAGCGCTGACGAAAGGCGTAATGTCGCCCCCGTATAGCGCGATCTCTTTGACGAGCTTTGAGGCGATCGGCTGCAGGGAGACATCGGCCATGAGGAACACGGTTTCGATATCGTCGTCGAGCTGCTGGTTCATGCCGGCCATCTGGTACTCGTACTCGAAGTCCGCCACTGCCCGCAGCCCGCGGATTATGACGCTGGCATCCTGGGACTGCGCGAACTTCACCAGCAGCGAGTTGAAGCCAACGACTTCCACGTTGTCGAGGCCTAGCCCGACTACCTCCCGCTCGACCATGGCAAAGCGTTCCTCGGTGGAAAACATAGGGTTTTTGGAGGGGTTTGTGGTGACCCCCAAAATGAGCTTGTCGACCAGCTTCGCCCCGCGCCGGATGATATCGGCGTGGCCGAGAGTGATCGGATCGAATGTGCCCGGATAAATGCCGATGCGAGTTGTCATTGTCGCTCTATCTCCCATTCAATCGCTCCAACCGAGCGATCGTCGGATAACTCGATCCTGATCTTTTCCGTTGTCCCATCATAGAGCTGGGCCGCAAACTTGCCGTCGTCTGTCGAGGTAAAACCGACAGTGTCGAAAGATGCGGACAGAGCTTCGATGCAGGACGGTGGAGCGGTGAAGGCACGGACGAAATAATTCTTGTCGTCCTCCGACCGGTGCACTGCTCCGACCAAATTGGCATCCAGGCATGCCGGGACATCAAAGCGATCCACCAGCGAATTCACCAGGAAGTGCTTCTCCGGAGTGGGCGTCAGCGCGGACTCCTCTTCCGACGCGGCGTCCCCGGCCGAGCAAGCTGCCAGAAAGACTGTTAGCGCGGCGATCGAGGGAATGGCGGTCCTCATCGGTCCCGCTCGACGATGAATTTCGCCAATGCGCGCAGCAGATCGGCTTCGCTGCCGTGCGAGCCCAGGTGCCCGACCGCCTGATCGACCAGGACACGAGCCTGCTCACGCGCCTTTTCGACACCCATCAGTGTCACAAAGGTTTGCTTACCTTGGGTGTCGTCCTTGCGCAGTGCCTTGCCCGCCTTCTCCTGATCGCCTTCGACATCGAGCAGGTCATCCGCAATCTGAAAGGCTAATCCGATATCACGCGCGTAAGCCCTGAGGTGCGCGCGACCTTCGGGCGGTACACGTCCAAGGATCGCCCCCATCTCGACCGATGCGGCAAGAAGCGCCCCAGTTTTGAGTTGTTGGAGGCGCGTAATCGCACGAAGATCGTATTCCACTCCCTCTTGGTCGGCGACCATATCCATCATCTGGCCGCCAGCCATGCCGTTCATGCCGCTGGCAGTGCCGAGCGTAGCGATGAGCTCACTACGCACGAACGGATCGGAACTTGTCTCTGCATCGGCGAGAATTTCGAAGGCAAGCGCATGGAGCGCATCGCCTGCCAGCACTGCGGTCGCATCGTCATAGATCTTGTGCAGTGTTGCCTTGCCGTGGCGCAGATCGTCATTGTCCATGCAAGGCAAATCGTCGTGGATCAGCGAATAGACATGGATGGCCTCGACCGCCGCACCCGCCCGCAATGCGGCGGTGCGATCGACGCCGTAAAGCTCCGCCGTACTGACCAGCAGAAGTGGACGAACACGCTTCCCTCCACCAATCGTCGCATAGCGCATGGCTTCGACCAGCCTTGCACGGGTATCGTCGGGAACAGGCAGGAACGCGTCGAAGACCGAGTCAATCTCGGCCTGGACCCGCTTCAGTCCATCGCCGAGCAAGTCATTGTCTATCCCGACCAGCCCCACTCTAACTCGTCCCGTCGAGCGGGGTTGTACCGGATGGCTTTCCGTCTGCGCCGGTCACGATCTTCTCAATGCGCGCCTGCGCCGCATCGAGCCGCTTCTGGCACGCCGCACGCAACTGCTCTCCGCGCTCATAGAGCGTGATCGATTCATCGAGCGGCACATCTCCTCGCTCCAGCTGCTGCACGATCTGCTCGAGCGCCGTCAAAGCCTGTTCGAAGCTCATTTTCGCAATATCGTCCGCAGATGGTGCGGAACCATTTCCCTCGTCCATGCGCTGGAGCATTGACCGGCTGAGACAGCACGGTCAAGGCTGGCGCTCAACAAACGCCGCCACAAACGAGCGGCGACGAACGGGGACCCTTCAAATGACAAAATATCTCATCGCCTATGTATGCGCCGCAATCGTCTTCGGAGTACTCGATTCGATCTGGCTGCGCTGGGCTGGCCCCAATCTTTATCGCCCCGTCATCGGGGAGATCATGGCGAAGGAATTCGATGTCGGCGCCGCCGCTGCGTTCTATTTTATCTACCTTGCCGGAATGTGCTGGTTCGCAATCAGGCCGGGGCTCGATAGCGGATCGGTCGCCACGGCGCTGCTGAACGGCGTGCTGCTCGGCGCCCTGTGCTACGCGACTTTCGACCTCACCAGCCAAGCGGTTTTCAAGGTGTGGGCAACCAAGGTTTCAGTGCTCGACATCATCTGGGGCGGATTTGCTACCGGGGTGACTAGCGCGGTGACCACTTGGGCGGTGTTGCGCTTCACAAACTGAACGGGGCGCATTGGGGGGCACTACATGTTTATCGGACACTTTGCGCCGGCATTTGCCGCAGCCGCAATCAACCCGCGAGAGCCAAGGCTCGGGACCATGTTCGTCGCTGCGCAGCTTGTCGACTGGGGCTTCTTCGCACTCGCGACCCTCGGGATCGAGAAGATGCGGGTCGATCCCGATGCGACCGTGATGGTCCCGTTCGATCTCTACCACATGCCCTACACGCACAGCCTTGCCGGAACAGGCATATGGGCGGTCTGTTTCGCGCTCATCGTGATGATCTGGCACCGCAATATTCTCGGGGGCTTCCTTGCAGGCATGGTCGTTCTGTCTCACTGGTTGCTCGACTGGGTCACCCACCGCCCCGACCTGACCATTGCTGGCGGCGAGGAAACCTATGGCCTCGGCCTATGGAACTATCCCTCGATCGCGATGCCGCTCGAGATCGGGATCACCGTGGCGGCCTTCCTCTTCTACATACGCCGAACGCGGGGCCCTGTCGGTCCACCGCTAATCCTATTGGCTGTGCTGCTCGTTTTTCAGGCGATCAACTGGTTTGGACCAGAGCCAGATTCGGCGGGCCTTGCTCTTTACTTGCAGGCGTTGGTCGCCTTCGCCATTGCGACCGGTCTTGCATGGTGGGTCGGGGAGAATCGATACTTCACGCGTCGCGGAGGCTTGGCTGCGTCGAGCGTGTGATCTAGGGGGTGCGCCCATGAGCGAAATTACCCCCGAAATTGTCGAACAGCATGGCCTTTCGCCCGAGGAATATGAGCGCGTGCTGCACGCGCTTGGGCGAGAGCCCAACCTTGTCGAACTCGGCATCTTTTCCGTCATGTGGTCCGAGCACTGCTCCTACAAATCGAGCCGCCTGCACCTCAAAAAGCTTCCGACCGAGGCGCCGTGGGTCATCTGCGGTCCCGGCGAGAATGCGGGCGTCATCGATATCGGCGATGGGCAGGCGGCGATCTTCAAGATGGAGAGCCACAACCACCCTTCATACATCGAGCCATACCAGGGCGCTGCGACAGGCGTTGGGGGTATCCTGCGCGATGTCTTCACAATGGGCGCGCGGCCGGTCGCCAACATGAACGCGCTGCGTTTCGGCCGTCCCGATCATCCGAAGATGAAGCACCTTGTGCAAGGCGTGGTCGCCGGGATCGGCGGCTATGGCAATTGCGTGGGTGTGCCGACAGTCGGAGGGGAAACCAACTTTCACCCGGCTTACGATGGCAACATCCTCGTCAATGCAATGACAGTAGGCGTCGCCGATGCGGACAAGATATTCTATTCCGCTGCGACCGGCGTTGGCAATCCGATCGTCTATGTCGGCTCCAAGACGGGACGCGACGGCATTCACGGCGCCACCATGGCGAGCGCCGATTTCGAGGAAGATGCCGAGGCAAAACGCCCCACGGTGCAGGTGGGCGACCCCTTCACCGAGAAACTGCTGATCGAGGCCTGCCTTGAGCTGATGGCGACCGACGCAATTGTCGCAATCCAGGACATGGGGGCTGCGGGGTTGACGTCCTCCAGCGTCGAGATGGCGACCAATGGCAAAGCGGGCATCCGGCTCGACATGGACAAGGTGCCGTGCCGCGAAGAGGGAATGACCCCTTACGAAATGATGCTGAGCGAGAGCCAGGAGCGGATGCTTATGGTCCTCAAACCCGGCAAGGAGGAGATGGCCGAAGCGATTTTCAAGAAATGGGAGCTCGATTTCGCTGTCATCGGAGAGGTCACCGATTCGCAGCACATGGTGCTGGAATTCGGTGGAGAGGTCGTATGCGATATCCCGCTCGGTCCCCTCGCTGCCGATGCACCTGAATATGACCGCCCCTATCTCTCGAAGGCACAATATACTGAGTGGGCGGGCATCACCCCGATGCATGGTGCGCCTGACAGCAGCGACCCGGGAGCGGATCTGAAAAAGATGCTCGCCTCTCCCAATCTCGCTTCGCGCCGCTGGATTGCCGAGCAGTATGACAGTCAGGTGATGGGTGATACGCTCCAGACGGGCGGCGATGCCGGCGTCGTCAGAGTGCACGGCACCAACAAGGCGCTTGCGATCAGTACCGATTGCACGCCGCGCTATGTCTATGCCGACCCGTACGAAGGCGGAAAGCAGGCGATTGCCGAGGCCTATCGCAACCTATGCGCGGTCGGCGCACGCCCGCTCGCCGTGACAAACTGCCTGAATTTCGCAAATCCACAGCGGCCCGAAATCATGAGCCAATTTGTCCACGCCCTGGAAGGTATGGGCGATGCCTGCCGCGCGCTCGATTTTCCGATCGTCTCTGGTAATGTCTCGCTCTACAACGAAAGCAAGGCGACAGGCGGCGGCTCGGCGATCCTCCCGACCCCGGCTATCGGCGGCGTCGGCATCATCGAAAATGCAGCGCATATGATGACCATGGCCTTCAAGAACGAAGGTGACGCAATATACATGATCGCGCCGGAATTCTGGGCCAAACCGGACCCGACCCGTTCGCACCTTGGCAAGTCGCTTTGGCTCGAAATCGTTCACGGGCGCGACGAAGGCCGCGCTCCTCCCGTCGATCTCTCCGCCGAGCGCGGCGCAGGCCAGATCATTCGCCGTTTGATTGAGGAAGGCCTCGTCAACGCCGTCCATGATCTCTCCGACGGGGGACTGGCCGTGGCACTCGCCGAAATGGCAATGGCCGGCGGGATTGGCGCGGAAGTTTCTGCGAATGTCGATTACACCGCCGCGCAGTGGTGGTTCGGCGAAGACCAGGCGCGCTATGTTCTCACGGTCAGCCCGGACAAGATCGACGCATTCAACCGCATCGTTGCCGAAGGCCCGGAAATTCCCGAGGCCGAGACGGTCGGCTTCCACCGCGTCGGCACGGTTAGCGGTGAAAAACTGCTCGGTCAGTCGATCGCGGACCTAAAAGAAGCGAACGAGAGCTTCTTCCGAGACTGGATGGGATCCTGATCGCGCCTTGGAGCTGATTCAGCCGATCCTGCATTACGGAGGGCACTGGTTGGTGCCCTTCGCCCTTGCCTGGGTGTCCTTGCGGGAGAATTGGCTTCGCGCAGGGCTAGTCATCGCGGGTGCAAATCTGATCGACATCGATCATCTGTTGGCCGATCCTATCTTTGATTCCGACCGCTGCAGTATCGGCTTTCATTTGCTCCACGGCTGGGAAGCCGCCCTCGCCTATCTCGCCCTGCTTCTTGTCCCGCGATGGTGGGCGCGCGCTTTCGGTGTCGGGGCGCTCTGGCACTTAGCGGTCGACTATGGCGACTGCCTGATGCAATCACTTTGACATGAAAGACGATATCGCCCCTGCGAAAACGAAATCGACGCTCGGCTTCGTCGCGTTCGTCGTGTTCATCGACATGGTTGGAGTAGGCCTCATCATCCCGGTGATGCCCGCCCTGCTCGAAAGCCTGACCGGCGAAAGCATCGATCGCACGGCGGAAATCGGCGGTTGGCTGATTTTCGCCTACGCGCTGATGCAGTTCCTGTTCGCGCCCATCATCGGCGGACTATCCGACCGCTACGGGCGACGCCCCATCCTGTTAGTGACGCTCTTCCTCCTCGGCGTCGATTACATCATTATGGCCATGGCGCCCGACCTGTGGTGGCTCTTCGTGGGGCGAGTTCTATCAGGCGCAATGGGCGCAAGCTGGGCCGCGGCGAACAGCTGCGTCGCCGATGTCGCGAGCCCGGCGGAACGAGGGAAGTATTTCGGCATTCTCGGAGGTGCAGGAGCCAGCGGCTTCGTCATTGGTCCGGCAGTGGGCGGCGTGCTCGGCAGTTATGGCGACCGGCTGCCCTTTGTCGCGGCGGCAGTGCTGTGCTTGCTTGGTGCGGCACTCGGCTTCTTCATTCTGCGCGAGACGCTTCCGGCTGAGAAGCGCCGACGCTTCACGATGGCGCGCGCCAATCCATTCGGCACAATCGTGCAGATGAGCAAAACTCCGGTCGTCCTAGGTTTCCTCGGGATTATCTTTCTGATGCAGTTGGCATCGCAATCGACCTTTTCCGTTTGGGCCTATTACAACGTCCTGAAGTTCGACTGGAACGAACTCGAAATCGGCCTCAGCGTTGCGCTCTACGGTCTGCTTCTCGCGATCGTGCAAGGCGCGCTGACCGGCATTTCGATCGCGAAATTCGGGGCCAAGGCGACCTGCGTGATCGGTTTTCTTTTCGCGGTGCCCGCTTACGTGCTGTTCGCCTTCGCTCCAGGAAGCTGGGCGATGATTATCGGCATCATACTCGGCAGCTTTGCAGGGCTGACCTTCCCAGCCATGCAGCAATTGATGACAGAGCGGATATCGGACGATGCGCAAGGGGAATTGCAAGGCGCGATAGCTTCGATGATCAGTCTGACGAGCATTTTCGGACCGATCGTAATGACCGGCATATTTGGTGCCTATGCGGACGATACCGGGCTCTTCTTCCCTGGCGCGCCGTTCCTGCTTTCGGTGGTAATCCTACTAGCCGCGCTCGGAGCGCTGCGGTGGAACCTTGCCAGGGTGCGTCCGGTCTGAACTGTCAGGCAGCCTGCGGTCCGGGCCCGTCGCAGCAATCGATTTGCGGCCTTGGTTCGGACAGGCCCAACTCGGAAGCAAGATGCCCTTCTGTTTCGAGGATCTTCAGGCATTCGCGATAGATCGATGGTTCGCGAATACTAAGGCGTGCGCGCGCTTCGTCGATATCCTCGCGCATGACCATCTCGACATCCATGTGGGCGAGCTTTGCCGCCGCCTTCCCATTGCGCTTACCTTCACGCACCGCGGCATAAAGGGGCGCTTTGGTGCCGGTCGTCTTTTTTATCTGCCGGGCACCGGCAAAGGCGATGAAGAGGATGCCGTTATTGTGGTTCTGCGAATAGGAAAAGCCCAGGAGACTCGCTTCGCCAAGAGCATCGCGCCCGTAGCCGGTCAGGACATGAAACAGGTCGTGCGTGTCGCGCAAGCGATTGAAGTACCACTCTGTGAGATCGTCCGGGCGGCTTTCAGGCGGCGCCCATTTATGGCTCTCCTCGACCAGCCCGCGCGCCGTCAGCCCCTCGCGCTTCATGAATGCCATGTAATGCTTGCCGACACTATTATCGGGAAGGTCCGCCCAACGATCGTGATTGTCGAGCATCGCTGGAAGATCGACCTCGGAACGGAGGAAACGCTGGCCGTCCTCCGACTGAATGAACTCCCACGCTTGCCGGTGGCTTTTCTTGCCCTTCGTTGCCTCGATAATGTGAAACACCTGTTCGGTGTCTTCCTTATCCTCGACCAACTTTCCAAAATGATGAAGAACCTTGCGAGGCTGGAAGCCGGACACGGTGCGATCGGGAGATACGAGCGGACGATCGAGCAAAGCCATCGAAGCCTCCAGGAGAACGAGTCGAATTAGGTTCGTGAATTGCAACCTACATTGCTGTCAATTGGCTGTCCAGCCCCGTTTCCGCAACGTTACCCTTCCCTTTGACGCGGGCTGTGCCATGAGAGCTGAATGCGCGAACATGAAACCCTGCCCTATTCACTGGATGCCCTTCCTGACGAGGAAAGTATCTCCCGCGCGTGCGCCATGCGCGATTCCCTGAAGCAGCGGCGCACATGCCGTTACTTTTCCGACGCACCTGTCCCGCGCGAGGTAATCGAAGCCGCGATCGAGGCTGCCGGAACAGCACCGAACGGCGCGAACCATCAGCCATGGCATTTCGCGGTCATTTCTTCGCCGGAAAAAAAGCGCGCGATCCGTCAGGCCGCCGAAGCCGAGGAACGCCGGTTTTACGGAGCGGATGGCGAAGACCCGAAGGCGAGCGAGGAATGGTTGGGCGCGCTCAAAGATCTCGGAACCGACGAGGAAAAACCCTTCCTCGAAACCGCTCCGTACCTCATCGTGGTCTTTGCGCAGCGCAAAGGCGGGATCGAGGAGGATGGCAAGACCCAGAATTACTACGTCAATGAAAGCGTCGGCATCGCATGTGGATTGCTGATCGCGACGTTGCACGAAGCGGGTCTCGCAACGCTCACACACACGCCCTCCCCCATGGGTTTCCTTCGCAAGGAATGCGGGCGGCCCGAATGGGAAAAGCCGCTGATGATCGTCGTGGTCGGCCATCCAGCCGAGGACGCGACCGTTCCGGCGCACGCGCTAAAGAAAAAGCCGCTGAGCCAGATTGCGAGCTGGCTCTAGCTGCTTTTTCTATTCGCCTTGAAAGCGATTAGGCAGAAGCGAGCTTTTCGTCCGGTGTTTTTTCGCTTGCGAGCAAATCGTAGGGATCGATACCCTCTTCGCGCCAAATGCGGTGACACTCGCGGTAAACGGTCGGCTCGGGGATATTCAGCGCCTCGCGCACTGTCTCGACAGGCTGTTTGAGCAATTCGCGGATCGGTTGCTCGATCAGGCGCGCCGCACCCTTGCCGGTGCGCTTCGCCTGACGGACCGCGCCCATCACCGGAGCCTTGCTGCCCCAGACCATCTTCTTGATATTGGCAGCGCCGGCATAGCCGATCAGCAGGTGGCCCTGTGTCGGCGACTGGCCGTGCGTGAAAAGCAGTACGCACTGTTCCCCAAGCGCATCGCGGCCATATCCGGTGAGCACATGGAAAAGGTCATGCGTGTCGCGCGAACGCTCGGCGAACCATTGCACGAGGTCGGGATACTTCGGTCGGCCGAGTTTATCGGATTCGGCCACGAGACCCGCCGCAGTCAGCCCTTCGACTTCCATGAAGTCGCAATAGGCGTGCGCAAGACTGCCCTTGGGCGTTTTGCGTAATTCGGCATGGTCGTCGAGGATTTCCGGAAGGCTTGGCTCTGTCCGACGCAGGATCTCGCCGCGTTCCGACAGCGTGAGATCGCGCACTCGCGGCATGAAGTCCTTGGAAGGAAGCGATTCGTAGATCTTGAAGACAAGGCTCGTATCTTCCTTGTCTTTCATCAGGAGCCGGAAATTCTTGATTGCGCGCGGGAGAGAGTAGCGCGGCGCGGGCCTGTCAGGGTGGCGTAGAACTGTCCCGTCGGCCGCATAAAGGGAGGAGAAGTCTGTCGTCATATGCAAAGGGCCTCAAGGGTGTCGTAGTTGCAAGGTCCGTCTAGCAGACCGTTACTTACATCGATGTTAATAACAGCATTGGGTTCCGTATCAAAACCCTTTTTGCGCACCCTGCCCCGCCAGACGAGCAATTCACCTCAATAGTGGACCCATTCCTTCGTGGGTATCCCAAGGAGCGAAAGGATCGACGTAAGATCTCCCCGGTCGATCCGCCCACTGGCAACTTCCCGTGCCTTTGGTTTGGCGCGAAAGGCAAAGCCATAATTCGCCGCTTGGAGCATCGGGATATCGTTCGCCCCGTCGCCGGCGGCCATGCTGACGGCAGCAGGCCCAAGCTTGCCAACCTCCTCGAGAAGGGTGGCCTTTTTAGTCGAGGCATCGCTGATTGGTCCTGACAAACCTCCGGTCAGCTTACCGTCCGCCACTTCGAGACGATTGCCCACGACCCTCTGAAATCCGAGCTCGTCGGCAACTGCATCTGCAAAGTGATGGAAGCCGCCGGTAACGAGCACCGTCCTCGCCCCCTGCGCGGCCAGAGTGGCCACCAATGATTTTGCGCCAGGTGTGGCGCGGATCCGTTCGGCGAGGCATTGCTGTATTGCGCTCTCGTCCAATCCCTCAAGCAAGCGAACTCGTTCGCGCAAGGCTGCCTCGAAATCGAGCTCGCCTTGCATCGCCCGTTCCGTAATCCCGGCAATCTGGGTCTTTAATCCGGCATAATCCGCGAGTTCATCGATGCACTCCTGACCGATCATGGTCGAGTCCATGTCGGAAACGAACAAATTCGGAGCCACGATTTCACCACGGCACACCAACGAATCCGTCGGCGCAAAAAACCTGTCGATGCCCGCAAGCACCTTTGCCGGATCCGCTTCAGCAAAACTCAATTGCAGCACATCGCCGCAGAAATCGAGCATTACGGCGGAGGCCAGCGGCATACCTTCGGACGCGAACGCATCGGCGGCTGCATCGAGCCGTGTTTCAAGATCCGCAACGTCTGCTATCAGTCTGGCAATGAGCACAAATTCATCTCCGGAAAAGCGGCTCGCGCTCATCGCAGGGCCGACCGCCAGCGGCAAGAGCGCAGTTGCACTTTCCCTCGCCGAGGCGCGTCGCAAGGCCAAGCTGGATTCGTGGATCGTCAATGCTGACAGCATGCAGGTCTACGCCGACATTCCCGTGCTTTCCGCCGCACCGAGCGAAAAGGAGCGCAAGCAGCACCCGCACAGGCTCTATGGCGAATGGGATGGGGCGGAGAGCTGCTCGGCTGCAGATTGGGCGAAGCACGCCAAAGCCGTTATCGCCGAGGCGCACGAAGCCGGTGTCCTGCCCATCCTCGTCGGCGGAACGGGCCTGTACATGAAAGTCCTGCTCGAAGGGATCGCGCCCATCCCGGACATCGAACCCGAGGTACGGGCCGTGGTGCGCGCGATGCCAATCGAAATTGCCTACGAAGCTTTGTTGATCGAGGATCCTACCCGCGCCGCCGATCTTGATCCGGGGGACAGCCAGCGCATCTCCCGCGCCCTCGAAGTCAAGCGATCAACCGGCGTAACGCTGGGCGATTGGCAACAGGCGAAAACCGGTGGGATCGGAGAAGAGGTCGATCTGCACGCACTGGTAATGTTGCCCGAGAGGCAATGGCTGTACGAACGCTGCGACACCCGCTTTGAGGCAATGCTGGAAGAAGGCGCAATCGCGGAGGTCGAAGCGCTGCTCAAGCGTGAGCTTTCGCCCACCCTCCCCGTGATGCGGGCAATAGGCGTCCCGGAGATCGCGGCATTCCTCGCGAAAGACATATCGAAAAGTGAGTTGATTGAGCGCGGTTCGCAGGCGACACGCAACTACGCCAAACGCCAATTCACATGGTTCCGCAACCAGTCGCCGGTAGAATGGAACCGTGTGGAGTCTCAAAATATCGACATCAGCGATAAATTTGCATCATTATTACGTTCTTAACCGTTGACACGATAGATTCTAACGAATAGCGCTATCCGAACGGGCCCAACGCAAACCCCCTGCGTTGGGCCTCGTTTATTGTTAGAAGCGCGCACAAAGCCAATGAGGGAATGTTAACGTGTCGGATCAGCAAAAGCCGGATAAACGCACCGGCGCCGCCATCCTGACTCAATGCCTGGTCGAGCAGGGCGTCGAATTCGTATTCGGCTATCCCGGAGGTGCGGTTCTTCCGATCTATGACGAGCTGTTCGGCGACGAACGGCTGCGTCACATTCTCGTGCGGCACGAAGCCGGCGCGGCCCATGCGGCCGAAGGCTATGCCCGGGCGACCGGCAAGCCGGGCGTGGTGCTCGTGACATCCGGCCCGGGCGCTACGAACGCCGTTACCGGTATTGCAGATGCGTTTCTCGATTCGATTCCGCTCGTTGTGATTACGGGTCAGGTTCCAACTGGCCTGATCGGCACAGACGCCTTTCAGGAAGCAGACACGGTCGGCATCACCCGCCACTGCACGAAGCACAATTATCTCGTGAAAGATCCGGCAGACCTAGCCGCGACGATCGAAGAGGCGTTTCGCATTGCCACTACGGGCCGCCCCGGCCCTGTCGTAGTCGATATCCCTAAAGACGTTCAGATCGCGGTTCCGTCGATAAGCAACGCATCGAAACTCACGGCATCGCATCGATATGTCCCGCAGATGGCGGGATCGGCCGATCAGATCGCCGAGGCTATCGAGATGATCGCAAATGCGGAGCGCCCGATCCTCTACACTGGCGGCGGCATCATCAATTCAGGGACCGAAGCGAGTGAACTCCTTCGCCGTTTCCAGGACATCACCGGCTCGCCGGTCACGTCGACCCTGATGGGCCTCGGCGCGTTCCCGCACACGCATCCCGACTGGCTCGGCATGCTCGGCATGCACGGCACGTTCGAGGCCAATATGGCGATGAACCGCTGCGACGTGATGGTCTGCATCGGTGCCCGTTTCGACGACCGGGTGACCGGGAGGCTCGATGCCTTTTCTCCCGAATCCAAGAAGATACACATCGACATCGACAGGTCTTCGATCAACAAGAACGTGCCCGTCGATCTCGGTATCGTCGGCGATTGCGCGACGGTTCTCGGCCAGCTGATCGAGGCATGGGGCGACCGCAAACCGCAGGATCTGGGTGAATGGAAAGCCCGCATCGCCGGGTGGCGCGCCCGCGAGTGCCTCGCCTATCCGGAAAAATCGAAGAAGAACCCTGGCGCAATCATGCCGCAAAAGGCGGTCGAGCGGCTCTATGCGCTCACCCATGAGCGCGATCCGATAATCACCACCGAAGTCGGCCAGCACCAGATGTGGGCGGCGCAATACTTCGGGTTCGACAAGCCGAATAAATGGCTCACCAGCGGGGGGCTTGGCACGATGGGTTATGGCATGCCCGCTGCCATCGGTGCGCAGCTTGGCTTTCCTGATGCGCTGGTGATCGACATTGCTGGCGAAGCCTCGATACAGATGAACATCCAGGAGCTCGGCACCGCCTCGCAATACCGCCTGCCGATCAAGGTCTTCATCCTCAACAACGAGTATATGGGCATGGTTCGTCAGTGGCAGGAATTGACTTATGAGAGCCGCTATTCGAACTCCTATTCGGATAGCCTCCCCGATTTCGTCCGCCTTGCCGAAGCCTATGGCTGGAAAGGGATCCGGATCGAAGGCGAGGACGAGCTCGACGCGGGAATCGAGGCGATGCTCGCCCACGACGGCCCAGTGATCGTCGATTGCTGCGTCGCGCAGGATGCTAATTGCTTCCCGATGATCCCGTCAGGCGCCGCGCACACCGAAATGCTGCTCTACGGCGACCAGGTCGAAGGCACGATGGATGACGAGGCGAAGGCGCTGGTCTGAGAAGCCTGCCGCAAGGGGAACCACAACAAATGAAAATCAAGAGCGCCGAGGCCGAGCGTCACGTCCTGAACGTCACGGTCGATAACGAGCCGGGGATCCTCGCCAAGATCACCGGTCTGTTTACCGCGCGCGGCTACAACATCGACAGTCTGACCGTGGCCGACATCACCGAAGACCATGCGGTTAGCCGGATCACGATTGTAACGGGCGGTCCGCCAGAGGTTATCGACCAGATTGAGGCGCAGCTCGAACGGCTCGTGCCGGTTCACAAAGTAACCGATCTCACCACCTCAGGCCCGCATGTCGAGCGCGAACTTGCGCTGGTAAAGGTTGCGGGAACGGGCGAAAAGCGGGTCGAAGCCTTACGAATTGCCGAGCTTTTCCGCGCCAATGTCGTCGATACGACTATCGAGAGCTTCGTGTTCGAACTCACCGGCGCGCCAGACAAGATCGACAGTTTCATCGCCCTTATGCGCGAACTCGGCCTCGTCGAGGTTGGCCGCTCGGGGATCGTGGGAATGATGCGCGGCGCGGAAGGCGCCTAACAAGGGAAATACAATGAAGGTTTATTACGACGCAGACGCCGATCTGGGCCTCATCAAGTCTAAGAAGATTGCAGTGCTCGGCTATGGCTCGCAGGGTCACGCCCACGCACAAAACCTGCGCGACAGCGGGGTAGAGGAAGTCGCCATCGCGCTGCGCGAAGGCTCCTCGACACGCAAGAAGGCCGAGGAAGCAGGCTTCAAGGTGCTCTCGAACACCGAGGCAGCGGAATGGGCCGATATCCTCATGATCCTAGCGCCCGACGAACATCAGGCGGGCATCTGGGAAAACGACCTCGCAGGTCACATGAAGCCCGGCAGCGCTCTCGCCTTTGCCCACGGCCTCAACATCCATTTCGGCCTCATCGAAGCGCCTGCTGATATCGACGTCATCATGATTGCGCCCAAGGGCCCCGGCCACACCGTGCGCAGCGAGTACCAGCGCGGTGGCGGCGTGCCGTGTCTTATCGCGGTTCACCAGGACGCAAGCGGCTCCGCTCATGACGTCGCCCTCGCGTATGCGAGCGGTGTCGGCGGCGGTCGCTCTGGCATCATCGAAACGAACTTCAAGGAGGAATGCGAAACTGACCTGTTCGGCGAGCAGGCCGTCTTGTGCGGCGGGATCACCCACCTGATTCAGGCCGGTTTCGAAACCCTGGTCGAAGCCGGATACGCCCCGGAAATGGCCTATTTCGAGTGCCTTCACGAGACCAAGCTGATCGTCGATCTGCTATATGAAGGCGGGATTGCCAATATGCGCTATTCGATCTCGAACACCGCCGAATACGGCGACATCAAGACGGGCCCACGCATCATCACCGAGGAAACGAAGGCAGAGATGAAGCGCGTCCTGGCCGACATTACATCGGGCCGTTTCGTGAAGGATTTCGTGCTCGATAACCGCGCGGGCCAGCCCGAGCTGAAAGCAAGTCGCAAGGCCGCCGAAGCTCACCCGATTGAGAAAACCGGTGCGGAGCTGCGCGCGATGATGCCTTGGATCAGCGCAAACAAGTTGGTCGACAAGTCGAAAAACTGACCCCAATTATGCGGGAGACATGAATCTCTCCCGCAACAACACTTTGATTCTCGCAGCTTGCGCGGTGGCTTGGGTGCTGGTGGTCATCCGCATCGCGCAGCACGAGCCTGTCTACGAACCGCGCGAAATCGTGTCGGCGCGTTCGGACGTTCAGCAATATGCGCGAGAACAGCTGAACGCGCTTCAGCGCCGTTCCTTCAGCGAGGGGCGCGAGTTTTGCGGGGTCATCGTCGAGAACGAGACCGGCGAACTCTCGACCATGTCGGTGAGCGAAGGCGACATCGCGAGTTGCCAGTACGAATACAACGGCCAGGCAGGCATCACGCCCGTAGCAAGCTTTCACACTCATGGAGGCGCCAGCATCCGCTACGATGATGAGGCGCCAAGCCTGCAGGATCTCCAGAGCGATATTTCAAGCAGAATGGATGGCTACCTGGCAACGCCTGGAGGCCGTTTCTGGCGCATTGATTGGCAATCCCAGACGGCGAACCTGATCTGCGGAGAAGGTTGCCTGGAACAGGATCCAGAATATTCACCCTGCCCCGCGCATGAGCCCGAAACGCAATACGACATCAAACGTCTCCAGAAACGGTTCCGCGACACGCCTTCGCGCTGTTGACGTTACGGCGCAGGAACTTCTCGCCCCTCCGATCATTGTCGTCTCAAGCGTACCATCGGAGCCCCGCCGCCAATGAAGCACTTTGTCGTCGCAGCCGCCGCACCAGCTCTGCTGATCGCCGGAGGCGTGGCGCTCGCTCCGGCGACCTTCGCACAGGCTCCCTCGGCAACCCCCGGCTCGGTCGACGCGTCGCGCGTAACAGCAGGAAGCTACGCACTCGATCCCTCCCACACCCTGGTCGAATGGCAAGTCGACCACTTCGGGTTCAACGACTATTTCGGCCTGTTTGGAAACATCACAGGCACACTAACGATGGACCCGGCGGACATTGCGGGTGCCGAATTCGAAGTCTTTGTTCCCATCGCCGAGATTACGGTCGCCAGCGAGGGGCTGAAGGAACATCTTCTGCGCTCGGGCAAGGATGGCGGCTCGCCCGATTTCTTCGGCCCCGAGCCGGGTTTGGCGAAATTCACCTCAACGAGCGTTCGCCAGTCCGGTGACACCACCGCAGTCGTTTCCGGCATGCTCGAGATGAACGGTAACTCCGGACCGGTGACAATGCTCGTCGAATTCAACGGCGCGGGCACCAATCCCTTCAGCAAGAAAGAGACTGTGGGCTTCCACGCAAGGGCGACGATCGATCGCACCGACTGGGGCATAGACTACGGGCAAGGCCTTATCGGAAACGAAGTAGACCTTTTCATAAGCGCTGCATTCGAAAAGCAGTAAGCGCCCTTCGGCGTCGCGCAAAGAACGGCCCGCGAAAGTATCGGCTTTCGCGGGCCGCCTTAATCTCCTCCCATATGGGCCCGGTGATTGGACCCGTCGTGGCCTTCTGCAAAATGAGGACGCAGCCGAGGCATCTAGGAGGAAGTATACCCCGGCCACGCCCTCAAGAACGCACCGTCAGGCTTTCGGTGCGCGAGAGTATTCGAGAGGTTTGGTTACGGGGAACACTGCGCACTGCCTCTTTGCATCTTTCGGACCAGAGAGTGACGGGTTGTGCCGCGGCCACCCGGCCTTCCAGGAGGCGGGGGTCAGGGGGGAGGGAAACGGGCCGGTAGGGGTGTACCGACCCTAAACCTCGAGGCTGCCGAATGGCCGCGCACATATGGTGTTCGCAGCGAAATCGGGTTTGGTGACACCTGATCCGAATTTTTTCTGCTCGCAACCATTGGCTCGATCGGCCAAGGGTCAGCGGATCAAGCCCGAGGGAGCCGATGCGCCTGTCCGATTGCCACAATATTGATGACTTTCGCTCTCTCGCAAAAGCGCGGCTGCCCTTTCCCGTCTTCGACTACATTGACGGTGCAGCAGACGATGAGCTGACAAAGGCGCGTAATTCTGACGCTTTCAACGAGTGCGATCTCGTGCCCGACGTGCTTGCAGGGGTCGAGGAGATCGACACCACCTGCACGATATTCGGGCGCAAGAGCGCCCTTCCCCTCGTGCTGTCGCCAACCGCCGTGCAACGTGCATTTCATTGGCAAGGCGAAACAGCGGTGGCCAAGGCCGCAGATAGGTTCGGTCTTTGGTTTGGCATTTCGAGCCTTGCGACACGCTCAATCGAGGAGACTGCAGCGCTCACAAAGGGGCCGAAGCTGTTCCAGCTCTACGTTCACAAGGACAAAGGGCTCAACACCCACATGATCGAGCGTTGCCAGCAAGCAGGCTTCGATGCGCTGGCTCTCACAGTCGACACGATCGTTTCGGGAAAACGCGAGCGCTGCCTGCGCTCGGGCTTCACGACCCCGCCCCGATTCACTCCGGCAAGCATATGGAGCTACGCTACCAAGCCGCGCTGGACGCTCGATTATCTCTTCCGCGAGAAATTTCGCCTCCCCAATCTTGATACGCATGTGAGCGAAGGTTCGAGCAAGGCGGTGAGCATCGCCGAGTATTTCAACACGATGCTCGACACTTCGATGGACTGGTCGACCGCCGCTGCGATCCGGGAGCAATGGGGCGGGAAATTCGTACTGAAGGGTGTGATGAGTTCGAACGACGCCCGACGCGCGGTAGAAATCGGCGCGGACGCAATCATGATCTCGAACCATGGCGGGCGACAACTTGATGGGTCGCGCAGCCCGTTCGATCAACTGCCCGAAATCGTCGATGCCGTGGGCGGCGAAATCGAGATCATCTGCGATGGCGGAGTCCGGCGCGGAACGCATGTTCTCAAGAGCCTGTGCGCGGGCGCGAATGCTGCTTCGGGCGGAAGACTGTATCTATACGCGTTGGCAGCTGCTGGGCAGGAAGGTGTCGAACGAGCGCTAGCGATACTCAAAGACGAAATAGAACGGGGCATGCGCTTGATGGGCGTGACCGATGTCGATCAACTCGGAACTGAGCGCCTGAGGTGGCGCAAGCCGTCATGATCATGCAACAATGTCCGGGCTCAACGGAATAGAGAGAGAAGCAACGCGGGGGGAAGACCATGAATAGCCTTACTGTTCTATCCCTTCCGATCGCTTTCTTGATTCTGACTGCATGCGGAAGCGATCCCGATGTGGCCCGGGGATCGAATGCGGCCGACGACTTTGCCGCCCGGATCAACGGACAGGGCGGAAAGGGCGCTCCGCTCACTCAACAAGATCCTCAGGCACCCACTGTAGCAGAGCCACTGCCCGACGCCGCCGAAGGTGTGTATGTCCCGGGCACCGCCACCGACCCACAGGCGGCCACTTGCGACGCCAACCGGATGGGCCCTTTCATCGGACGCGTCGCCGATGCGACCACTCGGTCGGATATTGGAGCAACCGCTGTTCCAGGACGTGAAATCCGCTTCCTGCACCCCGGTGCGGAATCCGTTGATCCCGATCCTTCAAGCCCGCGCCTAAATCTCATGCTCGATGGTCAGGACATCATCCGCGACGCCCGCTGCGGTTGAATCGAAAGCCCCGCCAGCGTTCCCCTCGCTGGCAGGGCTCTTCATTCACGACCCTCGAAAGGGCTGAGACCGGATCAATCCTGGAAGTGTTCGTCAGGCGAGTGCGTCGGGTAGTTCACGTCACCCTTGGCGATGAAACCGGGAATGTCCTTTTCCCAGCGGCCCTGAACGTCCTCGTTGAAGTTCAGGTAGAGCTTGCCGTCGACGATTTCGTAGACGTTGGGATCTCCCGGTGCCAGCGCGTCGTTGGCACCGATCGCCCATGCGCAGTAACCGCCATAGGCCGGAGCGTATTTAGCCGGGTCTTCGATAAACGTCTTGGCGTTATCTTCGTTGGCGAAGCGATAGTCGTAACCGTTGTAACGGACGGTGTATTCCTCCGTGCCTTCAACAGGGACGCCGTCGTCGGTAAAATAGCTTACCACATCAAAGCCGGATACCGCGAGCGTGTCGCCCCTGGTCGCGGTGTGGACCGGTCCTTCGGGCTGGCCACCGAGATCGGCGTAGAGCGCCGCCTGAACCGGAGCTTCGATCGAGGTCGTGTCAGCGGCGGTATCGGTCTCGTTTGCAGGGGCGCTGCATGCCGCAGCGGTTGCCAGAAGGGTAGAAACAAGAAGCGATTTGAAAACGGAATTCTTCATCGGGGTATTCCTCCTCTAAACTCGTCAGGGGCCGGACAGCCTGTTGCCCGGTGACATCCGGAGTTCGGGAGGGGAGCCTTCAAGGTTACACACGTCCAATTCTTTTCGCCAAAACGCTTGAGCCGCGGGGCCAAATCGGCAAGAAGATACGGAATGACACCGATGCACGGCCTTCTTCTGCGACTTACACGCCCTTGGGCGTGAGCGGCTGCGCATGAGTGAGGCGCGGTCCGTACGCTCAAGGGACCCGAGCCAGCCTTCTCAATCCTGAAACTCCGCGAAAAGTCGTACCGTCATGACCATGCTCAAAAACCCATCTGCCAAATACCGTCCCTTCGGCCAGATCGATTTGCCAGATCGCCAATGGCCCAGCCGCCTGATCGAAAAGGCGCCGCGCTGGCTTTCGACCGACCTTCGCGACGGCAATCAGTCGATTATCGACCCTATGGACGGCGTTAAAAAAGCGCGCTTCTTCGATCTGCTGGTCGACATTGGCGTGAAAGAGATCGAGATCGGTTTTCCGAGCGCCGGCGCGACTGAATTCACCTTTATCAAGCACCTCGTGGAATCCGGCACGATCCCTGACGACGTCATCGTCCAAGTGCTCACCCAGTCGCGCGAAGACCTGATCCGCACCAGCTTCGAAAGCCTCGAAGGCGCGCGTGCAGCCATCATGCACCTCTACAACGCCGTGAGCCCGGCATGGCGGGACATCGTGTTCCGGATGTCGAAGGATGAGGTTCGCGAAATTGCCATGCATGGCGCGAAGGTGATGCGTGACGAGGCGGCAAAGCGCCCCGACACAGATTGGCACTTCCAGTATTCGCCCGAGACATTCTCGACCGCCGAACTCGATTTCAGTATCTCGGTGTGCGAGGCGGTGATGCAAGTACTGGCCCCCACGCCCGAAAAGCCTATCATCCTCAATCTGCCCGCGACGGTCGAGGCGGCGACGCCCAATATCTATGCCGACCAGATCGAATATTTCTGCCGAAACCTGCCGAACCGCGAAAGCGCGGTGATATCGCTCCACACCCATAATGACCGCGGAACCGGCGTGGCAGCGGCGGAGCTTGGCCTGATGGCCGGAGCGGACAGGGTAGAGGGCTGCCTGTTCGGAAATGGCGAGCGCACCGGCAATTGCTGCCTCGTGACGATGGCGCTCAATCTCTACACGCAAGGGGTCGATCCGGGCCTCGATTTCTCAGACATCGACCGAGTGATCGAAACGGTCGAATACTGCAACGACCTGCCAGTGCACCAACGCCATCCGTATGGAGGTGAACTGGTCTACACCGCGTTTTCCGGATCGCATCAGGACGCGATCAAGAAAGGCTTCGAGGCCAACGAGAAACAGAACGACGAAATCTGGCGCGTTCCCTACCTGCCTATCGATCCCGCCGACCTGGGCCGCGATTACGAAGCGGTGATCCGCGTCAACTCGCAAAGCGGCAAAGGCGGCTTTGCGTGGGTGCTGGAGAAAAATCACGGCCTGAAGCTGCCAAAGGCGATGCAGAAAGACTTCTCAAAGCATGTACAGCGCCTTGCCGATGAGAAGTCGCGCGAGCTTAATGCGGAAGACATCTGGGCCGCTTTCAAAGAGGCCTACCACGTCCAGACGCCCGACAAACACTTCCAGCTTATCGACTATGAGGAAGCACGCGCGGCAGATGGCACCCGGGTCTTTTCAGGAAAAATCGCGGTCGAAGGCAGGGAGCAATCCGTTTCGGGGCGCGGCAAGGGTCTCATCTCGAGCGTCATGGGAACCCTGCGTGAAACCTTCGGTGTGGAACTCGAGGTTGTCGACTATGCCGAACACGCGCTTGGCGCAGGTACCGAAGCGAACGCTGCAACCTATCTGGAGTGCACCGATCGTCAGGGGCGGACGATCTGGGGTTGCGGCATTGACGAAGACGTCGCCACCGCTAGCGTAAGGGCAGTTTTGAGCGCTGCCAACTCGGCAGTGCAGTAATCTCTACCCGGCGAGGTGAGTGCTGAACCAGTGCTGGAAAGCCATTGCGATCATCGCTCCACTCGCCGCACTCGCGGGCTGTAGCGATCCACAAGTTGATCCTGCATTCGGATCCCAGCTTCGGGATGCCCCCGTCGCGACTATCGAATCGCTTATCGGGACCGAATCCGAACGGCTTGGTGTGAGCGCGTTGAGCGTGAGCGTGGTTGATGGTGCCGACCTTCCTCGGATCTACCACTTCGGTCGCTCACATGAGCGGGGCCTGATGCAAGTCGCCAGCCTGTCCAAAACGGTTGCCGCTGCCGTAATTCTGACCCTCGCCCATCAGCGCGGGATTAGCCTCGATAATGATATCCGCTCACAGGTTACTTCGCTCGATATCGCGTTGCTGGAAGGAGGCGATAGACCGGTCACGCTTCGGCAATTGCTGTCTCATACAAGCGGCGCTTCACAATCGGGCTATCCCGGTTACCCTCGCGACAGCGACCTTCCGAGCGCAAGCGAAGTGGTCGCGAACCCTCCCAGGTTCTTCGAATCGCCACTCACCTTCGACGGTGAACCGGGCGAGTTCCGATATTCGGGTGGTGGATACATGATCGCGCAGATCTGGGCGGAGGATGTTTCGGGCAAACCCTTTGCCGAGCTGGCGGACGAATTGCTTTTCTCGCCGCTCGGTATGGAAGATAGTACATTCGCACAGCCCATCGACGACGCCGAAATCGCGCCACTTTTTGTTGTCGGCGCCGATGCGGGCTTCAACATCTTTCACGGTGTTTTCACCCCGGTCGAAAACAGTTGGCACGACTATCCCGAGCAGGCAGCGGCGGGTCTCTGGACGACCTCGAAAGACTACGCTCGATTTGCAGCCGCATTGCTTGACGCCGCGAGCGGCGCTTCCGAGGCGATTCCACGTGAAGTCGCCTCCGCAATGATCATGCCGCAGGCGGAAATGGGTAAAGGACGAGCATATGGCCTCGGGGCGATGCTCGTGCTCGACAGTGAAGGCAGCGTACAGCGCGTCACCCATAGCGGTGCCAATACTGGCTATCGCGCGCTTTTTGCCGCAACTCAGGGTTCCGAAAGCCGGCCGCGCCGCATTGTCGTCTCGCTCGCCAATACCGTGAGCGGGGAAGGTCTGAACAAGGCCATCGTGGACGGTTTGATGGACCGCTGAGATTCTTAACTCGAGCGCATCGCGGCCACAGTTTCGTCAAATTTGATTAACGCAGTTCGCTCAATTCGCCGCACCGCACGCCCGAATCGTCCGTTGAACGCTTGTTGTTGCCGAAACTGTTCACCTGCGAGCAAGGTTCGTCCGAACATTTGCCCCGCTCGTCGCGATGAGATGCACGATGCATGGCGCGAACGATACAAGGCATAATAAACGGGGTCCTCACAGCCGGACGCGCCATTTCGGAGGCGTGCGGATACAAAAATCCGCGAACGCGCGGGTCAGGCTGTCGAAGATTTGAAGGAGTATAGTAATGAGTGTCATTTCCAAGGGGTCGAAGGCTCTCTTGCTCGCAGGCGCGCTGGCTTTGCCCGCAACCGCAGGCGTGGCTGCCCAGGACGCATCGAACGACGATGTCCTGACGACCGTCTATGGTTCGGTTCCCACAGAGGGGCCGGAGATCGAAGGTATCATCTCGGCTCGCAATGGCGACCAGATCGAAGTCACCAGTGCCGACGGCACAGCAACGGTCATCACGATCAACGATGAAACCACCATCAAGGCCAAGGGCGGCTTTCTCGGTCTCGGCCGCAAGACGCTGACTGCGGATTCGCTGCTGAACGGAATTCCAGTGGCAGTTGAGACCCTTGTCGCAGGTGACCGCTACTTCGCCGACGAAGTGCGCTTCAGCGCAAACGACCTTGAAACGGCAACGATGATCCGCAACGGCACCAACCAGCGTTTCGTGCAGAACGAAACTGCGATCCAGGAAAACGCCGCAGCAACCGAAGCCCTGCGTGGCCGCTTCGGCGACATCGACAAATACAACATCAAGGGCACCACCAACGTCTATTTCGACACGGGCAAGTACAACCTTTCGGACGAAGCCCGCGCCGAACTCTGCCAGGTGGCACAGCAGGCCGAGCAGATGGACAACGCGCTGCTTCTGGTCGTCGGTTACACCGATTCGACCGGCACCTACGAGATCAACCAGGAGCTTAGCGAACGTCGCGCAGGCCGCGTTGTGAACTATCTCCAGCAGCAGTGCGGGTGGAAGCCGTGGCGCATGCTTTCGCCGACCGGAATGGCTGAAGCCGATCCGGCAGCGGACAACAGCACCGCTTACGGCAAGGCACAGAATCGCCGCGTTGCGGTCAACGTCCTCGTTAGCAAGAGCGTCGACGGCCTCTAAGGACGCGTGGATTCTTCACGATTTGAAGGGGTGGGCCTTGATAGGTCCGCCCCTTTTCTTTTGCGTGGCTTCCGGCCCGTTTTTTCCGCTTTGGAGGTTCGCTCGGGTGTGTCAGGAATGGAACTGACGTGCGCATTGGAGAGGGGACCAGATTTATGCCCGAAGACATTCTTGAGCCCGATCTGCCGATCATAGACCCTCACCACCACCTGTGGGACTTGCGGCCCATGGTCCCAATGTTCCCCGAGCCGCGGCACCACTTCATCGAGGCTCTGGTCGACAATGCCTATTACACCTTCGACCAACTGCACGCGCACCTCACCAGCGGACACAATATAATCGCCACCGTTTTCATGGAATGCGGGGCATTTTACAATGCGGCCTATGGCGAAGCGAAAAAGGTCATTGGCGAAGTCGAATTTGTGAATGGAGTTGCGGCACAGTCGGCAAGCGGTTTGTACGGTGACTTGCGCGCCTGTGCGGGAATTGTCGGTCACGCAGACCTCTCGCTAGGCAGCGGCGCAGGCGAAGTGCTCGATGCTTTGATCGCGGCAAGTCACCGCTTCCGTGGCATTAGGCATCAGGGGGCCTGGGATGCGGATCCAGAGGTCCTGGGCCCTCCATTCCACGCTCCCGAAGGCCTGTTCCGCGAACCGTCATTCCGGGAAGGTTTCGCCGAACTCGGCAAAAGAGACCTGACCTTCGACGCCTGGGTGCTCGAACCGCAATTGCCCGATGTGATCGACCTCGCCAACGCCTTTCCCGATCAACCAATCTGTCTCGATCATTGCGGCACACCGCTTGGCGTTGCGAGCTACAAGGGCAAGCTGCACGAGCGCTTCGACACCTGGCGGCACAACATCAAGGAACTGGCGCGCTGCGAAAACGTGCACATCAAGCTCGGCGGCCTCGCCATGGCATTCTGCGCACTTCCAGAAGAAGGGCCGGCTGCTGGCTCATCGTCGGAGCACCTCGCCGGTCTTTGGCGGCCCTACATCGAGACGTGTCTCGAAGCGTTCGGACCGCAACGCGCTATGTTCGAGAGCAACTATCCCGTGGACTACTGGGGTGCGGATTACCCGGTGCTCTGGAATGCTTTCAAAAGGCTCACGCACGGCGCGAGCGCCGACGAGAAAGCAGCGCTCTACGCCGGGAACGCGGCGCGTTTCTATCGCATTGAAGAGGTGCTTGCGTAGTTTCAATTTGCAACCTACCCCGCTTGCACACCCATTCAGGAGACTTCAATGCCGCTTCCCGCCCCGTTCGACCGCTTGCGCCTGCCGCTGATCGGATCGCCGCTCTTCATCGTGTCGGGCCCCGAACTCGTCATCGCGCAGTGCAAGGCAGGGATCATCGGAAGCTTTCCGGCACTGAACGCACGACCACAGACACTGCTCGACGAGTGGTTGCACCAAATCACCGAAGAACTCGCCAAGCACAACCGCGAAAACCCAGATCGTCCCGCCGCCCCCTTTGCGGTGAACCAGATCATTCACAAAACGAATGACCGGGTCGAAGCCGATATGAAAACTTGCGAGAAGTGGCAGGTGCCGATGGTGATCACCTCGCTCGGCGCGCGGGAGGAGGTATATCAGGCCGTGCGCAACTGGGGCGGGATCACGATGCACGACGTGATCAACAACCGTTTTGCCAAGAAGGCGATCGAGAAAGGCGCCGACGGCCTCATCCCGGTCGCTGCGGGCGCAGGTGGTCATGCCGGAGCCCTCTCCCCGTTCGCGCTGATGCAGGAGATACGTGAATGGTTCGATGGGCTCGTCGCGCTTTCGGGCTCAATCGCGCACGGGGCTTCGATCCTCGCTGCCCAGGCCCTGCGCGCCGACTTTGCTTATTCGGGAAGTGCCTTCATCGCCACCGAGGAAGCCAATGCCGACCAAGGCTACAAGCAGGGCATCGTCGAAGGTGACGCGAGCGGTATCGTCTACACCAACCTGTTCACCGGTGTTCACGGCAACTATCTGCGCTCCTCGATCGAGAAAGCCGGGCTGGATCCCGACAACTTGCCGGAAAGCGACCCCTCCAAAATGAACTTCGGCAGCGGGGGCAACACCAAGGCCAAGGCGTGGAAGGACATCTGGGGCTCAGGACAGGGCGTCGGTGCGGTGAAGTCGGTCGGCAGCGTGGAAGATCTCGTCGCTCGAATGGAGCGCGAGTATCATGCAGCAAAAGCCCAGCTTCTGGAGAATTCCGCCTATTCGCCGTGGACTGCACTCGCTGAGGCGGCCGAGTAGCAATCAGGTCGCCTGCCAGAGCGCCTCAGCCATTGCATCGAGTTCGCTGAAGTCGAAACCGGTTCCGAGCGGATCCTTTCGGTTGAGGATCATGCGTCGGCGTTCGTCGAGCAACCGGCGGCGAAGCGCGCCCTGAAGCAGTTGGAGGCGAAGCAAGGCATCTTCCAATGCTTTCCCTGCATCCGACCGGCTAGCCTTAGACCAACTTTCTTCAATCCGCCCCACCCGCTCGATTACGAGCTCATTGTAGGCCCGGTGCGGCCCGCGATGGAGCGGCATTCCGGTGCGGATCGTCGCGTTCTCGTTCGCCGGGAGCAGCAGGCCGTTCACACGAAAATCATCGAAGCCCACCGTCATGCGACCAATCTTTGAGAACATCATCCCAAAACACTTTTTTGACAATAGCTGGCGCGGAAGTAGGTGATGACGTTGCAGCGCCGGATCATGTTCGGGAGAGCGCCGCTGATTCACCGAACGAAACGGGATCGGCGTCCGTCGCGCAAGGGTGCCCTGCCCCTTCCCTGAAACAGTCATGTGTTGCGCCCCTCGCCTAATTCTACTCGCGCGAGACGCGGACGAATTTACCGTTGCGGGACGGTCTCATCACCAAACGGCTGCCATCGGGGGCAACGATTCGCTCGCTATTCGATATGCCGCCCACCAGTACCAATTGATTGACGAGCCGCGTTCCGAGCCGGGTTGCCTCGACCCTTTGCGTCGACAGCGGAGGCTCGATCCGCAATTCCTGACCGATCCAGAAATCGAGGCCGATACTTTGCAGCGCCCCATCGATGGTTTTGCGAAACGCCGTCAAGCCGAGAGCAGGAAAAGGGCCACCTTCAAGCCAGGCGGTGGTGACGGATTCGAAGTAGCGTCTGCCGATCGCGCTGGACGACGGTTCCCAGATGACCGCCTCCAGATCGTCGAAGTGGTTGATGAGGTCGCGGGCGAGCCCGATCAAAGCTTGCATCACGGGGAGAGCGTTCGCCGCGCCAGCCAGGTGTTGCCCGGGAACAAGATGCAAGGCTTCGAGCCGTCGAGCGCCCGGCGACTGTTTGAGGTCGAATGAATTTTCGGTTTTGGGGAAGGAACAGCCAGCGCCCGGTGCCAGCCCTAACAGATCGAAGGTAAGTCCGTCGTGGAGCAATTCGAGCCAAACACCATCATCAAGCCCCGAATGGGTATCGTGCTGCGGCTGAAGACTTTCTCCATCGGTAGCGACAAGGTGGATCGGAGAATCGTCGAGAGGATCGTGGCTTACAGAGACGGTACGATGCGCTCCGGCAAAGCCTTTGATGGCATCGCGACTAGGCCGTTTGCCACTGGCAAACAGCAAATGCAGCCCTGACGCTCCAGCGGTCTGCTTCTGTGTGATCGTCCAAGACCCCCTTAGTCTTGCAAGCGAACCCGGTTCTTCATGCGCGGGGACCCTGACGCGATTCGGTCGCATCGTCGAGTCTTGGATGCCCCTGTTTGTCCTAGCAAAATCCTGATTTCAGAAAACCCCGAGCCTCAGTCCTTCGGCAAGTCCTTCCCCCAATTCCTTGCAATCGGCGAGAATTCTCTCATCGACGTGTTTGGGGGCGAGGATCGCTTCCGGCGTCTGCGCGTCGAAGTTCACGATCTTCTCGTCTGCGACCCGCTTCAGTCTCCAGCCGGTGGCGATCCGGTCGATCTGGCGCTGTGCGCCCCATCCATCCGATCCCGCTGCAATGATGGTGGCGTATGGCCGTCCTTCGATCATTCCGAGTACCGGATAATAGTTTCGGTCGAACATTTCCTTCATCTCGCCGGTCATGCTCGCAAGGTTTTCCGGGCAGGCGAAGATGTATCCGGCTGCAGCGATCAGCATCTCGGAAGTAACATCGCGCGCCCTCACAAGCTCCGCATTCTCGGCATTAGACGCGGCGCGAGCCATGGCCTCGCTCGCACCTGTCCGGCTGTGCCAGATGACGAGCAAATTGGGATCGGCCTCAATCGACATGCAAGATCAAGCGCAAGCGCGCTGTCGATTGTCAATGCCATTACCCTGTTGCCCAGGGGAGCGATTGGCTAATGTACCGCCATGGCCACTCGCTCGCTTTCGCACGTCCTTGGTGTTTCAAAGTCGCTGTCCGGCCGTGCATGGCTTTGGCGCGGTGGGAACATGGATCTGGGAGCGGGTGATAGCGAAGCCCAGCGTCTCGATCGCGACATTCTCTCGCAATTGTTGATCACGCGCGGCGTCGCACCTGAAGATGTAGAGCGCCATGCCAAGCCGACTCTACGAGAATTTCTCCCCGACCCTTCCGAATTCCGCGACATGGATCAGGCTGCCGAACGCATCGCGCAAGCCGTCCTGGGTCAGGAAAAGGTCACGATTTACGGCGATTACGATGTTGATGGCGCGACCAGTGCTGCGCTGATGGTCGAGTTGCTGCGCGGGCTTGGACTGGAAGCCGAGTACTACATTCCCGACCGGCTGCTCGAAGGATACGGACCGAGCGGCGAAGCGCTCGTCAAACTCGCGGAGAGTGGCTCAAGCCTGATTGTCACCGTCGATTGCGGAGCGATGGCGCACGAAGCACTCGGCATGGCGCGTGACGCCGGGGTCGATGTGATCGTGGTCGACCACCACAAATGCGCAGCTGAGCTTCCCCCTACCGCTGCGCTCGTCAATCCAAACCGACTAGACGAAGGCGACCTCGCCGCAAGCCACGGTCACCTCGCAGCAGTCGGTGTCGCATTCCTGCTCGGCATAGCGCTGGTGCGTACTTTGCGGGCGCAGGGCTTTTTCGAAAACCGCAAGGAGCCCGACCTCATGGCGCTGCTCGACCTCGTGGCGCTCGGAACTGTGGCAGATGTGGCAGCGTTGCACGGCCTCAATCGGGCATTCGTAGCACAAGGTCTCAAAATCCTTGCCCGGCGCGACCGGATCGGGATGGCTGCTCTGATGGATGCGAGCCGCCTGAAACGTGCTCCGCAGGCGAGCGATCTGGGGTTCGCGCTCGGGCCGCGAATCAACGCGGGAGGGCGAATCGGAGAGTCCACGCTGGGTGTACGCCTGTTGACCACAAGTGATCCCGAAGAAGCTCGCGCGATCGCCGAACAGCTTTCTGCACTCAACGAAGAGCGGCGCGCGATCGAAGGCGAAGTGCAGGAGGCAGCCGAGGCACAACTTGCAGGGCAAGGCAATATGGCGGTGCACGTGGTGGCAGGAGACGGATGGCACCCCGGCGTAATCGGCATTGTGGCCGGGCGTATCAAGGAAAAGACCGGCAAGCCTTCGATCGTCATCGCAAATGACGCTGACGGGACCGGCAAGGGATCTGGCCGTTCGATCAGCGGAGTGGATCTCGGTGCGGCAATCATCGCGGCGCGCGAGCAAGGGTTGCTGGTCGCTGGAGGCGGGCACGCGATGGCTGCAGGCCTCACAATCCCGACTGAGAACCTCGCCGCCTTCACCGAATTTCTCGACACAAGACTAGCCCGCGACGTCGATCGCGCACGCGCCTCGCAATCGATGCAGCTCGATCTGTCGCTCGCGCCCGGCGGTCTCGTACCCGATCTCGTCACGACCTTGGAAGCCGCGGGGCCCTATGGCGTGGGCTGGCCCGCCCCTCGTGTTGCGGTCGGCCCGGTGCGCATCGTCAAAGCAGATGTTGTCGGCAAGGATCACCTGCGGATTATCGCTGCGGGCGACGATGGGCGTTCGTTCAAGGGGATAGCCTTTCGCGCAGCCGAGACCGAATTGGCCCAAACCCTGCTTCACCGCAGCAAAGGCCGCCGCTTTCATCTCGCAGGAAGGGTCAAGATCGACGACTGGGGCCCTCGCCCTGCTGCCGAACTGCACCTCGAAGACGCGGCCTTCGCCGATTAATTGCGCGCTCGCGAAATTTTCTTCGACTGGCGAACGAACGGGGCTTGACCCATCCGGTCCACACCCCTAGATGCGCGCTCTCGCAACCGAGCGTGGCCCCTTCGTCTAGCGGTTAGGACGCGGCCCTTTCACGGCTGAAACACGGGTTCGATTCCCGTAGGGGTCACCACCTCTTTCTCCTCGGACGCTGCGATTTCGATAGTTTCGTCGCTAGTCGCTACCGGGTTCTTCCCACCCGGCGCGGTTGGCGTTAAGGCAACTGGCGCAATGGGCGTCGGTCAGAACTTCCCTCTCGCTGGTATCCTCCTCGCCATCGTGACCTTCGTCGCGATGCTGCTGCTGGGTTTGGATCCGGGATTGGCAGTAGCCGTGCTCGTTATCTGGGTCGGCTCGCTCTTGCTCGCGGCAGGGCGCCCTCCAGATCCGCAACGGGTTTCAACCGATCCCGGCTTCACCCCCGAATCGATGAGCAAGCTGATCGAGCACGGTGCGACGCCAATTCTCGTTACCCAGAAAAATACTGTCGCGGTTGCCAATGCAGCAGCACGCCGGATGCTCGGGCGCCACATCATCGGCCAGGATGCACGCGTCGCATTCCGGCAGCCAGAGGCGATCTCGCTGATCAGCAATAATCGCAATGGCCGTGCTCTCGTGCGAGGGCTGGTTCGGCGACGCGATATCTGGGAGATTAATCGCCAGTCACTTGACGACAAACTCGCGGTGATCGAACTGATCAATCAGACAGCGGAAGCAGACATCAGCCGCGCCCACACCGATTTCGTTGCCAATGCGAGCCATGAGCTGCGCACTCCGCTCGCGTCCATTCTGGGCTATGTGGAGACACTGCAAGAAAGCGGTGGAGACCTCGATACGCCTACTGCCACGAAATTCCTTGCGACGATCGAACGCGAAGCGAAGCGCCTTCACAGCCTGATCAGCGACCTGATGAGCCTCAGCCGTGTCGAGGCTGAAAAGCACGACCTCCCTCAAGAAGTTATCGCTCTGGCCCCGCTAATCCATACAGCGTCGAACGATGCCGCAGGGGAAGCGCGTTCCGGCAGGCTCGATTTGTCCCTCGACCCATCGCTGCACGTCCTTGGGGACAGGCAACAACTGGAGCAGCTGGTCCGCAACCTCGTCGACAATGCTTTGAAATATGCTCGCCCGGATTCCACCGTGAAGGTCATGCTGGACACATCACGCGACGGTCAGGCGCGGATCACTGTCGCGGACGAAGGCGAAGGCATTGCACCTGAGCAGATTCCGCACCTCACGCGCAGGTTCTACCGAACCGATCCGGGACGCAGCCGTGCATCCGGCGGAACCGGGCTCGGCCTCGCGATTGTGAAACATATTGTGCAACGTCACCGCGGACGGCTCGACATCGAGAGCGATCTGGGGAAAGGGACAAGAGTCATCGTCCGGATTCCGCTCGCGGATGGCTCGGACGCAAGCGAGCGCGATGTCGCGATTACGACCGAAAAGACCACGGCAGGAACTATGTCTTAGGATTGTCACATTTCTGGAACATCGCTCCGGCAACGGTCGTGCGCGGGGCAATTTTCAGGCAATGCGACGCACGATTGATTCGCAGCATTTGCCTGCACATCGCCTACACCAAGATCGACAGGCGGCACCCCAATAGCGCCGCTTCAACAGGAAACCGCTCACGTCCATGTCGCTCATAACCCTCCTTCTGATTGCCATCGGTCTGGGGCTGGCAGGCTGGCTTGCGGGCCGGGCCAAAGCGTGGAGCTTCCAGAGCGCCGATCCCGAATCGCGCCCGGTCGCGCGTCCGATCTACCATGCGTGGTATGTCGCCGTGTGGGTTGTCGTGCCGGTTTTGCTGTTCGTTCTGGTGTGGTCTTTTGTGGCGCCTGGGTTGGTCTTGCAGAGTGTGCTCGCTTCCCCCGCCGCCGAGAATCTGCCAGCATTCGGTTTTGAAAGAGAGGCGTGGCTGAACGAAGCTCGCGCCGTTGCTAGCGGCAATGCCGAAGGTGTGTTCAACGCGGGCGCGGAGGCGCTCGTCGAACCGTTTCGCAATGCGATTGCACGCTACAACTTTATCGGCATAGCCGTTACGGTCATCATCGCCTTTGCCGGTGGCGCATTCGCATTCCTCCGGGTGAAGCCCGATTTCAAGGCTCGTACCAAAGTCGAGCGCACGGTCATGGTCGTGTTGCTGCTTGCGTCACTCGTCGCGATCCTGACCACCTTCGGGATCTTCGCAAGCCTCGTATTCGAGACTTTCAAGTTCTTCAGCCTCGTCTCGCCAGTAGACTTCTTCTTCGGCACTTTCTGGGGCCCCGATCCGATGAGCAGCGCGGAAAACCCGGATGGCTCGCGCTATGGCGCGATCCCTCTATTTTGGGGAACGCTCTTCATAGGCGCGATCATTGCGATGATCGTTGCAATCCCGCTCGGTCTGATGAGCGCAATCTATCTCACCCAGTATGCCAATCCGACCGTGCGCAAATGGGTGAAGCCGGCGCTCGAGATCCTCGCTGGCGTACCGACCGTGGTCTATGGCTATTTTGCAGCTCTTACCGTGGCACCGGCGATCCGCGATGCTGCAGTCGCTGTCGGAATTTCGGGAGCGTCGACCGAGAGCGCCCTTGCCGCCGGTGTCGTCATGGGGGTCATGATTATCCCCTTTGTCTCCTCGATGGCTGATGACTCCATCGCTGCGGTTCCGAGCGCCATGCGTGATGGCAGCTACGCCATGGGAGCAACCAAATCGGAAACCATCAAGCGTGTGCTCTTTCCTGCGGCTCTGCCCGGCATCGTTGCCGGCATTATGCTGGCAGTCAGCCGCGCCATCGGCGAAACGATGATCGTAGTCATGGCCGCTTCGACCGCAGCGAACCTTAGTGCCAACCCGCTTGATCGTATGACAACAGTCACAGTCCAGATCGTGAAGCTGCTCACTGGCGAGCAGAGCACCGATCACCCGACCTATCTCAGCGCCTTCGCGCTCGGATTTACGCTCTTCCTCGTGACGCTGATGCTCAACATCATTGCGTTGCGCGTAGTGAAACGGTTCCGTGAAGCATATGAGTGACACCACTTCCTCCTCCGCGATGGACGAACCCATCACCTCATCCGCCGCCGAGACGGTCGGTCCGACGCGCACTCCGGAATTCGAAAAGCGCCTCGCACAACGCTACCGGTCGGAGCGCAATTTCAAGCTGCTAGGCCAAGGTGCGATCGTTTTCTCGGTCGCCGTCCTTATCTTCTTGCTGGTCAATATGTTCACGAACGGGATCGGCGGTTTCCAACGCGCCGAACTCGCCGTGCCGATTGATTTCGCCGAGAGCGGGATCAGCGCCGACGAAGCCACACTTTCTTCTCCAGGTGCCCTTCAGTCGCTCGAGATGCAGGGTCTTAGCAACATCGTCGACTTCTATGCGGAACGCGCGCTTGGCGAAGAAGCTGCCGCCGAATTGAGCGACGAGGCCTGGCGCGATGTAGCGGCCGCGCTCAGTTCGGATCCTTCGATGATCCGGCGCACTGAAACTCTCTACCTGCCCGCCTCATCCGACCTTGCATCGGGGCTTTCCGGCGAAGGTTCCCCCGAAATGCAGGCCCTCGCTCAACGGCTCAAGTCGGAGGGCAAGCTCTCGAAAAACTGGGATTGGGGCTTCCTTGCGCGCTCGGACGCGACAAGCCCTCAGGCAGCCGGCATCTGGGGCGCGCTCAAGGGGTCGATCCTGACAATGATCGTGACCTTCCTGCTCGCGTTCCCGATCGGTGTAATGGCAGCTCTCTACCTAGAGGAATACGCTCCCAAAAACCGTTGGACCGATCTTATCGAGGTTTCGATCAATAACTTGGCCGCAGTTCCCTCGATAATTTTCGGCTTGCTCGGTCTTTCGGTATTCCTCTGGATATTCCCGAATTACCGTTCTGCACCGCTGATCGGCGGCATGACGCTCGCGCTCATGACCATGCCGGTCATCGTGATTTCGGGGCGCAATGCCATCAAGGCGGTTCCTCCGTCGATCCGCGACGGTGCGCTAGCCATTGGCGCTTCGCCGGTGCAGGTGGTGTTTCATCACGTCCTGCCGCTTGCCATGCCAGGCATGCTTACGGGCACCATCATCGGCATGGCCCGCGCGCTTGGCGAAACAGCACCGCTGCTCTTGATCGGGATGCGCGCATTCGTTGCCACGCCGCCCGAAGGCTTCACGTCGCCATCGACCGTGTTGCCGATGCAGATTTTTCTTTGGTCCGATGAGATCGACCGCGGCTTCGTCGAAAGGACCAGCGCCGCGATCATCGTGCTATTGCTGTTCCTATTGCTGATGAACGGCCTCGCTATCTACCTCCGCAACAAGTTCGAGAAGACCTGGTGACTGTCATTCACGAAAAAATGCAAGACACCGACGCGAAAATGCGCGCGAAGGATGTCTCGGTCTATTACGGCGATAAAATGGCGATCGATAACGTCTCGATCGACATCTCGCCCAAATACGTGACCGCTTTCATTGGCCCCTCCGGCTGCGGGAAATCCACCTTCCTGCGGTGCTTCAACCGGATGAACGACACCATCCCGATCGCTCGCGTGACCGGGCAAATAGAACTCGATGGCGAAGACATACATTCCGATGCGATGGATGTTGTCCAGCTGCGCGCCCGGGTTGGCATGGTGTTCCAGAAACCCAATCCCTTCCCCAAGTCGATCTATGACAACATTGCCTATGGCCCGAAGATTCACGGTCTTGCGGAGAAAAAGGCCGATCTCGACGCGATCGTCGAAAAGTCGCTGACCCGCGCAGGGCTATGGGAAGAGGTGAAGGACCGTCTCGACGATTCCGGAACGGCGCTTTCGGGCGGTCAGCAGCAGAGGCTGTGCATTGCACGCGCTATCGCAGTCGATCCTGAGGTCATCCTGATGGACGAGCCAGCATCGGCGCTCGACCCGATCGCAACAGCGAAGATCGAGGAACTGATCGACGAGCTTTCCGGCCGATACGCGATCGTGATCGTGACCCATTCCATGCAACAGGCCGCGCGCGTATCGCAGCGCACCGCATTCTTCCATCTCGGGAAAATGGTCGAATACGGGCCGACTTCTGATATCTTCACGAACCCGATCGAGGAAAGAACAAAAGACTACATCACGGGACGGTACGGCTAATGTCAGACCATACAGTAAAAGCATTCGATGAAGACATCACCCGGCTTCGCGGCCTGATCGCGGAAATGGGCGGACTTGCAGAGGTCGCAATCCAGGAAGCCATGGACTCGCTGGCTCGTCGGGACGAGAAGCTTGCCGCGGGCGTGGTCGAACGCGACAAGAAGCTCGATGCTCTTGAAACCGAGGTCGACAAGCTCGCCGTGCGCATCATCGCCCTGCGCGCGCCCATGGCTGACGACCTGCGCGAAGTCATCGCCGCGCTCAAGATCGCAGGTGTGGTCGAGCGGATCGGCGACTATTCGAAGAATATTGCCAAACGCGTGGGCTCAATCGATATGCGCGACCGCTTCGAGCCGCTCACACTGCTGCCCGCCATGGCAGAGGTGGCTGGCGAGATGGTGCACGACGTACTCACCGCCTATGCCGCACGTGATCCGGACCTTGCGCGCGAAGTGATCGCGACCGACGCAAAGGTCGATGCTTTTTACGACAGCATCTTCCGCAATCTTGTCAGCCATATGGTCGAAAATCCTGCGACCATCTCGAGTGCGGCACAATTGCTGTTCGTCGCCCGCAACCTTGAGCGGATCGGCGACCACGCAACAAATGTCGCGGAAATGGTCCACTATGCGGCGACCGGCACCTATCCGCCGGAAGAAGATCGGGAATAGGTTCTTCTCACCCGATCAAGCCGGCGGCAAGGCTGGCTGTCACAAAACGGTAGCGGCGATGAAACATATCCTTGACCGCGCCTCCCGACTCGGTGGAGGCAGGGGTTATGGAGAAGAAACCGATGTCCTCCGCGAAACTGCTCCTGGTCGAAGACGATCCGGCGCTGTCTGAACTGCTTCAATATCGGTTCCAGAACGAAGGCTACGAGGTTCGCACCACCGCCGACGGTGACGAAGCGTTGGTAATGGCGAGCGAGGATGTGCCGGATCTGGTAATCCTCGACTGGATGATCGAAGGCACGAGCGGGATCGAAGTCTGCCGTCGCTTGCGCCGGGGGAAGGCAACTGCACATGTGCCGATCATCATGCTCACCGCTCGCGAGGCAGAAGACGACCGTGTTCGCGGGCTGGAGACCGGTGCAGACGATTACCTGACCAAGCCGTTCAGCCCCCGCGAACTTCTCGCACGCGTTGCCGCCGTGATGCGCCGTATCCGCCCTGCCCTGGCCGGTGAGACGATCGAAGTCGGTGATATCAAGCTCGATCCGGTTGCGCACAAGGTGCAACGCCGTGGCAAGTCCTTGCAGCTTGGCCCGACCGAATACCGACTGCTTAAATTTTTCATGGAAAGTCCGGGAAGGGTTTTCAGCCGGGGACAGCTGCTGGACGGCGTCTGGGGCACAGGCTCCGATATCGAGCTGCGCACGGTCGATGTGCATATCCGGCGACTGCGGAAAGCGATCACGGTCGAAGGTGCGAAGGACCCGATCCGTACGGTGCGTTCGGCAGGCTACGCGCTCGAAGCCGCCTAATGTTTGCTCACCGGCATACTCCGGCCCAGCGACTTTGCTGGTCGAAGTGAAAATGATCCGCATGGGCCGCATTGTAATCGGGTGAGAGGACCGTCGCGAAGACGCCGCATGCACCGTCTCGCACTTCGCGCAGGAACCGCTGCTCTTTGTCGCTTCCGTCCCAGTCACCGAGCGCGCTGATGCGTGTCCCATCCGCGAGAACGAATGCGGAGATGTCAATCGCGTTGGCGGTCGCGTGCTCGCTCCAGGGTCCATCGTCCCGGCCATAGAGCCGACGGCAGGAATAGGCACCAAGATGCTCGATCCGGGCGAGTTCGGATCCGAATATCTCTTTGGCAGCAGGCTCGACCGAGCGGGTACGCCACATCTCCATGGCCGCTGCAACGGGGCAGGTAACGGCAGGAGTATCGGGCGCGAGTGGGTAGCCTGTCAGCTGAGTTCTGTCTGACCGCGCGCATTCGCCGCTTCCTGTAGTTTCGAGCACACGAAAGCTGACTTCGCTTCGCTCGAGAACCGCGCGGCACTGATCTGCATCATCTTTGAGGGCAACCAGCTTGCTTGCGGTCGCCCAACCGACCGGATGACGCAAATCGAGCGGCGCCCAAGGGTTGTGTTGGGGGTGACGTTCGAGCCAACTCCATGCGCCGATGAGCACTGCGAAAAGCGCGAGCATTGCCAGCAGACGCCGGTCTCCCTTGAATCGGCCGATACGGCGACTGATCCGCCAAGGGACTGTTTTGCGAGCCATTACAGGCAGTCCTAATGAAAATCGCGCGACTTCGGAAGTATCCGAACATTACGTGGGTGGACGCGGGTATTGGGCGCACCGCGCACGCCTCGCTGCGGCGCTCCGTTTGCTTCGGGCAGCTGGTCGATAAGGTCGCGTGGCCTGATGGCTTCTGCTTCATCAGCCTGAAGGTCATCGCGCGGGTTCATTGCCTTCTTCCCACCCACCTGCGAGGGCAGAGGCGAATTCACATGGTCGGCGCGCGCGACGGGCGCGTTGAGCATGTCGTCCGACAGCGCGTAGAGCCTCTCGGTTGCATCGGTCATGTGGTGCGCGATCACGTGGATCACCTCGTCGTCATATTCGACGCGCCCCCTCACTTCCATCAGGCGCGAGCCCATCACTACGCGGCGCTGCTTTTCCTTCAGATCAGGCCACACGACGAGGTTGATCACCCCCGTCTCGTCCTCGAGCGTGATAAAGCACACCCCCTTGGCGCTGCCCGGTCGCTGGCGGATCAACACGACGCCTGCGACATTGACCATCGAACGGAATTTCTTCGCGCGCAGATCGCAGGCGCGCATGAAGCCGCGTTCGGCCAGCGAGGGGCGCAGGAAGGCCATCGGGTGCGCCTTCAGGCTGAGGCGCGTGGTCTGATAATCGGCCACCACCTCCTCGGATAGCGGCATGGTGGGCAGGCGCATTTGCACACGCTCCGCCCCCTCGTCGCGCTCCGCCGCAGCGCGAAACAGCGGCAGGTCCGGGCCTGCAATCAGGCTGCGCGCGTCCCACAGGGCCTGCCTGCGGGTGAGTTCCATCGAGGTAAAGCAGTCCGCGCTTGCAAGCCGCTCGATATGCGCAGGCGACACCCCTGCCCGCTCCCGCAGTTCGGCAACGTCACGATACAGGCCATTTCCCTCGCGTTCGGCGATGAGCTGCGCGGCGATATGTTCGGGGAAACCATCGACCTGCCTCAGGCCAAGCCGCAGTGCGATGTGACGATCGAAACGGCCTGATTCGCCCCCATGCGCCTCACCCATCTCCTCGAGCGTGCAGTCCCACATGCTCCGGTTTACATCTGCGGGTAGCACCTCGACCCCGTGTTCGCGCGCGTCGCGCACGATCTGCGCCGGAGCGTAGAAGCCCATGGGCTGCGAATTGAGCAATCCGCACGCGAAGGCTGCGGGGAAATGGCATTTGAGCCAGCTCGAGACATAGACGAGGTGAGCGAAGCTGGCTGCGTGGCTTTCGGGGAAACCGTATTCGCCGAAGCCCCTGATCTGGTTGAAGCACCGCTGTGCGAAATCTCGTTCGTAGCCTCGCTCTACCATTCGCTCGACCATCATGTCTTGCAGCTCGTCGACCATCCCGCGCGAACGGAAAGTCGCCATCGCCTTGCGCAGCCTGTTCGCCTCCTTGGAGTCGAACTTCGCCGCGTCGAGCGCGATCTTCATCGCCTGTTCCTGGAAAATCGGGACACCGAGCGTGCGCTCCAGAATGCTCGAAAGCTCATCCGGCGGCCCGTGTTCGGGCGAAGGCCTGGGGATGATTACCTGCTCCGCGCCCCGGCGGCGCTTGAGATAAGGGTGGACCATGTCGCCCTGGATCGGTCCCGGACGCACGATCGCGACCTGGATCACAAGGTCGTAGAATTCGCGCGGGCGAAGGCGCGGGAGCATGTTCATCTGCGCGCGGCTTTCGACCTGGAAGACGCCGAGCGAATCCCCCTTGCGCAGCATCGCATAGGTCTCCGGATCCTCGCGTGGCACACTCGCCAGTGTCAGCGCGCGGTCGTGATGCGCATCGAGCAGGTCGAGACACTTCCTGATGCAGGTGAGCATACCCAGTGCAAGCACATCGACCTTGAGGATGCCCAAAGCCTCGATGTCGTCCTTGTCCCATTCGATAAAGCTGCGTTCGGGCATCGCGCCATTGCCGATCGGGACGGTCTCTGTGAGCGCGCCCTCGGTCAGGATGAAACCGCCAACATGCTGCGAGAGATGGCGCGGCATGCCGATCATCTGCTCGGTCAGCTTGAGCACGCGTTTCAAGTGCGGATCGGAGATATCCATGCCCGTCTCGGCAGCGTGCTTTTCGCTGATCTCGCGGCCCCACCCGCCCCACACAGTTTTGGCGAGGCTTGCGGTGACGTCCTCCGAAAGCCCCATCGCCTTGCCGACTTCGCGGATCGCCATGCGCGGGCGATAATGGATGACGGTCGCGGTGAGCCCGGCGCGCGCGCGGCCATATTTGCGGTAGATGTACTGGATCACTTCCTCGCGCCGCTCATGCTCGAAATCGACGTCGATATCGGGCGGCTCCTTGCGGTCTTCCGATATGAAGCGGTCGAACAACAACGCGTGCTTTGCCGGATCGACCGAGGTGATGCCAAGGCAATAGCACACGGCCGAATTCGCTGCGCTCCCTCGCCCCTGGCACAGGATCGGCGGATCGACCTCGTTGCGCGCGTAATCGACGATATCCTTGATCGTCAGGAAATAGCGCGCAAGCTCCATCTTGCCGATCAGCGCCAGTTCCTTCTCCAGGGTCTGGCGAACGTAATCTGGCACACCCGAAGGATAGCGCCACTCCGCGCCCTTCCATGTCTCGCATTCGAGATATTCCTGCGGAGACCTGCCGTCGGGGTAAATCTCCTCCGGATATTCGTAACGCAGCTCATCGAGCGAAAAGTCGCAACAGTCGGCAACCTTGCGCGCGGCGGCGATCGCATGCGGCCAGCGCTCGAACAGGCGGACCATTTCTTGCGGCGACTTGAGGTGCCGCTCGGCATTGGCGTGGAGCAGGTGTCCGGCCTCGGCAATTGTGGTCTTGTTGGCGATTGCCGTCATCACATCCTGCAAGGGCCGTCGCTCGGGCGTATGGTAATGGACATCGTTGGTGGCGAGCAGCGTGAGGCCGTTGGCGCGCGCGAGCGCATCGAGACGATCGATCCGCGCGATATCGTCCCCGCGATAGAGATAGCTTGCTGCGATATGCCGCATGCCCGGCAAGCCGCGCACGAGATGCGGCAGGAGCTCGGGCAGCGCCCCGCTCACCTCGTCCCCCATATCGCTCCCGTCGAGCGCTACGACATTGCTCGCCCATGCCGGAATGGTGAAGCGCGCTTCGAGGTCTTCCGGCGGAAGCAGGATCAGTTGGGATCCTTCTGCGTGCTCTGCCAGCATCGAAAGATCGATCTCGCAAACGCCCTTTTCCTGCCATTCGCCGCTGAGCGTCTGCATCCGCCCGGCACTGATGAGCCTGCACAGGCGACCATAGGCAGCGCGATCTTTCGGATAGGCGAGAAATCGAAGCCCTTCGACCGTTTCGATCCGGGTGCCGATAACAGGACGCAGCTTGAGCGTCGTCGCCTCGGTATGAATGCGCACTATCCCTGCCATGCTGTTCGCATCGGCGATCCCGATCGCGTCATAACCGAGCATGCGTGCGGTCATTGCAAGGTCGACCGCATCGGAAGCACCGCGCAGGAAACTGAAACAGCTGACCAATCCGAGTTCGACGAAGGGTGCGCGTTCGGGCGCTTCGATCAGGTCGGCATCGAGTTCGATGGTCCGCTTGGGTATCTGGAGATCATTCTCGGGCATCTCACCCTTCGAGCTCCATCAGCCGCTCGCGCACCGCGGACAGGTCAGCCTCGAACAGCGCCGCCTGCTTTTCTCGCGCATCGCCTTCGAGGCGCAGCAGGTAGGAGGGGTGCGCCGTCACCCACAATTCCGCCCCACCTTCGAGCGGGATCGGTTCGCCGCGCGCTCTGGAGATGCTCACCGTCTTGCCCAGCAGGCCGCGCGCCGCGCTCGCGCCGAGCGCGAGGATCACGCGCGGTTTCACGATGTCGCGCTCTGCCTCCAGCCACCAGCGGCAGGTGTCGATCTCCTTCGCCTGCGGGCTCTGGTGGATGCGCCGCTTGCCGCGCTGGACATATTTGAAATGCTTCACCGCGTTGGTGACGTAAGCTTTGCTGCGGTCGATCCCGGTGCGTTCGAGATACTGGTCGAGCAGCTGCCCCGCAGGTCCCACAAACGGACGCCCACTCTGGTCCTCCTGATCGCCCGGCTGCTCACCGACGATCATCAGCGCCGCGCGGCGCGGTCCCTCGCCCATCACCGCGGTGTTGTGAAGTTCGCCGATCGGGCATTTGCGGCAACGCGCAATCGCCTCGCCGATGGCATCCAGCGTTTCTGGCTTGTCCTCGAATTCCAGCGCGCCCGCATCGACCATGTTCGCCTCCCGTGCCTGCGCGCCGGCAATGAGATCGGGAATGAGCTCGGCCTCTGGCATGTTCTTCCAGTATTTCTTGGGCATCTCGGAAAGCATGGCACCGACCTTGAGGCGCGCGGGGTTGAAAATGGATGCGTAATAGGACTTCCACAGGTCCTCGACCGGGTCGCCTGCAGGCGCATCGCTGCGCTGCGCCGGACCGCTTTCGCGCATCGTCTCCCCGTCCCAGTGGATGCAGCCGCGCGGCGTCAGGATCGACCAGTTCATATTGGCGAAACGGCGCATGAAGAAGCCCGCATTGGCGCGCACGATGTGATGATCGGGTTCGAACCACGCGACGTAGTGCTCGGCTCCATCTTCGTTCGCCACCTCACGGAAGCGCACGAAGGCGTGCATCTTGTGACTGTCGCGGCGGACCGACTTGTCGAGTTCCTCGATCCGGCGCACGTCCGGGTCGGCCTTGTCCTCCATCGCGCGGGGATTCGACTGCAAGCGCCAGAGCATCCGGTAAAGCAGGCCGAAACGCTCGGGATCGGAATGGAGCGCGGCATTGCGAGCGAGCTTCATGAAGCGTTTGGAGGCGCGCACGGGCCGCGCGTCCTTCCCGGGCACAGACAGGCGTTTTTCGCCTCGAGACGGTCCTTCCTGGGCAAATAGATCGCCGGTTCCGCCCGGCTCGATCCAGCTCACCCGGTCGGGCGGAACGTCGCACTGGATCAGCCCCCTCGCCCGCTCGCGCCAGAACGCGAAATCGTCCGGAGCCGGGAGATGGACAACATAATGCGCACCGAGGCTGACATTCTGCATCGCTGTCATCAGAACAGCTCCAGTTGCTCTTGCCTGGGCGCGAGCAGAGCGCGCAAATCCGCACGGTCGGTGAGCGTCGTGGGCCGCCAGTCGGCGGTGACAAGGAATGGACGCACCTTCGCGATCGACTGGGTAAGCCGCGCGACATCGTCCAATCGCAGCGTCCGATGTCTCCGAGCGGCGAGAATCTTCCCCACGGCCGTCGTTCCCAGCCCCGGCACGCGCAGCAATTGCTCTTTCGATGCGCGGTTCACATCGACCGGGAAGCTCTCGCGAAACTTCAATGCCCAAGCGAGCTTGGGATCGATGTCGAGCGGCAGGTTGCCATCCTTGCCGGTCGCCTGCGCCACCTCACCCGGGGCAAAGCCATAGAACCGCATCAGCCAGTCCGACTGGTAGAGCCGGTGCTCGCGCATCAGCGGCGGACGCTTCAGCGGCAGTACGGCAGAGGCATCGGGGATCGGCGAGAACGCGCTGTAATAGACGCGGCGCAGGCCGAAATTGCCGTAAAGTTTGCTCGCCCGGGTCACGATATCGGCATCATTCGCATCATCTGCACCGACGATCATCTGGGTCGACTGGCCCGCAGGCGCGAAGCGCGGCGCGTGCTTGAAACGCTTGCGCTCATCCTTCGCCTCGATGATGCGCGACTTGGTCTTGGCGAGCGCGCCTTCGATCTGGCGCTCGTCCTTGTCGGGCGCAAGCCGCGTCAGCCCCGCCTGTGTGGGAAGCTCGACATTGATCGAAACCCGGTCGGCATAGAGACCTGCCTGGTGGATCAGTTCGGGATCGGCCTCGGGGATCGTCTTCAGATGGATGTAGCCACGGAAATCGTATTCCTCACGCAGGATTCGGGCGCACTCGACCAGCTGCTCCATCGTGTGGTTCGAGCTCTTGATGATGCCCGAGGAAAGGAACAGTCCCTCGATATAGTTGCGCTTGTAGAAATTGAGCGTGAGGTCGGCGACCTCCTGCGGCGTGAAGCGCGCCCGGCGCACATTCGAACTCTTGCGGTTGATGCAGTAGTGGCAATCGAAGATGCAGTGATTGGTCAGAAGGATTTTCAAAAGCGAGATGCAGCGGCCATCGGGCGCATAGGCATGGCAGATGCCCATCCCCTCGGTAGAGCCGATACCCTTGCCTCCAATCGAGTTCTTTTTCGCCGTCCCGGAAGACGCGCAGGATGCATCGTATTTCGCCGCATCGGCGAGGATTTCGAGTCTTTCCCTGATCGTTTGCTGGCTCATGGCGAATCCTAATGTTCTTTATATGTTCTCCTGCGAATTTCGCTAGTGAAAAGGATGCAACTGAGCGGGAACCCCTTACCCGATGAGACGTAGTAACACCGCGTACCGGGCCCCTCTGGCGAGCAATCCAGCTCGTGATGTCGGACGTAGCGCGCGCCCTATGGCGCCGCTGAATCGATCGGGGGGCCAAAGGCTCCCCAAAGGGAGTTTGAAATGAATAAGTTGTTCTTGGTCCCCGCACTTGGCGCGAGCATCTTCGCACTTGCTGCCTGCAACGAAACTGCAACGGCTTCGCAAGGCGAAACGGGCGACGATCCAATCACTGCAGAGGAAGTGGCAGCTGCCCAGAAAGAATGGGGCGAGGGAATCGTAGCGATCGGACAGACATTCACGAATGGCGGCGATTATCGTTCGCGCGCGGAAGAACATATTCGCACGCACTATGCTTACGGCGACGACGCGACCGTCCTCTTCAAGCCGACACTGGCTGCAGAAGATCAGTTCCGCGAAACCTTCGATGAAGCGCTTAGCTATTTCGTCGGTACCGAAGGCACGGAAGATGGCGGATTTGCCATCGCACCTTACACAGCCGTTCGTTGGGAAAACAATGGGACGGTGATCGACGATGACGGCGATCTGGCAGTTGCTATGGGCAATTACTTTTTCACCGGAACTGACGGAAACGAGACCAAGGTCGAATATTCTTTCGCTTATGAGAAGGACGACAATGGCGATCTGAAGATCGTTCTCCATCACAGCTCGCTGCCTTACGCTCCGGGCTGATTGGCGCCGAAACGAGAAAGGGGCCGATGCCTAGAATGGCGTCGGCCCCCTTTTCATGTCGTTGAGCAAATGGAGTTACAGACGGCGGTGGTTGTCTTCCTTGCGTTCTTCCATGAGCTTCATTTCGTGTTCGCGGATCAGGTGATCGATCACTGCGCCATGCATCTGCCCTTCGAATGCGACGCCGGCGAGCTTGCCTTCAATCCATGCGATCACGCCGAGAGGTGCGTTGACACCGTCGACCTTCATCGTGACGCGGTCGCCCACATTGGCAAAGCCCGAAGAGCCGCGCAGTTTGCAGCCGCCTTCGGAAATGTCGATCAGGTCGCAGAATACCACGCGCGACTTTACACGGCTTTTCACCATGATGTGAAGCGAGCGCCGTTCTGCGGCGCGAGGGATGCTGTGCATGTTCATGGTGAACGGGCTAGCAAGGAAACGTAAAAAAAGGCTGATCGCTGGCTAAGTAGCGGCTTTTTTGGGATTTCGACGTGAACTTTCAGGCATAGAGACCCTGCAAATACCAACCCGGCACGCCGCCGCGCCCGTCGCCTGAGATGCCGTGACGGTAGATCCAGAACCTCCGCCCCTTGCTGTCTTCGATCCGGTAGTAATCCCGCAGCCGCACGGTCGATTTCTCACGCCACCACTCGGGCGCGATCCGCTCCGGTCCCTCGACCCGCGCGACGTCGCACACGTCGCCGCGCCAGCGGAAACGCTGCGGCAGGCCATCTGGCGAGGCGTAGAGCACCGCAATCGCCTCTGGCCTGTCGAGCATTTTGAGCGGCCTTGCGTGGAATTCGAGCACCGCCTGCGAGGCCAGTTCGGGCGCGAGCGCAGGCTGCCAACGCTGCGCACGCTCGGGCAGGTGGCTGGGATGCGGAACCGGGCGGGACACAGCCTTTGGCCCAAGCCTGACGGTGAGGCGATCGATACAGGCATTGAGCGAAGTCCCGTGCCGCTCGGCGGATTCCTCGACATCGCCCTGCGATAATGCGAGCGGTTCGGCCCAGCTCGCGCGCAGCCGCACGGTCTCGATCCCGAAACCCGCATCGACATCGTCGAGCCGGTCGGCAAACAGGCGGGTGATATGCTGCGCCTCGCGCGTCGCGCTGGCGAGTTCGAGCCGCCGCACCAGCACCTCGCCATCGACCCGCCACAAGCCGAGTTCGAGCCGCCGCGCCCCTTCCCCGCGTGCCTCGAGCGCGCGCATCATGTCGTCCGCAAGGTCTATAATCACCTTGTCGAGCAGCGCGCGATGGCGGATCGGCTCCATCAACCGGCGCTGCACCATCGGCACCTCCTGCGGGACGACCGGCAGCAGCGGCTCGGGAACGCGCCCAAGCAATTGGTCGAGCCGGATCAGCGGGTTGGCGGCTGGTGATTTGCGATTGCGGAAGCGGCGCTGGATCGCATCGCGTGCGGCGGCTTCGGAACGATCCACAGCCCCGGCCGCAATCCCCGCGAGGTCTCCAAGCCGCTTGAGGCCGAGCCTGCTCAGCACGGTCAGAACGTCCTGATCGAGCCTGAGCGCCGCCACCGGCAGGTCGGCGAGACGCCGCGCGCCATCTTCGCCCGGTCCAAGGATCGCGCGGCGTGGCCCGAAATGCGCAAGCGCCCACGCGCCCCCCGCCGTCGGCGCGATGGCCGCGCGCACCGCCAGCCTGCGCTTCGCAAACGAAGTCTCGACATCCGCCAGCAGACGCTTCTCTCCCCCGAACAGATGCGCGGCAGCGGTGATGTCGACCAGCACGCCATCGGGCGGATCAAGCGCGCTCCACGGCCCCCAGCGCTGCGACCACAGCGCCAGTTTCTCAAGTGCGTCGAGGTCGCCCGCAGGGTCCGCCGGGGCGACCTGGATATCGGGGCAGAGCGTGCGCGCATCGGCGAGCATCATGCCCGGCTGCGCGCCTGCCGCGCGCCCGGCATCGTTCACTGCATCGATCCGTGGACCGTGTGCGGTTTCGGTGATCAGCGCAGTGGGAAGCGCATCGCCTCCCTCACCTGCTTCATATCCTTGCGCGAGCCGCCAGCGATCGACCGACAGTCGGGCGAACCAGATCGCCAATATCCTGCGTGTTGGCCGCGACCGGCTCACTGACGCGTCTGGCGTCCAGTCGTCCTCGTTCATCACTCAAAATCCATTCTCCGGGCGCGTGGCTGCGCGCACGAAACAGTTCTGCCTTCCATGCGGGAGCGCCGGGGGCAGCAGCGTTCCAGCGTGCGGGGAGCGAGGGCGCAGGCTCCGTCCTCCAGCGCATCCGGGCGGACGAGAGTTCGGGCGCTGCATCGAGCCGGACCAGCCACAGCGCCACGCCGTGCTTTTCCGCCGCGAGGCTCAACCGGCGCGAAGCGGTGAAATCGAGCGCGCGCGGGTTGCCGCTGACCTCGCCGATGACACAGGCAAGATCGCGGCACTTCAACCCTTCCTCGAGCGCGAACAGCGCATCTTCGGGCGTCGCCGCCTCGACATGGATAAGCCGGTCGCGAAGGTCGCGCGGCAGGCCATGGCGATAGGGCCTGCCGCCGCGCTGCACCGCGCGCTTGTCCTGCACCCAGAGCACCTGTCGGCGATCCTCGGTTTCCGCGAGTGGATCCTCACCGTCTCCCACTACCCGGAGTGCATCGCGGGCTAATGCCAGCGCCAGCCCCGCCCCGCTTGCATCACCGGTGCTCGCGAAGATTTCGCTGTGCAGCGGTTGATCTGTGAGGCCGGGCCTCCAGCGTCCCTCGCG